>NZ_JFYT01000068.1:0-255297 GCF_000632165.1 Delftia sp. RIT313 | reverse complement strand
GCACCTGGCGGGTCCCACGGCCCCCGCCGCCCCCGCCGCCACCGCCACCGAGCCGCCGCTGCAGATGATCCAGGCCGGCGTGGGCACGCAGATCCAGATGGTGCCCGTGCACGACGTCGTCTACTTCGAGGCGGCCGACAAGTACGTGCGCGTGCTCACGGCCTCGCATGAGTACCTGGTGCGCACGCCGCTCAAGGAGCTGCTGCCCCGGCTGGACGCCGAGGAATTCTGGCAGGTGCACCGCGGCACAGTGGTGCGCGCAGCCGCCATTGCCAATGCCCAGCGCGACGAGGCCGGCCGGCTGTGGCTGCAGCTGCGCGAGCGAGCGGAAAAACTGGCCGTGAGCCGCCTCTACGCGCAGCGGTTCAAGGCGATGTAGGTGGCGATGTAGACGCCGGCTCCGTCAGCGCAGCGGCGGCTGATCGGGCAGGTCCAGCACGTCGTCCCAGGCCACGCCCTGCATCTCGTCCCAATGGGCGACGATCACGCAGCGGGGGCCATGCCCGGCCACGGGGGCCGATTGCTGGCCGGCCCGGTTGAGCCCCGCCAGCATGCGCTGCACATGGTCGATCGATCCCCGGTCCAGCGCGGCCAGCGGCTCGTCGATCAGCAGCAGCGGCACGCCGCTGGCCCAGCCCGCCGCCATCCACAGCTTGCGCAGGCTGCCCGTGGACAGGGCCAGCAGGGGCTTGTGCAGGTGGGACTCCAGGCCCAGGCCGTCGGCATGGGCCTGCCATGCCGCCTCGCTCCACGCCGGATGCAATTGCCGCTGTGCCTGCACCCATTCCTGCGCGGGCCGGGCGCGCTCGGCATTGGACAGCTCGGCGCGCGGGTCACGCCAGAACAGCGCGGGGCGCTGCGAGGGGTCCGGCTGCTGCGGATACGCCAGGCGCCCGGCCTGCAAGGGCAACTGGCCGGCCAGCATTTGCAGCAGGCTGGTCTTGCCGCAGCCCTCGCCGCCGCGCACCAGGCACAGGCCCACGGGCCAGTCGTGCGAGGCGCCATCCCACAGCAGCAGGCCCGGCCGCCCGAAGCGCAGGGCCTGCGCGCTCACCATCGGCGGCGCCATCGATTGCTGTGCGGTGTCCATCTGAATGTCTTTCCGGTTCTGCGATGCGGGCGATTGTGCACGCGGCACAATGCCGGGCTTTCCCTTTTCCAACCACGCACTACGCATGCGGACCGCCACCATGACCCTCGACTACCTGGATTTCGACTACAGCGAAGACGACGAAGGCACGGGCTGCTGGGACGCCATGGCCAGCGTGCCCGCCGCGCGCGTGCCGGCGCTGGCGGCCGAGGTGGAGCAAGTGCTGGCCTGGGCACACCGCCGCTTCAAGGGCCGGCGCGGCCCCATCGAGGAAGGCGGCGACTGGGACTACGAGCTGCAGGGCCAGGACGACGGCGGCCAGCCGCTGGCCTGGCGCTTTGACGCAGCCACGGCGCACCTGCAATCCGTGGCGGCGGGGGATGGCCGCACCACGGTGAACCTGTCGATCAGCGGCAGCGCAGCCTTCGGCGAAGCATTGCGCCAGGCCTTCGAGCTGCAGGACTGAACATCAGCGCGCGACAGCCTGCGGCCCCTGCACGGAGGCCGGCCCCAGCGGCTCCCAGTGCCCGGCCACGTTCTTGAGCAAGGTGTTGACGGCGGCCAGCCGCCGGTTGCGCACATCGATCAGGCTGCGCCGGGCCGACAGCACCGTGGTCTGGGCGCTGAGCACATTCAGATAGGCCACCGTGCCCGCGCGGTACTGGTTGTTGACGACATCCAGCGCCTTCTGCGCGGCGGCCACGGCCTCGATCTGCACCTGCTGCTCGCGCGCCAGGGCGGATGCGGTGACCAGGTTGTCCTCCACCTCCTGCAACGCCGTCAGCACGGTCTGGCGGTAGGTGGCGGCGGCCAGGTCCAGCGAGGCACGCGCCGACTCCACGGCCGCCGTGCGCGCGCCGCCGTCGAACAGCGCCAGCGCCAGCGACGGGCCCAGCGACCAGAACAGGTTGGGCGCACTCACCAGGTTGGACAGCGATGCACCCCGGTAGCCGGCCGTGGCCGACAGCGTGAGCGCCGGGAAGAAGGCCGCGCGCGCCACGCCCACCTGGGCGTTGGCAGCGGCCACGCGGCGCTCGGCCGCTGCAATGTCGGGGCGCTGCTCCAGCAGTTGGGACGACAGCATGGCCGGCACCTCGGGCGGCGGCGGCAGCTCGGCGCCGGCCTCCAGGCTGAAGGCGGCCGGCGGCAGGCCCAGCAGCGCGGCCAGGGCGTGCTCCAGCTGGGCGCGGCTGGTCTGCGCCTCGATGAGCTGGGCCTGGGTGCTTTTGTACTGCGCCTCGGCCTGGGCCACGTCGGCCGACGAGGCCACGCCCGCGCGGTAGCGGTTGTTGGTGAGCTTGAGGCTTTGCTCGTAGCTCTGCAGTGTTTCCTGCAGCAGCCGCACGCTGGCATCGGCCGCGCGCAGCGAGAAATAGGTCTGCGTGATCGATGCCTGGGCCGACAGGCGCGCGGCGGCCAGGTCGTCGCTGCTGGCCTGGGCGCTGGCCTGGCTGGCGCTGACCGTGCCCGACACGCGGCCCCACAGGTCCAGCTCCCAGCTGGCGTTCAGGCCCAGCGAGTAGTTGGTCGAGATGTTGCCGCTACTGCCGCTACTGCCGGTGTTGCCGCCCGTGCCTGATGCACCCGATGCACCGGAAGCCCCGCCGCTGCGCGAGCGCGTGGCGCCGGCCGTGCTGCCCAGCGTGGGGAACAGCCCGGCCTGGCTGCTGGCCACGGCCGCCTGCGCGGCACGCAGGCGCGCGGCGGCCTGGGCAATGCTCTGGTTGCCGGTGGCGGCCTGCTGCTGCAGGCGGTTGAGCTGCTCGTCGCCGAACAGCTCCCACCAGTTGTCGGGCACTTGCGCGCGCGACGGATCGGCGGGCCGCCAGATGCCGGCCTCGGCCGCCTCGGGCGTGGCTTCCTTGAACTGGGCCGGCACCTCGAGTGCGGGGCGCTGGTAGGCGCTCTGCGTGGAGCAGCCGGCCAGCAGCGCGGCGGCCAGCCAGATCGCCGGGGAGTGAAGTGTCTTGGACTGCATCAGCTTGGGCTTTCGGATTCGGTTCACTGGGGTGATGCGGCGGGCACAGGGGTGCCACGGTCCTTGCCCTGCACGCGGCCACGCAGGCCCATGACACGCTGGCGCAGCCTGTCCAGCAGCACATAGACCACGGGCGTGGTGTAGAGCGTGAGCAGCTGGCTCAGCATCAGGCCGCCCACGATGGCAATGCCCAGCGGCTGGCGCAGCTCGGCGCCATCGCCCCGGCCCAGGGCCAGCGGCAGTGCGCCGCAGATGGCCGCCAGGCTGGTCATGAGGATGGGGCGCAGCCGCAGCTCGCAGGCGCGGTAGATGGCCTGGGCAGCCGTGGCATGGCCGGCGCGCTGCCGCTCCAGCGCGAAGTCGATCATCATGATGGCGTTCTTCTTGACGATGCCGATCAGCAATATCACCCCGATCAGCGCGATCAGCGAGAACTCCGTCTTGAACAGCATCAGCGCCATCAGCGCACCCACACCGGCCGAGGGCAGCGTGGACAGGATGGTCAGCGGATGCACCAGGCTCTCATAGAGCACGCCCAGCACCAGATAGATGGTGATGATGGCCGCCAGGATCAGCAGCGGTTGCCCGGACAGCGCCTGCTGGAAGGCCCCGGCCGTGCCGCTGAAGCTGCCGCGCACCGACACGGGCACGCCCAGATCAGCCACGGCCGCGCGGATGGCATCACTGGCGTCCGACAGCGCCACGCCCTCGGCCAGGCTGAAGCTGATGGTGCTGGCCGGCGTGCCCCGGTCGTGGTTCACGGCCAGCGGCGTGTTGGTGGTGGTGATGCGCGCAAACGAGGTCAGCGGCACCTGCACGCCCTGGTTGTTCACGAAGAAGAAGCCGCGCAGCGTCTCGGGGCTTTGCAGGTAGCGGGGCGCGGCCTCCATCACCACGCGGTACTGGTTGAGCGGGTTGTAGATCACGCCCACCTGGCGCTGGCCGAAGGCGTTGTTGAGCGTGCCGTCGATCTGCGCCACCGTCAGCCCCAGGCGCGTGGCCGCGTCGCGGTCGATCACCAGCGAGGTCTGCAGGCCGAAGTCGGAGACATCACTGTTCACGTCCGTGAGCTGGGGCAGTTGCGACAGCACCTGGCGGATGCGCGGCTCCCAGGTGCGCAGGTCCTGGATATCGTCGGCCTGCAGCGTGTAGTCGTACGAGCCCGAGCTTTGCCGCCCGCCGATGCGGATATCGCTTTGCGTGACCATGAACAGCCGCGCGCCGGGCTCGTTCTTGAGCTTGTCGCGCAGGCGGTTGATCACCTCGTCGGAAGACACCTTGCGCTCGGCCAGCGGCTTGAGCGACATGAACATGTTGGCCGCATTGCGCTGGCCGCCGCCCGTGAAGCCCGTCACGTACTCCACGGCCGGGTCTTCCTGCACGATGGACAGGAAGCGCTTGAGCCGCTGCTCCATGGCCTGGTAGGAGGTGGACTGGTCGGCCCGGATGAAGCCCATCACGCGGCCCGTGTCCTGGCTGGGCATGAAACCCTTGTCGATGGCCATGTACAGGTGCACGTTCAGCGCCACCACGCCGGCCAGCACCAGCAGCACCAGCGGCTGGTGGCGCAGGCACCAGGCCAGGCTTGCGCGATAGCCGGACATGGCACGCCGCTCGGCCCGGCCCACCCACGCGCCGAAACGGTCCCAGGCGCGCTGCAGGCCATTGCGCGGCCGGCCCGGCTGAGCGACACGCTGCGGGCGCAGCAGCGCCGCGCACATCATGGGCGTGGTGGTCAGCGATACCACCATCGAGATCAGAATCGCCGCCGACATCACCACCGCGAACTCGCGGAAGAACCGCCCCACGATGCCGCCCATGAACAGGATGGGCACGAACACCGCGATCAGCGACAGGCTCATGGACACCACGGTGAACCCGATCTCGCGGGCGCCGTCCAGCGCCGCGCGCAGCGCGGTCTTGCCGCGCTCCATGTGGCGCATCACGTTCTCCAGCACCACGATGGCATCGTCCACCACAAAGCCCGTGGCCACGGTCAGCGCCATCAGCGACAGGTTGTCCAGCGTGTAGCCGGCCAGGTACATCACGCCGAACGTGCCCGCCAGCGACACCGGCACGGCCACGGCCGGAATCAGCGTGGCCCGGCCATTGCGCAGGAACAGGAACACCACCAGGATCACCAGCGCCACGGCGATCAACAGCGCCCGCTCCACCTCCACCACCGAGGCACGCAGCGTGGGCGTGCGGTCGGACACGATGGTCAGATCGATGGCCTCCGGAATGGACGCCTTGAGCTGCGGCAGCAAAGAGCGCACGCGCGCCACGGCCTCCAGGATGTTGGCGTCCGGCTGCTTGAAGATCTGCAGCAGGATGGCGGGCTTGCCATTGGCCACGCCGTAGTTGCGCACGTCCTGCACCGAATCCGTGACATCGGCCACGTCCTGCAGCCGGATCGCATTGCCATTGCTCCAGCGCAGCACCAGCGGCGCATAGTCGGCCGCCACGCGCGCCTGGTCATTGGCGGTCACCTGCCAGTAATGGTCCTCGCGCTCCACCGCGCCCAGCGGCCGGTTGGCATTCGTGGCCGAAATGGCGGTACGCACCTGGTCCAGCGACACGCCATTGGCCGCCAGCTTCACCGGGTCCAGCTCCACGCGCACGGCCGGCAGCGCCCCGCCGCTGATGGACGCCTGGCCCACGCCCTCCACCTGCGAGAGCTTCTGCGCCAGCACGGTGGACGCCGCGTCATACATCTGCCCGCGCGTCAGCGCGCTGGACGTCAGCGCCAGGATCATGATCGGCGCATCGGCCGGATTCACCTTGCGATACGTAGGATTGCCCGGCATGCCCGAAGGCAGCAGCGTGCGCGCCGCATTGATGGCGGCCTGCACATCGCGCGCCGCGCTGTCCACCGTGCGCGACAGATCGAACTGCAGCGTGATGCGCGTACTGCCCAGGCTGGAGCTGGACGTGATCTCATTGACCCCCGCAATCGCCCCCAGCGCCCGCTCCAGCGGCGTCGCCACCGTGGCAGCCATGGTGTCCGGGCTTGCACCCGGCAGGCTGGCCGACACCGAAATCGTCGGATAGTCCACCTGCGGCAGCGGCGCCACCGGCAGCAGGAAATACGACACCGCCCCCGCCAGCGCCAGGCCGATGGTCATCAGCATGGTGGCAATGGACCGGAAGATGAACGGCGCCGAGAGATTGGAAAGCTGGCTCATGATCCAGCCCCAAAAACCCCAGGCCGAGCGAAGCGATGGCCCGAGCAAACTCCCCTTCTGCCCGCGCCTGTGTCGTGGCGCTTGCGGGGTTGCAGTCCTGCCGAAGGACAGGACTGCTTCGTCATCTGACTCGCCGTGATTGTCTGAACGCAGCGCGCCAGCGCGAAGTGAGTTTCACGGCGAACCCCGCAAGCGCCACGACGCAGGTGGCCCCGCAGCGAAGCGAAGGGGTCGCGGGCAGTGGGGCGCGCTTCTTTGCCTACTTTCTTGTCGCGCGACAAGAAAGTAGGTCGGCCGCCGGGCCGAACCCCGGCCAGCGGCGCCAGCCAAAAGCGCAAGCCCAGTTCAAGCATGGACACCTCCACGCGAAGACCGATCCCGCCACCTCTGCGCCCACCCTTCAAAAGTCAGATAAATCACAGGCGTAGTGAACAGAGTCAACAACTGACTCACCAGCAAGCCCCCCACCAACGTCACCCCCAACGGATGCCGCAACTCACTGCCCACCCCCGTCCCCAGCATCAACGGCAAGGCCCCCAGCAAAGCAGCCAAGGTCGTCATCAGGATAGGCCGGAACCGCAGCAGGCAGGCCTGGTAGATGGCCTCGCGCGGCGTGTGCCCCTCCTCGCGCTGCGCCTCCAGCGCGAAGTCGATCATCATGATCGCGTTCTTCTTGACGATGCCGATCAGCAGCACGATGCCGATGATGGCGATGATGTCCAGGTCCAGCCCCGCCAGCAGCAGGGCCAGCAGCGCGCCCACGCCGGCCGAGGGCAGCGTGGACAGGATGGTCACCGGGTGGATGGTGCTCTCATAGAGCACGCCCAGCACGATGTACATGGTGATCACCGCCGCCAGCACCAGCAGCAGCGTGTTGGACAGCGAGGCCTGGAAGGCCAGGGCCGCGCCCTGGAAGGCGGCGTCCACCGACAGCGGCATATGGCCCTCGGTGCGCAGCTGGGCCATCAGGTCCTGCACGGCCTTGACCGCATGGCCCAGCGACACGCCGGGCGCGGTGTTGAACGAGATGGTGGCGGCGGGCAGCTGGCCCACATGGTTCACGGCCAGGGCCATGGGCCGCTCGCTGACCGTGGCCACCGAAGACAGCGGCACGGGCGCGCCCGCGCTGGAGGCCACATAGATGGCCTGCAGCGACTCGGGCCCGATCTTGAACTGCGGCGCCACTTCCAGCACCACGCGGTACTGGTTGGACTGCGTGAAGATGGTGGAGATCAGCCGCTGGCCAAAGGCGTTGTACAGCGCCGTGTCGATGGCCGAGACCGTCACGCCCAGCCGGCTGGCCTGGGCCCGGTCGATCTGCACGAAGGCCTGCAGGCCCTGGTTCTGCAGGTCGCTGCCCACGTCCACCAGCTCGGGCAGGTCGTGCATGCGCTCGACCAGGGCCTGGGTGCTGGTGGTCAGCTGCGCCATGTCGGGCGAGGACATCAGCAGCTGGTACTGGGTGCGCGCCACGCGGTCCTCGATGGTCAGGTCCTGCACGGGCTGGGCGTACAGGCGTATGCCCGGGATCTGCAGCGCATCGTCGGACAGGCGGCGCAGCACGGCGGGCACGCCATCGCGCTGGCCGTGGGGCTTGAGGTCGATCAGCAGCCGGCCCGTGTTCAGCGTGGTGTTGCTGCCATCGACGCCGATGAAGGACGAGATGCTCTGCACGGCCGGGTCCTTGAGCAGCAGCTCGGCCAGGGCCTGCTGGCGCTCGGCCATGGCGGCAAAGGAGATGGACTGGTCGGCCTCGGTCGTGGCCTGGATGGTGCCCGTGTCCTGGTCCGGGAAGAAGCCCTTGGGTACGGCAAAGTACAGCAGCACGGTCACGGCCAGCGTGGCCAGGAAGACGATCCAGGTCAGGCCCCGGCGGTCCAGCACCCAGGTGAGGATGCGGCCGTAGCCGGCAATGGTGCGGTCGAAGAAACGGCCCGTGGCGTGGTACAGGCGGCCATGCCGCTCTTCCTCGGCCCCTTCGGGCTGGTGGCGCAGCAGCCGTGCGCACAGCATGGGCGTGAGCGTCAGCGAGACCACGGCTGAGATCAGGATGGCCACCGCCATGGTGATGGCGAACTCGTGGAACAGCCGCCCCACCACGTCGCCCATGAACAGCAGCGGGATCAGCACGGCGATCAGCGAAATCGTCAGCGAGATGATGGTGAAGCCGATCTGCTTGGCGCCCTTGAGCGCGGCCTGCATGGGCGGCTCGCCCTTTTCCACGAAGCGCGCGATGTTCTCGATCATCACGATGGCATCGTCCACCACGAAGCCGGTGGAGATCGTCAGCGCCATCAGCGTGAGGTTGTTGATGGAAAAACCGGCCAGGTACATCACGCCGAAGGTGCCGATCAGCGACAGCGGCACGGCAAAGCTCGGGATCAGCGTGGCCGAGGCGCTGCGCAGGAAGACGAAGATCACCGCCACCACCAGGGCGATGGCCAGCATCAGCTCCAGCTGCATGTCGTTGACCGAGGCGCGGATGGTCACCGTGCGGTCGGTCAGCACCTGCACGTCCAGCGAGGCCGGCAGGGTCTCCTTGAGCTGGGGCAGCAGCGCCTTGATGCGGTCCACCGTCTCGATCACATTGGCGCCGGGCTGGCGCCGGATGTTGAGGATCACGCCCGCGCGCGAACCGCCTTCGGGCGTGCCGGCCCAGGCGGCCAGGCGCGTGTTCTCGGCATCGTCCACGGTCTGGGCGATGTCGGACAGGCGCACGGGCAGGCCGTTCTTGAAGGCGATGATGAGGTTGCGGTACTCGGCCGCCGACTGCAGCTGGTCGTTGGCATCAATGGTGGAGGCGCGCGCCGGGCCGTCGAAGCCGCCCTTGGCCTGCTTGACGTTGGCGGCGGCGATGGCGGTGCGCACATCGTCCAGCGTCATGCCCAGGCCGGCCAGCGCGGTCGGGTTGGCCTGGATGCGCACGGCAGGCCGGCGCCCGCCGGCAATCGCCACCAGCCCCACGCCGTTGACCTGCGAGAGCTTGGGCGCCAGGCGGTTCTCCACCAGGTCGTTGACACGGATCACCGGCAGCGAGGGCGAGGTGATGGCCAGCGTGAGGATGGGCGCATCCGCCGGGTTGACCTTGCTGTACAGCGGGGGCATGGGCAGGTCGCTGGGCAGCAGGTTGGAGCCTGCGTTGATGGCGGCCTGCACCTGCTGCTCGGCCACGTCCATGGCCATGTCCAGCGCAAAGCGCAGCGTGATCACCGAGGCGCCGCCCGAACTGGTGGACGACATCTGCGACAGCCCCGGCATCTGGCCCAACTGGCGCTCCAGCGGCGCCGTGACGTTGGAGGTCATCACGTCGGGGCTGGCACCGGGGTACAGCGTGGTGACCTGGATGGTGGGGTAGTCCACCTCGGGCAGGGCCGAGATCGGCAACAGCCGGTAGGCCAGCAGGCCGGCGATCAGCACCGCCACCATCAGCAGCGATGTGGCGACGGGTCGCAGGATGAAGATGCGGGAAAGATTCATGGGGCCGCCTGGAAGGGCTTGCAGTCTTCAGGTGCCGGGGCGCTGCTCAGCGCCCGGCCGGAGCGGGAGCCGCTGGAGCAGCAGGCGCAGAGGGCGCGACAGGTGCCGGGCCGGGCGAAGGCTGGGGCGATCCGGGCGACGGTGCCGGCGACTGGCCTGCGGGCGCGGAGCCTTCGGCCGCCGGCGCGGTCACGTTGCCGCCGTTGCCGCCGTTACCGCCACTGCCACCGTTACCACCATTGCGCTGCCCACCGCGCTCGGCACGCAGCTTCTGCAGGTAGGCCTTGCGCTCGTCGGGGTTCATGGTCGCCAGCTTGGCGCGCACATCGGGCGGCAGGTTGCGCATGCCGCGCGGCTGGCCGGAGGCATCCTGCACGGCCTGGTCCACCTTCTGCACCTTGTCGGGCTCGATCACCGTGACCTTGGCGCCTTCGCGCAGGCGGTCAATGCCATCGACCACCACCTGCTCGCCAGGCTTGAGCTCGCCCTTCACGCTCACCCGGTCGCCATCGGTCACGCCCACGGTGATGCGCCGCTGCGTCACCGTGCCATCCTCCTGGACCAGATAGACGTAGTTGTTCTGCACGGCCGTGGTCGGCACGGTCAGCGCCTGCTCCAGCCGGTCCACTTCCAGCTTGACGTTGACGAACTGGTTGGCGAACAGCCGGCCCTCGGCATTGTCGAAAGCGGCCTTGGCCTTGATGGTGCCGGTGGCGATGTCGATGCTGTTGTCCACCGCATTGAGGCGGCCGCGCCCCAGTTGCTGCTTGAGGTCCCGGTCCCACAGCTCCACGGGCAGCTCGCGCCCCTCGGCCAGGCGCCGCGCCAGCGTGCCCACATGGGCCTCGGGCACGGAGAACACCGCGTCGATGGGCTTGACCTGGGTGATGGTGACGATGCCGTTGGCATCCGAAGGATTGACCACATTGCCCCGGTCGGCCTGGCGCAGGCCCAGCCGGCCCGCAATGGGCGCCGTGATGCGCGTGTAGCTCAGTTGCAGCTTGGCCGCATCGGCCTGGGCCTGGTCGGCGGCCACCGTGCCCTGGTACTGGCGCACCAGAGCAGCCTGGGTATCGACCTGCTGGCCGGCAATGGAATCCTGGGCCTGCAGCTCCTTGTAGCGCTGCAGGTCCAGTTGGGCGTTCTTGAGCAGCGCCTGGTCGCGCTGCAGCGTGCCCTGGATCTGGTTGAAGCTGGCCTGGAAGCTGCGCGGATCGATCTCGGCCAGCAGCTGGCCGGCCTTGACCTCGTCGCCTTCCTTGAAATGCAGGCGCAGCAACTCGCCCGACACCTTGGCGCGCACCACGGCCGTGGCGCGCGGGTTCATGGTGCCGATGGCGCTGATCAGCACGCGCATGTCGCGCCGCTCCACCACGCCCACGGACACCGGCTGCGCCTGGGCACCCATGGCGCCGGGGCCGCCAGGCCCACCCGGCCCGCCGGGGCCGCGCCGGCCGCCTCCCGCACGCCCGCCACCCGGGCCGGGCGCACCGGCCGAGGCCTGCTCGCCCTGCGCCGGCGCCCGCTTGTTCCACCACCACAGCCCGCCCCCCGCCACCAGGGCCAGTGCCACCACGCCCCACATCAGGGCGGGCCGTACCCGGCCGCGCTGGCGTACGCCGTGGGCATCTGCAACAAAGGGGCTGCTTGACAGGCGTTTCATGGTCACTGCGGGAAGTCGTGGGAGGAAACCGTGGGTCCGGCCCCAGAACAGGGAACGGCGGCGGATGCGGCTATGGTAGCCAGTCCCATGCTCTCCAAAACGAGGCAGATCGCCGTTTTACGCAGGCATTACCCCCGCTTTACCCCGGCTTTACCCGCTCTGACCAGGGCGTTTTCGGAACAGGTCGGGCACCCGTCGGCAGGGTCTCAGACAGGGCACGGCGCTCAAAACACTGTTGACCCAGGCACGGCCAATGCGGGGCGCATCAGCCCGAAAGTCCATTGAAAACAAGGCATTGCACCGCACCCCGGCGCGGCCCGCGCCTCGCCCCCGGTTGGACTGCCCCCCGCGCTTGTGGCTACGATGCGCGGCCGCAGGCCTGCAAGCGCAGGCCGCCATCCATCCGTCCCAGGAGAACACCATGACGACTGCCAACCCACGCCTGACCGACCATCCCGAAGAAGCCGCCGTGCGCGTGCCGCTGGAGCTGTACATGCGCGGCCATGCCGAGGACAACAGCGCCCACATGCGCGCCGCCTTCATGCCCACCGCCCGCATCGAAAGCGTGCGCGAAGGCCCGCTGACCTCCTGGGACATCGACACCTACTGCGCCCGCTTCAAGGGCCAGCCCGCCGCCGACGAGGCCACGCGCCGCCGCAGCATCGACGCCATCGACATCGGCGGCACGGCGGCCAGCGCCAAGATCACCCTGGTGCACGGTGCCATCACCTTCATCGACTACTTCGTGCTGCTCAAGACCGAGGCCGGCTGGAAGATTGCCAACAAGGCCTTCCATGCGGTGGTCTAACCCACCCCGCACACCAGCGGCGTGATGCCCTCGGGCCCGTCATCCTCCAGCGGCTGCGGGGGCTGGGCTGCGGCGAGCTTGCCTTCTTCCACGGTCATGCCGCGCGGCAGGGCCACGCCGTTCTTGGCGGCCAGGACCTCGGCCATGATGCTGACGGCGATTTCGGGAGGCGTCTTGCTGCCTATGTACAGGCCGATGGGGCCGCGCAGGCGCGCCAGTTGCGCGTCGCCCAGGCCGAAGTGCTCGCTCAGGCGCTGCAGGCGCAGCGCGGTGTTGCGGCGCGAGCCGATGGCGCCGACGTAGAAGGCCGGGGATTCCAGGGCTTCCATGAGGGCCAGGTCGTCGAGCTTGGGGTCGTGCGTGAGGCCGATGATGCAGGTGCGCGCATCGGCGCGCATGGTGCGCACAAGGTCGTCGGGCATCTCGCGCGACAGCTGCACGCCGGCCACGCTCCAGTGGCGGCTGTATTCCTCGCGCGGGTCGCAGACGGTGACTGCAAAGCCGTTGAACAGCGCCATGGTGGCCAGGTATTCGGACAGCTGGCCTGCGCCGATGAGCAGCATGCGGTACTCGGGGCCGAAGCTGTTGGCGACCTGCTGCCCGTCATGCACCAGCGGCTCGGGCGCGTCGCTGACCTGCTGGACGACCTGGCCGGTGGCCTTGTCCACGGTGCGCCGCACCATGCGGCCTTCGTCCAGCCATTGGACGAGTTGCTGCAGCGCAGCAGCGTCGGGATTGAATTCGAGCAGCAGCTCCAGCGTGCCGCCGCAGGGCAGGCCGAAGCGGTGGGCCTCGTCGGCGCTGACGCCGTAGCGCAGCAGCCGGGGCGCGCCGTCGCGCAGGGCGTCGGCGTCCGAGGCGTGGCTGTAGCGGGCGATCAGGTCGTCCTCGATGCAGCCGCCGGACACGGAGCCGACCACGGCGCCCGAGGCCCCCAGCGCCATGATGGAGCCGATGGGCCGGGGCGACGAGCCCCAGGTACGCACCACCGTGGCCAGCAGCGCGCGCTCGCCCTGAGCGCGCCATTGCGCGAGGTGGCGCAGAACATGAACATCCAGGTTTTCCATTGCAAATCTCCACGCCGGCACCTGGCTTGCCTGTGCAGCTGGGCGCCTGGCGTTTTTCGGCGGCTATTGTCTCTCTGCATCAAGAAGGGTGCTGCAGCATGTAAAAAGGGCTTGGTAGCGCAGGGCGAAGCATAGAAGCCACAACAAATCTGAGGCCAGAGACGCCGAGCAAGAGCCGCCTCGCGGCGAGGGCGTCGTCCCCCTCCCGCGAAGCGAGAGAGGGGGAAGCGGCGCAGCCGCTCAGGGGGAGCGCCCTAGTACCGCGAGAGCAGCCAGCCAGCCCCGAGAACGACGACGATGGCCAGCCCCCAGCACCACAGCGGGATGGCGCGGCGCGAGCGTTCCTCGGCCTCGGTGGCCGGTGCGGCATCCAGCGGCGTGGCCACGCCGGCTGCGGCGTCGTGCTCCCAGGCCTGGGCGTCCACGGTGGGCTCGATGTGGCCGGTTTCATCGGCCAGGCCGGCAGGCAGGTGGGACAGGTCGGCGGTGTCGCCTGCATCGGCAGGCGCTGCCGGCGCGCGCGGGTGGCGCTGCTGCATCAGCGTGTCGAATCGCGCGAAGAAGTCGTCGGCCATGTTGCGCGCGGCGCCGTCGATCAGCCGCTGGCCCAGCTGGGCGATCTTGCCGCCGACCTGGGCCTGCACGCTGTAGCTGAGCAGGCAACGCGGCTGGCCTGCGGCGTCGTCGGGCTCGGGAGTGAGGGTGACGTCGGCCTCGCCCTTGCCGAAGCCGGCCACGCCGCCCTGGCCTTCAAAGGCGATGCGGTAGCGCTCGGGCGGCGTGATGTCGGACAGCGTGACCTTGCCGCTGAACTTGGCCGATACCGGCCCCACCTTGACCGCCATGCCCACGGCGTACTGGTCATCGCCCAGGGGTTCGAAGCGGTCGCAGCCGGCCAGGCAGGCCTTGAGCGTTTCAGGATCGTTGAGCGCCTCCCAGGCCTGCTGCTGGCTGACGGCAAGGGAACGGCTGGCTTGCATTTCCATGGCAATTCCTTTCTGCGATGGGGGTGGCCGCAAGCGGCTCAGCGGCCTGGCGCCGCCAGCAGCCGCGCCAGGTGACCGGCCAGTTGCTGCAACGATTCCAGGTTGTGTACCGCAAGCATGGCAT
Source organism: Delftia sp. RIT313 (assembly GCF_000632165.1). NCBI lineage: Bacteria > Pseudomonadati > Pseudomonadota > Betaproteobacteria > Burkholderiales > Comamonadaceae > Delftia > Delftia sp. RIT313. Next base: position 240,919 of record NZ_JFYT01000068.1, on the reverse strand, counting down.
GGGCATGACGATGCAGCACGGCTGCCCCCTGGGCCAGTGGGGCATACCCGTCAAAGCGCAGCAGCGGGTTGAGCCACAGCAGCCGCGCGCTGTGGCGGCGCAGCCAGGCCAGTTCGCGGTCCAGCTCGGCGGCATCGCCGGTGTCCAGGCCGTCGCTGATGATGAGCACCAGGGTGCGCCGGCCCACCAGGCCTGAAACCCGGTGGCGCGCATGCAGGCGGCGCAGTTCGCCCAGGCTGCTGCCCAGGCGCGTGCCGCCGCCAAAGTCGGCAATGGCGGCGTTGGCGCGCTCGAGCATGGCATCGGTATCGGCCTGGGCAAAGGCCGGGCCCAGGTCGCGCAGCTCGGTGCCGAAGCTGAAGACCTGGCGGCGCAGGCCCGCATGGCGCTGCGTGCTGGTGGCCGCGTGCAGGAAGGCCAGCAGCAGCCGCGCATAGCGCTCCATGGAGCCCGAGACATCGACCAGGGCCAGCCAGGGCAGCGGCAGGCGCAGGCGTTCGCGCCGCAGCAGCTGCAGCATTTCGCCGCCATGGTGCGATGCCGCACGCAGGCTGGCAGCCCAGTCGGGCACCGCGCCGCGCTGGCCGGTACGCGTGCGGCGGCTGCGGTAGCGGGGCAAGGGAAGGGCAATGTCCCTGGCCAGGCGCTGCACCAGCAGGTATTCGCTGGCGCTGAGCTGGTTGAAGTCGGCATGGCGCAGGCGGTGGCGCTCGCTGGCCGTCATGGCGGCGTCCAGCTTCAGCTCTTCATCGACGGCGGCCCTGCCCTCGCCTGCCTGGCGGGGCGACAGGGCTTCCTGCACGCGCGGGCGGTGGCGCGGCGCGGACGGCCGGGGCGCCTGCGGCAGCAACTGGGCCAGCAGTTGCCGGGCCACGTCGGGATTGCGGAAGTAGGCGTCGAACAGTTCGCGGAACACGGCGCGGTCCTGGGCGTTGCTCACAAATACGGCCTCCAGCGCTGCTGCCATGTCCTCGCGCGCCAGGCCGACAAGGGACAGGGCCTGCTGGGCCAGCGCCATGCGCCCGCCATCCACGGGCACGCCCGCGCGGCGCAGCGCACGCGCAAAGCCGACCAGGTTGCCGGCGAGCTTGCCGCTGCGCGCATCGCCCAGCCAGCTGGTGCGCTCGCCTCCATCGGCGGCACCGGCGGCACCGGCTGCACCAGCCTTCACGGCGCGGGCTCCGGCGCCAGCAGTTGCTGCAGCCGCTCGGGCGTGAGCGCGGCCACGTCCTCGCGCTGCTTGAAGAGGATGCCGGCCGTGTCGTGCACGACTTCGGGATCGACCACCAGGGTGTCCAGCGCCACCAGGGCCTTGGCCCATTCCACGCTTTCGGCAATGCCGGGCACCCGCTGGAAGGCGTCGGCAAAGGGCTGGCTGCGCAACCGTCCCACGAAGCTTGCCACCTGGGCGGTCAGGGCCTGCCCGGCCCCGGGCACCAGGGCGCGCACGATGGCCAGCTCGCGCTCGCGCCCGGGATAGTCCAGCCAGTGGTAGAGGCAGCGGCGCTTGACGGCGTCGTGCAGGTCGCGCGTGCGGTTGCTGGTGAGCACGGTCACGGGCGGCACGCGCGCCGCCACCGTGCCCAGCTCGGGAATGCTGACCTGGTACTCGCCCAGGTACTCGAGCAGGAAGGCCTCGAAGGGCTCGTCGGCACGGTCGATCTCGTCGATCAGCAGCACGGCGCCGGGTTCAGGCTGCTGCAGGGCCTGCAGCAGCGGGCGGCTTACCAGATAGCGCTCCTGGTAGACCTCCTGCTCGGCGCGCTGCAGGCGGTCCTGCTGCGGTGCGGCCGCGGGCTGCGCCGAGGCCAGCTCGGCCGCGCGCAGGTGCAGCAGTTGGGCCGCGTAGTTCCATTCATACAGCGCCTCGCGCTGCTCCATGCCGTCATAGCACTGCAGCCGGATCAGGCGGCGCTCCAGCACGCGCGCCAGCGCCTGGGCCAGCGCGGTCTTGCCCACGCCGGGCTCGCCCTCCAGCAGCAGCGGCCGCTGCAGCCGCAGGGCCAGGAAGACGGCCGTGGCCAGGCGCCGGTCGGCGAAATAGCCTTCGGCCTGCAGCGCGGCGACCAGGGCGTCTATGGAGGCAATGGCTTGCTCGGAAGGCATCCGCCGTGTCACCCCAGCATCTGCGATACCGCACGCTGCGTCTGCACGCTGATCAATTGCGCCCGGTAGCGCGCGCTGGCATGCAGGTCGCTGTTGAGGTCGGCATGGTCGATCAGCACCTGGGCGGCCGCGTCAGGCGTGAAGCTCTGGTTGAGCGCGGCCTCCAGCCCCGCATGGCGGAACACGCTGAGCCCGGCGCCCGTGATGGCCACGCGCACGCCGCTGTCGGTCTGGGCGACGAAGACGCCCACCAGGGCGAAGCGCGAGGCGGGCTGCTTGAACTTGAGGTACGCGGCCTTCTTCGGCACGGGAAAGCGCACGGCCGTGATCAGCTCGCCGCTGCCCAGCGCCGTGGTGTACATGCCCTGGAAGAAGTCGTCGGCTGCGATCTCGCGCCGGTCGGTGACGACGGTGGCGCCCAGGCCCAGCACGGCGCTGGGGTAGCAGGCAGCAGGGTCGTTGTTGGCCAGCGAGCCGCCGATGGTGCCGCGCGCACGCACCTGGCGGTCGCCGATGCCGCCGGCCAGCTCGGCCAGGGCCGGGATGGCGGCCTGGACCTGCGGGTTGGCGGCCACGTCGGCATGGCGCGTCATGGCACGGATTTCCACGGTCTGGCCGTTGACGGCAATGCCGGCCAGGCCCTGGACGCGGTTCAGGTCCACGATCTGTTCGGGCCGTGCCAGGCGCAGGCGCATCGAGGGCAGCAGGCTCTGGCCGCCGGCCAGGTACTGGCCTCCCTGCGCGGCCAGCGCGGCGGCGTCGGCCGTGGTGCCCGGGGCTTCATAGGTGAATGCGTACATGGCGCTCTCCTCAGGAGGTGGCTGCGGCGTCGATGGCCGACCAGACACGGTGCGGGCTGGCCGGCATGTCCAGGTCCCTGACACCCAGGGGATGCAGTGCGTCGAGCACGGCATTGATGACGGCGGGGGGCGAGCCGATGGCCCCCGCCTCGCCGCAGCCCTTGGTGCCCAGCGGGTTGTGCGTGCAGGGCGTGCAGACGGTGCCTAGCTTGAACTCGGGGAAGTCGTCGGCGCGCGGCATGGCGTAGTCCATGAAGCTGCCGGTGAGCAGCTGGCCGGTCTCGCGGTCGTAGACGCAGTTTTCCAGCAGTGCCTGGCCTATGCCCTGGGCCACGCCGCCGTGCACCTGGCCCTCGACGATCATGGGATTGATGATGGTGCCGAAGTCGTCCACGGCGCTGAAGCGGTCCACGCGCACCACGCCCGTGGCCGGGTCCACCTCGACCTCGCAGATGTAGGTGCCTGCGGGAAAGGTGAAGTTGGTGGGGTCGTAGAAGGCGGTTTCGTTGAGGCCGGGCTCCAGCTTGTCCAGCGGGTAGTTGTGCGGCACATAGGCGGTGAGCGCGATCTGGGCGAAGGGGATTTTCTTGTCCGTGCCGCGCACCGTGAACTCGCCGCCCGCGAAGTCGATGTCGGCGTCGCTGGCCTCCATCAGGTGGGCCGCAATCTTCTTGGCCTTGGCCTCGATCTTGTCCAGCGCCTTCATGATGGCCGCGCCGCCCACGCTGATGGAGCGTGATCCGTAAGTGCCCATGCCGAAGGGCACACGGCCCGTGTCGCCGTGGACGATGTCCACGTTCTCCACGGGTATCCCCAGGCGCGCGGCCACCACCTGGGCAAAGGTGGTCTCGTGCCCCTGGCCGTGGCTGTGCGAGCCCGTGAACACGGTGACGCTGCCCGTGGGGTGCACGCGCACCTCGCCGCATTCGAACAGGCCGGCCCGCGCGCCCAGGGCGCCCGCGATGTTGCTGGGCGCCAGGCCGCAGGCCTCGATGTAGCTGCTGTAGCCCAGGCCGCGCCTGAGGCCCCGCGCCTCGCTGTCGGCCCGGCGCGCGGCAAAGCCGGCCACGTCGGCCAGGGCCTCGGCCTTGTCCATGCAGGCGCCATAGTCGCCCACGTCGTACTGCAGGGCCACGGGCGTCTGGTAGGGGAAGCTGGTGACGAAGTTGCGCCGCCGGATCTCGGCCTGGGACAGGTTCAACTGCCAGGCGCAGCGGCTGACCAGGCGCTCCAGCAGGTAGGTGGCCTCGGGCCGGCCCGCGCCCCGGTAGGCATCGACGGGGGCGGTGTGGGTGAACCAGGCATCGACCTCCACATAGACCTGGGGTGTGGCGTACTGGCCAGCCAGCAGGGTGGCATAGAGGATGGTGGGCACGGCGCTGGCGAAGGTGCTCAGGTAGGCGCCCAGGTTGGCATCCGTGTGCACGCGCATGGCCAGGAACTTGCCGCTGGCGTCCATGGCCATCTCGGCATGGCTGACATGGTCGCGGCCATGGGCATCGGTGAGGAAGGACTCGCTGCGGTCGGCCGTCCACTTGATGGAGCGATTGAGCTTTCGCGCACCCCAGGTCAGGCAGACATCCTCGGCATACAGGAAGATCTTGGAGCCGAAGCCGCCGCCCACGTCGGGCGCGATCACGCGCACCTTGTGCTCGGGCAGGCCCATGACGAAGGCCGTCATCAGCAGCCGCTCGACGTGCGGGTTCTGGTTGGCCACGTACAGCGTGTACTCGTCATTGGCGCGGCTGTAGCTGCCGATGGCCGCGCGCGGCTCCATGGCATTGGGGATCAGCCGGTTGTTGACCAGGTCCAGCTGGGCGATGTGGGCGGCGCCGGCGAACACGGCGTCCACGGCGGCCTTGTCGCCGATGGCCCATTTGTAGCAGTGGTTGTCGGGGGCGATGTCGTGCACCACCGCGCCGGGCACGCTGCCGGCCGCCGCGTCGGCCACCAGCACCACTGCGGGCAGCGGGTCGTAGTCCACCTCCACCAGCTCGGCCGCGTCGCGCGCCTGCTCCAGCGTCTCGGCCACGACCATGGCGACCTGGTCGCCCACGTAGCGCACGGTGTCCAGCGCCAGGATGGGATGCGGCGGCTCTTTCATGGGCTCGCCGTTGGTGCTGGTGATCAGCCAGCCGCAGGGCAGGCCGTTGATCTTGTCGGCCGCCACGTCGGCGCCCGTGAGCACGCCGATGACGCCGGGCGCGGCCTTGGCCGCATCGGTGGAAACGGAGCGCACACGCGCATGCGCGTGCGGCGAGCGCACGAACACCGCATGGGCCTGGGCGGCCAGCGCGATGTCGTCGGTGTACTGGCCCGCGCCCGTGAGGAAGCGGTAGTCCTCCTTGCGCTTGACGGGCTCGCCGATGTGGGGGAGCTTGGAAAAGTCGGATGCACCCATGGCTGTCTCCTTGTGGTGACCTGCGGCGCTCAGGCCGCAGGCCCTGCCATGGCCTGGCTGCCCTTTTTCACGGCGGCCACGATGTTCTGGTAGCCCGTGCAGCGGCACAGGTTGCCCTCCAGCGCCTCGCGGATCTCGCGATCGCCCGCGCACGGCTGGCGCTGGCACAGGTCCACGGCGCTCATGACCATGCCCGGCGTGCAAAAGCCGCATTGCAGGCCGTGGCACTCCTTGAAGGCCGCCTGCATGGGGTGCAGGCCGCCGTCGATATCCGCCAGCCCTTCGATGGTGCGCACCTCGCAGCCTTCGGCCTGCACGGCCAGCATGGCGCAGGACTTGACGGCGTGGCCGTCGACGATGACGGTGCAGGCCCCGCACTGGCTGGTGTCGCAGCCCACATGCGTGCCGGTCAGGCGCAGGTGCTCGCGCAGCGCATGCACGAGCAAGGTGTTGGGCGGAACGTCGATGCGCTGCGCGCGCCCGTTGACGGTGAGCTGGACATTCATCGTGCTGTCTCCTGCCTGTGATCGGCGGTGATCTGGAACGTGGGGGAACGCCGGGAACCTCGCCTGCCATGGTCGCCCTGCCCGCAGGCGCCCGTTCTAGGGTTGACCCGCAAGCCCGGGCCGGGCGGCGCGGATATTCTCAAAATGACACAGTTGCCTGCGCAGCCTCCGCCATCAGCGGCCGGGCCTTCGCCTGCGCCCGCTTGTGCGCCCGCTTCTGCGCCCCGCTTATGCACCCGCCTGCCAGCCCGTTCGCAATCCCTTGCCAGCCAGCCACAGGAGTCCCCGCCCCATGTTCGCCCTGAGCCCCGACGCCGCGCAGCCCTGCCCCGCCGATCCGCGCCACCAGCAGGTCGCCCGGGCCCGCAGCCTGGTTTTCGGCGATCAGGCGCTGGCCGGTTCACCGCCCGGCATCGCACCCTGGCTGTGGCGCTCCTGGCAGCGCTGCCTGGCGGCAGGCCGCCGCCCGGACGAGCGCGTGGTCTACGAAGCATTGGGGCCGCATGCGCTGCGCCAGACCCGTGATGGCCATGAGATGCTGCTGCAGGCCGCGCGCCCCGTGATGGCCCAGCTGGTGGGCGCCGTGGGCGCCATGCACTACTTCAGCCTGCTGACCGATGCACGCGGCACGGTGCTGGAGGTGCAGGGGCCGCTGGAGCGCAGCGACATCCGCGTGCAGGCCATCGCCCGCGTGGGCGTGGACCTGTCCGAGCAGGGCGTGGGCACCACGGCCATTGGCGCGGCCCTGGCCGAGCACAGCCCCGTCTGGCTGCACCGGGCAGAGCATTTCTTCGAGGCCAACCGCCACTACAGCTGCGCAGGTGCGCCGCTGTCCGGCCCGGACGGGAGCTGCCTGGGCATGCTGGACATCACGGGCGTGGACGTGCCGGAGCGGCCCGAACTCATGCACCTGGCGCTGCGCTGCGCCCGCGCCATCGAGGACCGGCTGCTGCGCGCCCTGCCCCATGCCCTGCTGCTGCACCTGAACTGGCCCGGCGGGCCGCTGGGCCAGGAGGGCGAAGGCCTGCTGGCCGTGGACGCCGAAGGGCATGTGGCGGGCAGCAATACCCTGGCCCGCCAGCTCGTGCCGCAGCCACTGTCGCTGCCGGGCCAGCCGCTGCACTGCAGCGAACTGCTGGCCATGCCCTGGACGGCGCTGGTGGACCATGCGCGCCAGCGCCCCAACGAGCCGCTGCGCCTGCCGCTGTGGTCGGGCCTGCGGCTGCAGGCCCTGGTGCAGCCCGGCCCCCAGCTGCGCCAGCTGCTGCCTGCGCTGGGCACGGCAGCGCTGGCCACAGCCGCCCAGCCCAGCCCGCTGCGCGCCAGCGAGGGCGTGCTGATCGAGCAGGCCCTGCAGGATGCCCAGGGCAATGTGACCCGGGCCGCCCGCGCGCTGGGCATCAGCCGCGCCACGCTGTACCGCAAACTGGGGGCCCGCAAGCCGGTTTCACCGCCCTGAAGGCCGGTGTACTGGGGTTCCTACCGATTTCTTAGGGGGTGGATACGGCCGCGAACCCTGGCGGGTCTTCGTAAAATCCAGGCTTTCCGGTCCAGGCGCCGACAAGAGCGCAGCGCACAGGCCTACAGGCCGCCGCTTGAAGGACCCCACAGCCTATCCTTTGGAGACACCATGCAGGCTCTATGCACAACACCCCAGTCCCACGGCGCAAGCCAGGCACCGGCACGCCCGGCACGTTCCACCGCTCCCGCGGGCGCAAGCCTCTCCATCTAGCCATCGGCCCCAGCGGGCCTATTTTTTTGTTCATACAAGGAGAGCAAGCGTGTCAGGACTCCTCAAATTCGCCATGGGCATGGACTGGGTATCCACCAAACTCAGCAAGGTCGCGGGCTGGGCCGTGCTCGCTGCCGCACTGATCTCCGCAGGCAATGCGGTCACGCGCTACGGGCTGGACATGAGCTCCAACGCCTGGCTGGAGATCCAGTGGTACCTGTTCGGCACCACGGTGATGCTGGGCGCGCCGCTGGTGCTCAAGCTCAACGAGCATGTGCGCGTGGACATCATCTACGGCAAGCTGCGCGGCAAGGGGCCGGTCTTCGTGGACCTGTTCGGCCTGATCTTCTTCCTGCTGCCGGTGATGGGCCTGCTCACCTGGCTGACCTGGCCCTTCTTCTGGAACATGTTCGTGACCAAGGAGATGTCCGGAAACATCGGCGGTCTGATCCGCTGGCCCGCCGGCCTGCTGCTACCCCTGGGCTTTGGCGCCATGTTCCTGCAGGGCGTGGCCGAGATCATCAAGCGCGTTGCCTATCTCAACGGCAGCTACGCGATGACGACGCACTACGAGAAGCCGGTTCAGTAACCCCGGCCCCGCTCCCACCGACTTCTCCAGGACGACACCAGAATGCACATGGAAAACTTTGCCCCGATCATGTTCACGGGGCTGATCGTGATCATGCTGATCGGCTTCCCCGTCGCGTTTTCGCTCGCGGCGCTGGGCCTGTTCAGCGGCTTCTTCGCCATCGAAATGGGTTGGTTCCCCGCCAACTTCATGTCCACCCTGCCGATCAACATGTTCGGCATCCTCTCCAATGACCTGCTGCTGGCCATCCCCTTCTTCACACTGATGGGCGCGGTGCTGGAGAAATGCGGCCTGGCCGAGGACATGCTCGACTCCATGGGCCAGCTGTTCGGCCCCGTGCGCGGCGGCCTGGGCTACTCGGTCATCATCGTGGGCTTCATCCTGGGCGCCATCACGGGCACCGTGGCCGGCCAGGTGATTGCCATGGCCATGATCTCGCTGCCGGTGATGATGCGCTATGGCTACAACATGCGCTACGCAACGGGCGTGCTGGCGGCCTCGGGCACCATCACGCAGCTGGTGCCGCCCTCGCTGGTGCTGATCGTCATGGCCGACCAGCTCGGCCGCTCGGTGGGTGACATGTACAAGGGCGCCTGGGGCCCGGCCATCCTGCAGGTGCTGATCTTCGCCATCTACACCTTCATCCTGGGCCGCATCCGCCCCGAGTACGTGCCCGGCCTGCCCCGCACGGCACGCACGCTGCACGGCTGGGCGCTGTGGGGCAAGTGCCTGCGCGGCATCATTCCCTCGGCCATCCTGATCTTTGCGGTGCTGGGCTCCATGGGCGGCCTGCCCTTCATGGACCATGCCATCGCCACGCCCACCGAAGCCGGCGCCATGGGCGCTGTGGGCTCGTTGATCCTGGCGGCCATCCACAAGCGCCTGAACTGGCAGCTGCTCAAGGAGGCCATGGACGGCACCATGCGCCTGACGGCCATGGTGGTCTTCATCCTGATCGGCTCGCGCGTGTTCTCGCTGGTGTTCCAGGGCGTGGACGGCGCCATCTGGATCGAGCACATGCTCACCGACCTGCCGGGCGGCCAGATCGGCTTCCTGATCGTGGTGAACATCTTCATCTTCTTCCTGGCGTTCTTCCTGGACTTCTTCGAGATCGCCTTCATCATCTTGCCCCTGCTGGGCCCGGTGGCGCACAAGCTGGGGATCGATCTGGTCTGGTTCGGCGTGCTGCTGTGCGTGAACATGCAGACCTCGTTCATGCACCCGCCCTTCGGCTTTGCGCTGTTCTACCTGCGCGGCATCTCGGACACGCTGTTCAAGGAAAAGCGCATTGACCGGCCCGTCAAGTCCAGCGACATCTACATGGGCTCCATTCCCTGGGTGGTGATGCAGCTGATCCTGGTGGCCATCGTGATCTTCTTCCCGCAGACCGTGACCGTCTTCCTCGACAAGGAGGTGGTCGTGGACCTGGACAAGGTCCAGCTGGAGATGCCGGCCGACATGCAGCCGCAGGGCGGCAGCATCGACCTGGACAATCCGTTCGGCGCGTCCGCAGATACACCGCCCGCCGATACGCCACCCGCTGACACGCCCGCAGCTCCCGATGCTGCACCGGCTCCGGCTGAACCGGCAGCGCCCGCGCAATGACGCAGGAGCCGTCCACTGCGGCGCTGGAAAGCGCCGCCTACCCTCCGCTGGTGCGCGTGATGGCCGTGGCCATCGTGCTTGCACTGGCGGCCTTCGCTGCCTGGTCGGCGCCCGCATTGAGCGATGCGCAATGGTCGTTCGCCAGCCTGAGCATCTATGCGCTGGCCGCCGTGCTCATCGCCTGGGTGGGCTGGTGGATGGTCTTCAGCCGCACCCGATACCAGGACGGCGAGCTGACCCAGACCTGGCTCTGGGACAAGCGCGTGCAGGCGCGCGAGGTGGCCACCTTCAAGATCGTGCACTGGCCCTGGCTGCAGGGCTTGGTGGCGCCGCGCATGCTGGTGCGAAGGCGCAACGGCTCCATCGCCTGGATGCATTCGGCCGACCCGCGCCTGCTGGTCGCCTTCGGCGAAGCCGTAGTGCAGCAAGGCATGCAGCCCGCAGCGGCACAAACCTGAAGCCGCGCCAAAGAAAAAGCCCCGCTGGTATTGCGCCAGCGGGGCTTTTTTGTCGCGCAGCAGGCCTTGCGGCCTGCCTGCGCTCACAGCTTCTGTTGCTGCATGAAGCGGTCGAAGGTGCCTTCGGTGAAGCGGAACCAGGCGTTCTGGTCGGCCAGGAACTTGGCGTAGTCGGTGTAGACCTTCTTCCACTCGGGATTGGTGTTGTTCAGGTCGGCATAGATCTGCTGGGCCGACTTGAAGGCGGCCGTCATCACGTCCTGCGTGAACGGGCGCAGCTTGGTGCCCGAGCCCACCAGCTGCTTGATGGCAACGGGGTTCTTGGCGTCGTACTTGGCCAGCATGGTCACGTGGGCGTGCGAGGCGGCAGCCTCCACCACGGCCTTGTATTCGGCCGGCAGGCCTTCCCAGGCCTTGGTGTTGATGTAGAAGTCCAGCTGCGGACCGCCTTCCCACCAGCCGGGGTAGTAGTAGAAGGGCGCGACCTTGTTGAAGCCCAGCTTCTGGTCGTCATAGGGACCCACCCATTCCAGCGCGTCGATCGTGCCCTTTTCCAGCGCGGGATAGAGGTCGGCGCCGGGGATGGACTGGGGGATCACACCGAAGGGCTCCAGCACCTTGCCCGCAAACGGGTTGGTGCGGAACTTCAGGCCCTTGAGGTCGGCGACCGACTTGATTTCCTTGCGGAACCAGCCGCCCATCTGCGCGCCCGTGTTGCCGCCGGGCAGGTTGATGATGTTGTACTTGGCGTAGAACTCGCGCATGAGCTTGAGGCCGTTGCCCTCGTACATCCATGCGTTCATCTGGCGGGCGTTCAGGCCGAAGGGAACAGCGCAGCCCAGGCAGAAGGTAGGGTCCTTGCCGTAGAAGTAGTAGGGAGCGGTGTGGGCCATTTCCACGGCCGCGCTCTGCACGCCGTCCACCACGCCGAAGGCCGGCATCAGTTCGCCGCCTGCGTGCACCGAGATCTGGAACTTGCCGCTGGTGGCTTCGCTGACCTTCTTGGAGAAGACTTCCGCCGTGCCGTAGATGGTGTCCAGGGACTTGGGGAAGCTCGATGCCAGGCGCCAGCGGATCGCCGCTTGCGCATGCACGGCGGGGGCTGCACCAGCAGCCAGGATGCCGGCGATACCGGCGTTTTTGAGGATGGAACGACGATCCACTTCACTCTCCTTGATGAACGGAATTTCTGGGCGGGCTGCCAATCTGTGTCAGCTTGTATGACCGCCTGAAAATGTACATGAGGAGAGGGCAGGCACCGCCCCCAAATGGGCTGTGCCTTCTAGGAACTTCTACCTACGAAACGCCCGCAACTCTCGCGCTCACAGCCGCACCACGCTCATGTAGCTGCTGTAGCGGAATTCGGAAAAACGGTCCCACAGCAGCTGGTCGCGCTGGAAGCTGCGCAGGCTGTGGTGGATCTTCTTGAACTGGGGTGACTTGGCGTCGTTCTCGGCCAGCACTTCCATGGAGGCCTTGAAGCCCGCATCCATGAAATCCTTGGGAAAGGCGCGCAGCTGGACCTTGTCGCCCAGCAGCTTCTTGAGGGCCCCAGGATTCAGCGCCACATAGCGCGAGGTCATCTCGCGCGCGGCCACGGCGGCAGCGGCATCGACCATGGCGCGGAACTCGGGCAGCAGCGACGCATAGGCCTTGGTGCTGATGAAGAAGGACAGCTCGGCGCCACCCTCCCACCAGCCCGGGTAGTAGTAGTAGGGGGCGACCTTGCTGAAGCCCAGCTTCTGGTCATCGTAGGGGCCGACGAATTCGGCCGCGTCCAGTGTGCCCTTCTCCAGTGCCTGGTAGGTGTCGCCCACGGGAATGTTGTGGGCGACCACGCCCAGCTTGTGCATGGTGTCGCCAAACAGGCCGCCGCCTAGGCGCATGCGCAGGCCCTTGAGATCGGACAGGGTCTTGATCTCCTTGCGGAACCAGCCGCCCATCTGCGTGCCGGTGTTGCCCGCGCTCAGGCTCTTGATGCCGTACTGGGCATAGAAGTCGTCCATGAGCTTGCGGCCGCCGCCGTGCTCCATCCAGGCGTCCATCTGGCGCGCGGTCAGGCCGAAGGGAATGGCGCAGCCCAGCGCGAAGATGTAGTCCTTGTCGGTGAAGTAGTAGGGTGCCGTCAGCGCCATCTCCACGGTGCCGTTCTGTATGCCATCGACGACGCCGAAGGCCGGCATCAGCTCGCCGGCCGGGTGCACGCTGACCTCGAACCGCCCGGCAGACAAGGCCTTGAGCGTGCGCGCAAAGGTCTCGGCCGAGCCCAGGATGGTGTCCAGCGACTTGGGAAAGCTCGCAGCCAGCCGCCAGCGCACCGTGCCTGCCGCCGCATCCTGCCCGTGGACTGCGGGTGCGGCCGCCGCTGCCAGCACGCCGGCCATGCCTGCATGTTTGATGAGTGAGCGACGGTCCATGGATGGCTCTCCCTGATGGCCTTTTTCAGCAAAAAAAACGCACGTCTGCACGTGCGTTCGCTACTGTAGCAGGCGCCAGCCCTGCCAACGGTCCCGCAGCGCGCCTGAAGAGGCTCCCGCAGGCCGCCCGGCGCCAGCTGGCGCGGCCTGCGGCGCATCTGACGGAAAGCTTGCGGGGCGCCAGCCCTGCTCAGGCTACCGCGCGCTCGGGTGCCAGATGGGCGCGCACCGAGGCCTCGATGCCCGCCGCATCCAGGCCCTGCAGGGCCAGCAGCTTGGCGGGATCGCCGTGCTCGATGAACTCGTCGGGCAGGCCCAGCTGCAGCAGCTGGCGCGTGATGCCGGCGGCCTGCAGCGACTCGGCCACGGCGCTGCCTGCGCCGCCCATGATGCAGCCCTCTTCCACGGTGACGATGAGCTCGTGCGTGGAGGCCACCTGGCGCAGCAGTTCCTCGTCCAGCGGCTTGGCCCAGCGCATGTTGACCACGGTGGCGTCCAGCGCCTCGGCCGCGGCCAGGGCCGGGTACAGCAGGGTGCCGAAGGCCAGGATGGCGACCTGCTTCTTGGCAGACTCGCGGCGCACCTCGCCCTTGCCGAAGGGCAGGCCCTCCAGGCTCTCCAGTGGGGCCACACCCACGCCCGCCCCACGCGGGTAGCGCACGGCCACGGGATGGTCCTGCTCGTAGGCGGTGGTGAGCAGCTGGCGGCATTCGCGCTCGTCGGCCGGGCAGGCCATGCTCATGTGCGGAATGCAGCGCACGAAGGCGATGTCATACGCACCTGCGTGCGTGGCGCCATCGGCGCCGACCAGGCCCGCGCGGTCCAGCGCAAAGACCACGGGCAGCTTTTGCAGCGCCACGTCATGGATCAACTGGTCGTAGCCGCGCTGCAGGAAGGTCGAATAGATGGCGACCACGGGCTTGAGGCCCTCGCAGGCCATGCCGGCCGCGAAGGTGACCGCATGCTGCTCGGCAATGCCCACGTCGTAGTAGCGGCCCGGAAAGCGCTTGTGGAATTCCACCATGCCCGAGCCCTCGCGCATGGCGGGGGTGATGCCCACCAGGCGCTGGTCCTTGTCCGCCATGTCGCACAGCCAATGGCCGAAGACCTGGGTGAAGGTCTGCTTCGGGGGCGTGGCCGGCTTGACCAGGCCCACGCTGGGATCGAACTTGCCGGGGCCGTGGTAGGCCACGGGATCGGCCTCGGCCAGCTTGTAGCCCTGGCCCTTCTTCGTGACCACGTGCAGGAACTGCGGGCCCTTGAGGCTCTTGATGTTCTCCAGAGTGGGGATCAGCGAATCGAGGTCATGCCCGTCGATGGGGCCGATGTAGTTGAAGCCGAAGTTCTCGAACAGCGTGGCCGGCACGACCATGCCCTTGGCCTGCTGCTCCAGCCGCTTGGCCAGCTCCAGCAGCGGCGGCACCTGCTTGAGCACGCTCTTGCCCATGTCGCGCGCCTTGGCGTAGAACTGCCCGCTCATGAGCTGTGCCAGGTAGCGGTTGAGCGCGCCCACGGGCGGGCTGATGCTCATGTCGTTGTCGTTGAGGATGACCAGCAGGTTGGCATCGGTCACGCCGGCGTTGTTCAGCGCCTCGAAGGCCATGCCGGCCGTCATGGCGCCGTCACCGATGACGGCGATGGCGCGGCGGTCCTCGCCCTTTTGCTTGGCAGCCAGGGCCATGCCCAGGGCGGCCGAGATGCTGGTGGAGGAGTGCGCCGTGCCGAAGGTGTCGTACGGGCTCTCGGCGCGCTGCGGAAAGCCCGACAGGCCGCCGAACTGGCGCAGCGAGGCCATGCGCTCGCGCCGGCCCGTGAGGATCTTGTGCGGGTAGGTCTGGTGGCCCACGTCCCAGACCACGCGGTCGTAGGGCGTGTCGAACACCGCATGCAGCGCCACCGTCAGCTCCACCGTCCCCAGGTTGGAACTCAGATGCCCGCCGGTCTTGGAGACGCTGTCGAGCACATAGGCACGCAGTTGCTGGGCCAGGGTCTTGAGTTCGGCACGCGACAGACGCCTCAGATCCGCGGGATCGTCGATGGTCTGCAGCAGGGAGTAGGTGTTCGTGGTCATGCTAGGTATCTTGGAGCGGCAACGCCGCGGTCCGTATTGTCAGTGGGTGCGGCTCACCACCATGTCGGCAAGCGCCGCCAACGCGCGGGTATCAGGCAGGCCGCTGCGCGCCAGCGCCGCGTGCGCCAGGGCGCACAGCTCGTCGGCATGGGCGCGGGCCTGGTCCAGGCCCAGCAGCGAGACGTAGGTCGGCTTGTCGTTGGCCGCGTCCTTGCCGGCCGTCTTGCCCAGAGTGGCCGAGTCGGCCACCACGTCGAGGATGTCATCCACCACCTGGAAGGCCACGCCCAGCGCCTGCCCATAGTCGGACAGCGCCTGCCAGGCCTGGGCATCCACGCCCTCCTTGCAGGCCGCTCCCATGAGCACGCTGGCATGCAGCAGGGCGCCGGTCTTGAGGCGGTGCATCTCGCGCAGTTGGGCCTCGCTCAGTTGCAGGCCCACGCTGGCCAGGTCGATGGCCTGGCCACCGGCCATGCCCTGCGCGCCTGCGGCACGGCCCAGCAGCCGGCACAGCCGCGCCTGCAGGGCGTCCGGCATGCCGCCGGCCTGATCGGGCTCGGGAACGAGCAGCTCGAAGGCCAGCGCCTGCAGCGCATCGCCAGCCAGCAGGGCCGAGGCTTCGCCGAACTGCACATGCACCGTGGGCTTGCCACGGCGCAGCACGTCGTTGTCCATGCAGGGCATGTCGTCGTGCACCAGCGAATAGGCATGGATCAACTCCACCGCGCAGCCGGCACGCACGGCGGCGGGCTGCAAGCCATCCACGGCCTCGGCGGCGGCCCAGACCAGCAGCGGGCGCAGGCGCTTGCCGCCATCGAGCACGGCGTAGCGCATGGCCTCGCCCAGGCCCGCAGGCGCATCCACGCCCACCCATTGCGACAGCGCGCTTTCGGTGCGCGCCAGGCGATCGGTCATCCAGCAGGGGAAATCCAGCGCGCCGGGGCCGGCCGGCTGGGAAACATCGGAAGCGCAAGTCATCACGGCACTCATGGCAATCTTCAATCCTGGCTCCACGGGGCCAGCGTCCCCTCGTCAAGCACCTTGACCTGTTCCTGCACCGCGTCGAGCTGGCCGCGGCAATAGCCGAGCAGCTGCGCCGCGCGCTGGTAGCCTGTCAGCATCTGCTCCAGAGGCAGCTGGCCCGACTCGATCTGCGCGATGAGCTGCTCCAGCTCCTGCAGCGCGGATTCGTAACTGGTGGGCTCGGCAAGAGCCTTGGGAGCAGCCTTGGGCATGGTGCGATGGCGGTGCGTTGTGGGGAACCGACGATTCTAGGCGCCCCTCCATGACCGTGCCGCCAATAACCGGACAGCCCTTGACAGGCGGCATCCGGCGCGCGCAATACACGTACCGGGCATCCGGAAATAACCCCACGGGCTATAATCCCATTCCCCGTCAAACCGGCCCCTTGCCTGGGCATACGGTCGGGCTCATTGACAAAAGACAGCGCCTCGGGCGCCGCTTCTTTTCACGTCGTGAAGCCTGCCTCCATGTCCAGGAACGGCCGGTTTTGCTTTTTCCAATCCCGTGCGCACGCGCACCCTCCCTGTGGGGAGTCTTTAGGTCAGGTCACCCATGTCTGATTTAAGTCTTCAACTGCAGCAGGCCGCAAGCCAACTACCAGTTTCCAGTTACTTCGACCCTGCGTTGTTCCAGCGCGAGTTGGAGACCATCTTTCAACGCGGCCCGCGCTACGTGGGCCACCAACTGGCCGTTCCCGAGATAGGCGACTACTACGCCCTGCCCCAGGAAAAGGAAGGCCGCGCTCTGGTGCGCAATGCCAGGGGGCAGGTGGAGTTGATCTCCAACGTCTGCCGCCACCGCCAGGCCGTGATGCTCAAGGGCCGGGGCAATCTGATGACCGAAGGCAAGGGCCATGCGGGGGGCAACATCGTCTGCCCGCTGCACCGCTGGACCTACAGCACCAGCGGCGAGCTGCTGGGCGCACCGCACTTCAGCCACGATCCCTGCCTTAACCTGAACAACTACCGGCTGCGCGAGTGGAACGGCCTGCTGTTCGAGGACAACGGCCGCGACATCGAGTCCGACCTGGCCGGCATGAAGCTGCGCGAGCAGTTGAGCTTCGAGGGCTTCGTGCTCGACCATGTCGAGATGCACGAGTGCAACTACAACTGGAAGACCTTCATCGAGGTCTACCTCGAGGACTACCACGTGGGCCCCTTCCACCCGGGCCTGGGCAACTTCGTGACCTGCGACGACCTGCAGTGGGAGTTTGCCAAGGAGTACTCGGTGCAGACCGTGGGCGTGGCGCCCGGCTTTGCCCAGCCCGGCTCGGACACCTACAGGAAGTGGCACGACGTGCTGCTGGCCTACCGCAACGGCGAGCTGCCCGAACGCGGCGCGATCTGGCTGACCTACTACCCGCACATCATGGTGGAGTGGTATCCGCACGTGCTCACGGTCTCGACCCTGCACCCGCTGGCGGTGGACCGGACGCTGAACGTGGTCGAGTTCTACTACCCCGAAGAGATCGCGGCCTTCGAGCCCGAATTCGTGCAGGCGCAAAAGGCCGCCTACATGGAGACCTGCATTGAGGATGACGAGATCGGCGAGCGCATGGACGCCGGCCGCAGGGCACTGTATGAGCGCGGCGACAACGAGGTCGGCCCCTACCAGAGCCCCATGGAAGACGGCATGCAGCACTTCCATGAGTGGTATCGCGGCGTGATGGGTGACGCAGTCCCCGCACGCTGATCTGCTCCGGCTCTCCCGACGGCCCGCATTCGTGCGGGCCGTCTGCATTGGGCCGTCTGCATCGGGCCGCTTGCAGCGGGCCGTCTGTATTAGGCGGCAGGCCAACTGCACAGCTCCTCTGAATGCAAGCGCCCTGATGTGCCCAATGGGCAGGGCTGGCGGCGGCAATGCATCCCGAGGCAAGTCCAATGTCTTGGCTTATGCAATACAGTTCCTTGCGCGTGTCCCTGCCACGGCCCTGGGCCGTACGCAGCGAGGCGGCATGCGCCAAAAACAAAACCCAACCCTTTTCTCGTCCAGCGCCGCGGCCCTTGTGCGGCTCTATCCGGTCATTTATATGCAAGCCCTGTGGATGGTGGCGGCCGCATTCGTTTTTGCGGTCATGAGTGTGTGTGTGAAGTTCGCCTCCCAGGATTTCAACGCGGCGGAAATCGTCTTCTACCGCGGGCTGGTCAGCATGGTGGCGCTGTGGTGGCTGGCGCGCCACCAGGGCATCTCGCTGGCCACTCGCTACCCGCGCGAGCATGCCTGGCGCAGCTTCGTGGGCGTGACCTCCATGGGCGCCTGGTTCTACTCCATCGGCCATCTGCCGCTGGCCACGGCCGCCACCTTCAACTCCATGAGCAGCATCTGGATGGCGGTCTTTCTGATCGGCCAGGGCCTGCTGCTGCGCCACCAGCTGCGCCGCCAACCCGAATCGCATGCGCTGCGCGCGCTGCCGCCGTTTCCCTGGAGCCTGGTCGCCACCGTGGCCCTGGGCTTCGTGGGCGTGATCCTGGTGCTGCGCCCCAGCGCGGCGCCGCAGGAATTCGTGGCCAGCGCGGGCGGCCTGATCGGCGGGGTGTTCGCCGCCATGGCCTATATGCAGGTGGCCACGCTGTCGCGCATGGGCGAACCCGAGGCGCGCGTGGTCTTCTACTTCGCACTGGGCTCGGCCGTCGCCGGCGCCCTGGCCATGTGCTTCACGGGCGTGTCCGCCTGGCCGGGCTGGCGCGCGCTGTGGCTGCTGCCCGTGGGCGTGCTGGCCGCCGTGGCCCAGGTCTGCATGACGGCGGCCTACGCCTCGGCCAGCAACAGCCGCAACACCCTGGTCGTGGCCAACCTGCAGTATTCGGGCATCGTCTTCGCGGCCCTGCTGAGCCTGGCGATGTTCGGCGAAAGCGTGCCGCTGATCGGCTGGGCCGGCATTGGCCTGATCGTGGCCAGCGGCGCCCTGGCCACGGCCCTGCGTTCGCGCGGCTGACGCCGCCGGCCCGCCTGGGGCCGTCGCATAATGGATCGGATCTTTTGCCGCAGGCGCACCACCGCCTGCACAGGCCTTCGGAGTTCCGCATCCATGACTTCCAACACCACCTACCAGACCCACCAGACCCTGATCTCCGTCCAGGAGCTGGCCGCGCTGCAGGCCAGCGGCCGTCCGCTGATGGTCTTCGACTGCAGCTTCGACCTGGCCCAGCCTGCGGCCGGCAAGGCCCAGTATCTGCAGGCGCATGTTCCAGGCGCAGTCTTCGCCGATCTGGACCATGACCTCAGCGCAAAACACGGCGTGCCCGGCGCCCATGGCAGCGTGGCGGCCAGCGAGCAGGCCGCCTCGGGCGGCCGCCACCCGCTGCCCAACCGCGAACGCTTTGCCGTGTGGCTGTCCAGCATCGGGTTTTCCAACGACATGCAGGCCGTGGTCTATGACCGCAACGGCGCCAACTACTGCGGGCGCCTGTGGTGGATGCTGCAATGGGCCGGCCATGGCGATGTGACCGTGCTCGACGGAGGTCTCCAGGCCTGGCAGGCCGCAGGCCAGCCCGTGGCATCGGGCGAGGAAAGCGCGCGCTTCCAGTCCAACTTCGAGCTGCGCGAGCCGCTTCAGCAATTGGCAACGGCGCAGCAGGTGCTCGATGCACTGGGCAGCGCAGGCCAGACCGTGGTCGATGCACGCGCCCCGGCCCGCTACCGCGGGGAGGTCGAGCCGCTGGACCCTGTGGCCGGCCACATCCCGGGCGCGCTCAACCGGCCCTTCACCGAGAACATCGCCGCCGACGGCCGCTTCAAGCCTGCCGCCCTGCTGCGCGCGGAGTTCGAACAGCTGCTGGCAGGCCGCGATCCTTCCAGCGTGGTGCACCAGTGCGGCAGCGGCGTGAGCGCGCTGCCCAACCTGCTGGCCATGCGCATTGCGGGACTGCCGCCTGCAAGGCTGTTCGCGGGCAGCTGGAGCGAGTGGTGCAGTGACCCGAAGAGGCCGGTGGAGCGCGGCTAATTCGGCTTATGCCTCCCCTTGGGGAGGCTGCACAATGACAGCACTGTGTCAAAAGGCCGACATGCAACTACACCACTGCAGCGGCCTGCTCCCAAGCCCCCAGACGGCGGGGCCCGAGCGAAATCGAGTCATCCAAACCTTGCTACAGGTGTAAGGTAAATCTTACAAACGCCGTCTCACAACCAGACATCCGGCGCAGACCTGCCCCGACTTCAACGGCGAAGGGCCCTCCTCCACAATCCATCTCAACAGATCGCAACAGGTTGAACATCTTGTTTCTACCCGGGCGTTGCGGCTGCCGAGATGCAAAGGATGGTCCTATGAACAATGAACAGCTGCTTGCCGAAATCCGCGAAGCCAACCTCACTTACCTGATGCTGGCCCAGACCCTGATCCGCCAGGACAAGGCCGAAGCGGTGTTCCGCCTGGGACTGAACGAAGAATCGTGCGACCTGCTGGCCGCACTGTCGGCAGCCCAGGTGCTGAAGCTGGCCTCGCGCAACACCTTGCTCGCCAGCTTCCGGGTGGACGACGAAATGGTCTGGAGCTTGCTGACCAACCACAGCAGCAACAAGATCGGCAACGGTGCGACCAACACGCTGCACGCCAACATCCTGATGGCCAGCCGCGTCTCCGAAGTCCTCTGATCCGCCTGAAGAACTCTGGAGCCCGCCATGTCCACCCCCGCCAAAAGTGTCCTGAACGAGTCCAAGCAGATCGAGCGCGCCGCCATGCTCATCGAGATGGGTGCACGCATGCAGGTGCTCGAATCCGAGACCACGCTGTCCTACGAGCGCCTGATCCGCCTGTACAAGGAGATCGCAGGCAAGTCGCCTTCCAAGGGCCAGCTGCCGTTCTCGACCGACTGGTTCCTGACCTGGCAGGAGAACATCCACAGTTCGCTGTTCCTGAATATCTACGAATACCTGTCCAAGGGCGCCGAGCTGGATGCCGTTGAACAACTGACCAAGGCCTACCGTCTCTATACCGAGCAGATCCAGGCCGCCGAGCTGGAAGCGCTGCTGTCCTTCACCCGCGCATGGCGCCTGGTGAAGTTCGTCGACGCGCAGATGCTGACCCGTACCCAGTGCACGGTGTGCAAGGGCCAGTTCGTGACCGAGCCCTACGAGAACGAGCGCCACTACCAGTGCGGCCTGTGCAATCCGCCCGCACGCGCCGGCAAGAGCAAGAGCGCCGGCTCGCTGATGCTGCACTGATGATCTGCACTGCGCATCGCACCCGCGATGCCGCCACAGGAATCCAGGAATCTAGACCGTCCCGCCGCCTGCCCTGGCGGCGCAGTCCCTGGCGAACTGCGGCAGTTTCTCGCCTGGCAGGGCGCGGCTGAAGTACCAGCCCTGCACCAGCAGATCGCCCTCGAAGCCCAGGGCCTGCAACTGCGCCTCGGTCTCCACGCCCTCGGCCACCACGTTCAGCTGCAGCGCCTCGCAAAAGCGCAGCAGGCCGTCCAGCACCAGCTCGCCCTTGGCATGGCCGCTGGCCACGACGAAGCTGCGGTCGATCTTGATGGCATCCACATCGAACTGGTGCAGGTAGCTCATGGACGAGAAGCCGGTGCCGAAGTCATCGATGGACACCTTGGCGCCCAGCGCATGGATCTGCCCTATGGCGCGGCGGATCGCCTCCACGTCGCCCACCATTTCTTCCTCCGTGATCTCCACGCCGACCTGCCCCCTGGCCTGGGCCAGCAGCAGCATCAGGCGCGAGCAGTGCTCGGGCGAGGTCAACGTGGCACCCGACACATTGATGCTGATCGGCATGGCAAAGCCCTCCTGGCGCCAGTGCCGGCTCTGGCGCACGGCAGCGCCCGCCACCCACAGGTCCACCTCGCGCATCAGCCCCGCATCGGCCAGCCAGCGCAGGAAACTGCCGGGCTGCTGCAAGCGGCCCTGCGCGTCCCGCGCGCGCAGCAGGGCCTCGCAGCCCAGGCACAGGCCGCTGCGGTGCGAGACCTGGGGCTGGAATTCCAGGTGGAACTCGTACTCGCTGATGCGACGGATATGCGCCAGCATGGTCTCGCGCCGGGCCTGCGCCTGGTGCGCCTGCACCAGCGGATCGCGCACGATCAGGCCGGCCTCTTCGGGCAGGCGCGAGAACGTGGTGTCCAGCGCGTGCAGCACGATGGCACCGTCGTCCTGGCCCAGCCGGTCGATGGCCCGCACGTAGGGCGCATAGATCAGCGCCCCCAGGGCCGTCAATGCCAGTTGCAGCACCACGGCCGCCATGTCCCCGCCCGTGCTCACATAGGCATTGAAGACCACGGGCGCAGTCAGCGGCAGCACCATGGAGGCCGGTGCCACCCAGCCGGCCTGCACCACCGTGACGGCCACGACCAGGTTGATGGCGGGTACCGCGAGAAACGGCACGAGCAGGCGCAGGTTCAGGATGATCGGCAGCCCGAACAGCAGGATCTCGTTGACGTTGAGCAAGGAGATGGGCAGCGCCGCCAGCGCCAGCACGCGCAGGCCCCGCCCCCGGCAAAACAGCAGCACGGCCAGCGCCAGCGACAGCGTTGCACCGGAGCCGCCGATGAAGACGAAGGAGCCCATCAGCCCGCCGCTGAGCGCCCAGGGCGCCTGCAGCCCCTGCGCCATCGCGGCGGCATTGGCCACCACAGCCTGGTCCAGCACCTGGAAGAAGGGCTGCATGGCGTAGTACCCCTGGACGCCGAAGAACCAGAGCACGGAATTGAGCAGTGCCAGCGTCAGCCCGCTGCGGTAGGGGTTCTCGGGGCCCGCGATGGCCAGCGGCAGTTCGGCCCGCGTGATATCCGGCAGCACCTGTTGCAGGCCCAGCAGCAGCAGCACGAGCAGCACGGCGACAAGGGCGCCGGGAACGACGAGGTTCATAACCTCGCGCACGTTCTCGCTCACGAAGCCGGTGCGCGCGATGCGCGTCCAGCGCAGCCGGCTCAGGCGCGCCATCAGGGGCACGGTGATCAGGGGGGAGGCGATGGAGATGAACAGCACCAGGGTGGCCGCCGCGCGCGGATGCTCGCTCAGCAGATAGATGGCCATCTGCACATGCGCGAAGCACAGAAAGGTCACCGGCAGGCGCGGCAGCCGGTGGCGTATGGAGAGCATGTAGCCGATGGACGCGGCCACCAGCAGCGGCAGGATGCTGCCGATCTCCGCGTGCAGGCCCGCAAGCACCCGCACCACGGGTTCGGGCTGGCCGGACATCTGCGCCAGCGCCGACAGGATGAGGAACAGGGCCGAGACCAGCAGACAGGGAACCAGCCAGAGCAGGCCCTCGCGTATGGCCCGCATGGAGTTGGCGCCGGCCAGCCTGGCCAGGCGCTGTGTCAGGAACAGTTGCACGTCCGGAAAGCCGGCCCGTGACCTCTTGTTGCCCATGGCTCCCACCCTTTTCTTCCCGGCAGAAGTCAGGCGCTCCTGTCCGGAGCACATCGTACAACGCCGGCCGCAAAGGGCTGTTGCGGCCTCCAGAGAGCAGGATCAGCCCGTGTTGCGCACCCCGGCCGCGATGCCGTTGATGGACAGGTGGATGCCGGTCTTGATGCGCTCATCGGTCTGGCCTGCGCGCCAGCGGCGCACCAGCTCCACCTGCAGATGGTGCAGCGGATCGATGTAGGGGAAGCGATGGCGGATGGAGCGCGCCAGCGCTTCGTTGTGGGCCAGGCGCTGCTTGTCGCCCGTGATGCGCGCCAGCGCATCGACGGTGCTGTGCCACTCGGCCTCGATGGCGCTGAAGATACGGCGGCGCAGGCGCGCGTCCGGCACCAGGTCGGCATAGCGCGAGGCCAGGTTCAGGTCGCTCTTGGCCAGCACCATGTCCATGTTGGACAGCAGGGTACGGAAGAACGGCCACTGGCGGTACATCTTCTGCAGCAGGGCCAGCTGGGCCTTGCCATCCTTGCCCGGCTGGTCGATGAAGGCCTTGACCGCGGCGCCAAAGCCGTACCAGCCCGGCAGCGTGAGCCGGCACTGGCCCCAGCTGAAGCCCCAGGGAATGGCGCGCAGGTCCTCGATCTTCTGCGAGGGCTTGCGCGAGGCCGGGCGTGAGCCGATGTTCAGCTCGGCAATCTCGCGGATGGGCGTGCTGCTGAAGAAGTAGCTGGTGAAGCCGGGGGTCTCGTACACCAGGGCGCGGTAGGCGCCCATGCTGGCGTCGGACAGGAAGGCCGCCGCATCCAGGAAGGCGCGCGTGGCCGGCTTGGTCGGCTGCAGCAGCGTGGCCTCCAGCGTGGCGGCCACCAGGGTCTCCAGGTTGCGCCGGCCGATCTCGGGGTTGGCGTACTTGGAAGCGATCACCTCGCCCTGCTCGGTGAGGCGGATCTGGCCACGCACCGTGCCCGGAGGCTGGGCCAGGATGGCCTGGTAGCTGGGGCCGCCGCCCCGGCCCACCGTGCCGCCGCGGCCATGGAACATGCGCAGGCTGATGCCATGGCTGTCGGCCAGCTCGTCGAACAGCTCGACCAGCGAGATCTCGGCGCGGTACAGCTCCCAGTTGCTGGTGAAGATGCCGCCGTCCTTGTTGCTGTCGCTGTAGCCCAGCATGATGTCCTGCTCGCCGCCGCTGCGCTGCACCATGGCCGCCACGCCGGGCAGCTGGAAGTAGCGGCGCATGATGGGCGAGGCGCTGCGCAGGTCGCCAATGGTCTCGAACAGCGGCACGACGATCACATCGCAGATGGCGCCGTCGTCCAGCGTGCCGCGCAGCAGCCCGGCCTCCTTTTGCAGCAGCAGCACTTCCAGCAGGTCGCTGACCGATTCGGTGTGGCTGATGATGCAGTGGCGTATGGCCTCGGCGCCCAGGGCCGCGCGCAGGCGGCGCGCGGTCTCGAAGATGGCCAGTTCGCCGCGCGCATGCTCGGAATAGTCGGCGCCCACCACGCGCAGCGGCCGCGCCTCTTCCAGCAGGCGCACCAGCAAGGCGCACTTGGCGTCTTCCTGCAGGCCCGAGTAGTCGGGCTCCAGGCGCGCCGCAGCCAGCAGCTCGGCCACCACTTCCTCATGCTTGTCCGAGCTTTGGCGCAGGTCCACCGTGGCCAGGTGGAAACCGAAGACCTGCACGGCGCGCATCAGCGGACGCAGGCGCTGGGGCGCCAGCACCTCGCCGTGGTTGCGGCTCAGGGAATCATCGATGACGCGCAGGTCGGCCAGAAACTCCTCGGGCGAGGCATAGGCGTTCTGCGGCGCCACGGCATGGCGCGCAGCCTCGCCGCCGGTCAGGCCCTTGAGCGTGGCGGCCAGACGCGCGTAGATGCCGGTGAGCGCGCGGCGGTAGGGCTCGTCG
Organism: Delftia sp. RIT313; assembly: GCF_000632165.1. Taxonomy (NCBI): domain Bacteria; kingdom Pseudomonadati; phylum Pseudomonadota; class Betaproteobacteria; order Burkholderiales; family Comamonadaceae; genus Delftia; species Delftia sp. RIT313. The sequence goes on along the minus strand of NZ_JFYT01000068.1, from coordinate 215,988 downwards.
GAGCGGTGCTCGTTGGTGTCGGGCGAGCGCTCTGCCAGGGCCTGCATCTCGGTGGACACATCGGTCAGGCGCTGGGACAGCGACAGCTCGCCGCCCAGGTAGTGCACCTCGCGCAGATAGTGGCGCAGGGCCACGTCGGCCTGGCGCGACAGCGCCAGCTCCAGGCTCTGGGCCGTGACATTGGGGTTGCCGTCACGGTCGCCGCCGATCCAGTGGCCCATGCGCAGGAAGCTGTGCACGGGAAGGGTGTTGCCCAGCTCCTGCTCCAGTTGCGCATACAGCTTGGGGATCTCGCGCAGGAAGGTGGCTTCGTAGTAGGACAGCGCGTTTTCGATCTCGTCGGCCACGGTGAGCTTGGAGTATCGCAGCAGGCGCGTCTGCCACAGCTGGCTGACGCGGGCGCGCAGCTGGGCCTCGTTGCGTTCCAGCTCGCGCGGGGTGAGCGCGTCCTTGGCGCTGTTGTACAGCTGGGCGCGGGCCACGATGTCCTCGCGTGCGGCCAGCAGTTGGGAGATGTCGCGCTCGGCCACCAGAATGCTCTGGCGCTGCACTTCCGTGGGGTGGGCCGTGAGCACGGGTGCCACATAGCTCTTGGCCAGCGTCTGCGCCACGGTGCCGGCCGAGATACCAGCCCAGCGCAGGCGCGCCAGCGCCACTTCGATGCTGCCTTCCTGGGTGTTGCCCGCGCGCTCGTGCACGGCGCGGCGGCGGATGTGGTGGCGATCCTCGGCCAGGTTGGCCAGATGGCTGAAATAGGTGAAGGCGCGGATCACACTCACCGTCTGGTCCGTCGTCAGGCCCTTGAGCAGGCGCTTGAGCGCGCGGTCGGCGGTCTCGTCGGCATCGCGGCGGAAGGTCACCGACAGCTGGCGCACCTGCTCGATCAGCTCGAAGGCCGCCACGCCTTCCTGCTCGCGGATCACATCGCCCAGAATGCGCCCCAGCAGGCGTATGTCCTCGATCAGCGGCAGGTCCTTGTCCGTCTTGCGGACAGGCTTGTCATCACGCCTGTCATCTCGCGCATTGCTCTTGCGGGGGGCGGTGGCCATCAACGAATCTCCTGGAATCGGTCAGCGTATCGGTTTGCTTGGGCTTCGGTCCTGGTGCCGGGTTTACTGCGGCGCAGCATGCTAGCATCCCGCGCTCCCCCCGAGGCACCTGATGAACACCAAACCACTTCTCCCCCACTCCATCGTGATCGCCACGCGCGAGAGCCAGCTGGCACTGTGGCAGGCCGAGCATGTCCAGGCGCTGCTGCGCGCCCGGGGGCATGAAGTGGAATTGCTGGGCATGACCACCAAGGGCGACCAGATCCTGGACCGCACGCTGTCCAAGGTGGGCGGCAAGGGCCTGTTCGTCAAGGAGCTGGAAGTGGCGCTGGAAGAAGGACGCGCCCACATCGCCGTGCACTCGCTCAAGGACGTGCCCATGGAGCTGCCCGAAGGCTTTGTGCTGGCCTGCGTGATGGAGCGCGAAGACCCGCGCGACGCCTTTGTCTCCAATCGCTACGCCACGCTGGCCGAGCTGCCGCAGGGCGCCGTCGTCGGCACATCGAGCCTGCGCCGCCAGGCACTGCTGCAGGCCCTGCGCCCGGACCTGAAGATAGAGCCGCTGCGCGGCAACGTGAACACCCGCCTGCGCAAGCTGGACGAAGGCCACTACGACGCCATCGTGCTGGCCGCCGCAGGCCTGATGCGCCTGGGCCTGGCCGACCGCATCCGCGCCAGGTTCGAGCCCACCGGCATGCTGCCGGCCGCAGGCCAGGGCGCGCTGGGCATCGAGGTGCGCGCCGACCGCCAGGACCTGATCGACGCGCTGGCCCCGCTGGCCCACCAGACCACCTGGCTGACCGTGACCGCCGAGCGCGCCGTCAGCCGCTGCATGGGCGGCAGCTGCTCCATGCCGCTGGCGGCGCACGGCACATTCGACGGCCAGCAACTGCGCCTGGACGCAGCCTGGGGAGACCCGGAAGGCCGGCTGCCGCTGGTGCAGGTGCACGCCGACGCCACCGTCACCGACTTCGCCAGCGCCGACGCGCTGGGCCAGCACGTGGCTGCGCTGCTGCAGGCGGCAGGCGCCCAACCGGCCCCAAAGCTCTAGACGGCACGCCCACATGCCGCCGCGCATACTCGTCACCCGCCCGGCCCATGACGCAGCCGCGTGGGTGGATGCGCTGCAGGCCCGGGGCCTGCCGGCCCAGCCGCTGGCGCTGATGGCCATAGGCCCCTGCCGCGATGCGGCCACGCAACAGGCCTTGCAGGCCGCCCGCAACGCGCTGCGCGAAGGCCCAGGCTACCGCGCCGTGATGTTCGTCAGCGGCAATGCCGTCCAGCATTTCTTCGGCACCGACCCCGCACGGCTTCCGGCCTCCACCCGCGCCTGGACGCCCGGCCCCGGCACCGCCCAGGCGCTGCTGGCCCTGGGCATTGCGCCAGCACAGATCGACGGCCCGCCACCGGACGCCGCCCAGTTCGAATCCGAAACGCTATGGCAGCGCGTGCATGACCAGATCCATGCGGGCGACCGCGTGCTCATCGTGCGTGGCGACAGCCAGGCAGGAGCGCCCAGGACCGTGCCGGCCACGGCAGGCGCCGGCCGCGATTGGCTGGCCGCCCGACTGCGCGAGGCGGGTGCCCAGGTCGAAATGCTGGCCGTCTACCAGCGCGAACTGCCTGACTGGGATGCAGCCCAGACGGCACTGGCACGCCAGGCGGCCGAAGATGGCTCGCTCTGGCTGCTCAGCAGCGCCGAATCCGTTGCCAACCTGCAACAGCTCCTGCCGGGCCAATCGTGGCAAAAGGCGCGAGCGCTTGCTACGCACGAGCGAATCGCCGCCCAGGCCAAGCAACTGGGATTCGGATATGTCAAGCAATGTCGGCCGGCTCTGGAGGACGTGGTTGCGTCGATAGAATCGACGCCATGAGTTCCGACGCAGCGCAAGACCGCCCCACCCCGCAGGACCTGACGCCCCCAGCCTCCGCCGCAGCATTCGCTGCCGGCTCCGCCCAAAGCAGCCCCGCTGCAGACCTGCGCAGCGGCTCCTCTGCCCTGGTCCTGGGCGTGGGCGCCGTGGCCGTGGCGGCGCTCATTGCCTGCGGCATGCTCTGGCAGCGCCTGGGCAATATCCAGGAACAGTTGGCCCGCCAGTCCGCGCAGTCCGGCTCCCAGTCGGTCGAGGCCCGCACCCTGGCGCGCGACGCCCAGGACCTGGCCCGCGACAGCGCGGCGCGCACCTCGGTCATGGAGGCGCGCATTGCAGAGCTGTCGCTGCAGCGCACGCAGCTCGACGAACTCCTGCAAAGCATGTCGCGCTCGCGCGACGAGAACCTGGTGGTGGACATAGATTCCTCCATCCGCCTGGCCCAGCAGCAGGCCGAGCTGTCCGGCAGCCTGCAGCCGCTGGTGGCCACGCTCAAGAACGCCCGCCAGCGCATAGAGCGCGCCGCACAGCCCCGTCTGGCTCCCGTGATGCGCGCGCTGGACCGCGACCTGGAGCGGCTGGCCCGCATGAGCGTGACCGACACGGCCGGCCTGCTCACCCGCATCGAGGACCTGGTGCGCCTGGTCGACGAGATGCCCCTGCTCAACGCCGTGGCCCAGCCACGCGCCAGCCGCCATCGCGGCGTGGCCGGCCAGGCGGCCCGCCAGCCCGAGCCCGCCCCCATCGAGGGCAGCCCCGCCGAGTGGAGCTGGTGGCAGTCCTGGGGTGAGCGCGGCTGGACGGCCGTGCGCGAAGAGGCCCAGGACCTGCTGCGCGTCAGCCGCATCGACCACCCGGACGCCATCTTGCTGGCGCCCGAGCAGGCCTATTTCCTGCGCGAGAACCTCAAGCTCAAGCTGCTGAACTCGCGCCTGGCCCTGCTGTCGCGCCAGTGGGATGCGGCGCGTGCCGACCTGGCCGCCTCGGGCATGGCCGTGAACAAATACTTCGATCCTGCCGCGCGCCGCACCCAGATCGTGCAGGCCCAGCTGCAGCAGATCCAGGCCAATCTGCGCACCACCGAACAGCCGGCGCTGCAGGAAACCCTGGCGGCGCTGGCAACGGCCGCCGCAGGCCGCTGAGCAGCCGGGAGACAGACGAATGCGCGCTGCACTGTGGTTGATCGGTTTGTTCGGCATGGCCGTTGCGGCCGCCTTGTTCGCGGGCTCCAACCAGGGCACGGTGACCCTGTTCTGGGCGCCCTACCGGCTGGACCTGTCCCTGAACCTGGCCATTGCCATCATCGTGCTGGCCTTCGTGCTGCTGTATGCCGCGCTGCGCGCCCTGGCCGCGCTGCTGCAGATGCCGCACCAGGCACGGCGCTGGCGCAGCCAGCAAAAAGAGCGCGCCATGCACCACAGCCTGCTGGAGGCCCTGTCGCACCAGCAGGCCGGCCGCTTTCTGCGTGCACGCAAGTCGGCACTGGCCGCCCTGGCGATGGAGGAATCCCTGGCCGAGGCCCATGCCGCCGTGCCACACGGCACGCGGCTGCGTGCAGCCGCCCACATGGTGGCCGCCGATGCCTCCCACGCCCTGCAGGACAGCCCGCAGCGCGACCACCACTGGCGCGAAGTCCTGGCCAATGCACCGGCCCAGGGCAATGCCCAGGAGCAGGAAATGCGCGAAGGCGCCCAGATGCGCGCCGCGCGCTGGGCCCTGGACGACCGCGACGCAGCTGATGCGCTGCGCCGCCTGGCCGAACTGCCCCAGGGCGCGGCACGCCGCACGATCGCGCTGCGCATCCGCCTGAAGGCCTCGCGCCTGGCCGGCCAGACATCGACGGCGCTGGACACGGCGCGCCTGCTGGCCAAGCACCGCGCCTTCTCGCCAGCGGCCGCCGCCAGCGTGGTGCGCGGCCTGGTGCTGGAGAGCATCAACGAGGCACGCGACACCACGCAGCTGCAGCACTTCTGGCTGTCGCTGGACGGTGAGGAACGTGCCATGCCCGAGATCGCGCTGCCGGCCGCATCGCGCCTCATGGCCCTGGGCGGCGAGGCCGCGCAGGCCCGCGCCTGGCTGCTGCCCGTGTGGGAACGCCTGCTGTCCCATGCCGGCCCGCGCAGCGAATCGCATCTGCCGCGCCTGGTCCAGGTGCTGGAGCCCTGCCTGGACGGCCTGGACGGCACCTGGCTGGCACGCATCGAGGCGGCCACCAACAGCCATCCGCGCGAACCCCGCCTGCAGTACCTGGCCGGCATGGCCTGCGTGCAGCGCCAGCTCTGGGGCAAGGCCCAGCAACTGCTGCTGCGCGCTGCGCCCCATCTGCAGGAAAGCGCACTGCGCACCCGTGCCTGGCAGCGCCTGGCCCTGATGGCCGAGCACCGGGGCGATGCCGACGCAGCCGCCGCCGCCTGGAAGCAGGCGGCGCAGGCCGTGGTCATGCTGCCCGCCGATCCCGCCCGGCCCTGACCTCCTGCAGCCCGGGGGTACCACGGGTGCTGCGGCCTTCATCTTTTTTGAATTGAGCCGTCAATACCGCTGAACTCTTTTGGATTTGCCGCTTCCTACACTGCACGTTGTCCGCAGTGCACGAAGTTCTCGCAGAGCGCACCGCACCCTTTTTGCCATCCAGGGCCCCTTCACAGGGGCCCTGAACGGTTCCAAAGCCTGCCGCCATCCATGACAGAGTCCTCAGCCCGCGCCAACGCGCCAGCAAAATCCTCCTCCAGAGCCACGCGCTATACCGGCGTGGCCATGGCCGCCCACTGGGTGCTGGCACTGGGCCTGATCGCCGCCCTGGGCCTGGGCTGGTACATGACCGGCCTGCCGTTCTCCCCTTCGCGCCTGAAGCTGTACAACTGGCACAAGTGGCTGGGCGTCACGCTTTTGTCGCTGAGCCTGCTGCGCCTGCTCTGGCGCGTCACCCACCGCCCGCCCGAGCTGCCGCCCGCCGTGGCCCGTGCCATGCCGCAATGGCAGCACTGGGCCCACAACGGCACCCACCACGCCATGTACCTGCTGTTCTTCGCCGTGCCCCTGCTGGGCTGGGCCTACAGCTCGGCGGCCGGCTTTCCCATCGTCTTCCTCGGCATGCTGCCCCTGCCTGACTTCGTGAGCGCCAGCCCCGAACTGGCGGAAACCCTCAAGCCCCTGCACGGCTGGGCGGCCTGGGCCCTGGTCGTGCTGATTGCCATGCATGTGGGCGCCGCCCTCAAGCACCAGTTCATCGACCGCGACGGCCTGATCTCCCGCATGCTGCCGGGCCGCGCCTGAACCTTTCGCCAACCTCTCGCCAGCCAGGGCCGGTGTCCATCCGGCCCCAGCCACCCCCTGACCGGATTTTCCCGCCCCCTAGGAGTCTCGCCATGCGCTTTTCCTCCACGCTGACCACCATCGCCCTGGCCGCTGCGGCCCTGGCTTCCCAAGCGGCACTGGCCGAGCAAAAGCTCGTGCCCGCCCAGAGCGCCGTGAACTTCACGGCCAAGCAGATGGGCGTGCCCCTGCAGGGCCACTTCAAGAAGTTCGATGCCCAGGTCCAGTTCGACACGGCCAAGCCCGACACCAGCAAGATCCGCTTCACCGTGGACACCGGCAGCGCCACCATGGGCGCCAAGGAAACCGACGCCGAACTGCCCAAGGCGGACTGGTTCAACGTCGCCAAATTCCCGCAGGCCGTGTTCGACTCCACCGCCGTCAAGGCGCTGGGCGGCGGCAAGTACCAGGTGGACGGCAAGCTCAGCATCAAGGGCCAGGTCCAGAACGTGAGCATTCCCGTGCAACTGGCACAGTCCGGCACCACGACCACGGCCACCGGCACGCTGCCGCTCAAGCGCCTGCAATTCAAGATCGGCGAAGGCGAATGGGGCGATACCTCCATGGTGGCCGACGAGGTGCAGGTGCAGTTCAAGCTCGCACTGACCGGCGTGGGCAAGCTGTAAGCCGCGTCCCTGCCCAAGATCGGCCATTTTCTTTCCCGTTTCGTGCAACCCCAACCTAGGAGTTCTTTCATGCGCACTTCCGTGTTTGCCCTGGCCATTGCCGGCCTGTTCGCCACCGCTGTCCAGGCTGCTCCCGCAACCTACGCCATCGACCCGACGCACACCTTCGCCACGTTCGAGATCGACCACAACGGCGCCTCGACCAACCGCGTGCGCTTCGACAAGAAGAGCGGCACCGTGGAATTCGACCGTGACGCCAAGGCCGGCAAGGTCGAAGTCGTGCTGGAAATGGAATCGCTGAGCTCGGGCACCGCCGCCTTCGACAAGCACCTCAAGAGCGCCGACATCTTCAACGTGGCCAAGTTCCCCCAGGCCAAGTTCGTCTCCGACAAGTTCGTCTTCGACGGCGACAAGCTCAAGGAAGTCACCGGCCACCTGACCATCCTGGACAAGACCCAGCCCGTGACCATCAAGGCCAACAAGTTCACCTGCTACCCCAACGCCATGCTGCAAAAGCGTGAGACCTGCGGCGGCGACTTCGAAGCCGTGATCGACCGCACCGCCTTCGGCGTGAACTACGGCGTGGACTATGGCTTCCCCAAGCAAGTGCGCCTGGTGATGTCCATCGAAGCGGTCAAGCAGCAGTAAACCCGTATTCGCCGCAGTGCCTTTCAGGGCACTGCCGCCCAAAGCCCGTGATTCGCAAGCCGGTCACGGGCTTTTTTTTGCCTTTTCTGAATTCCCGGAAAAGACCTTGCCAATGCTCTCCATTCGCACCTGCTCCACAGAGGCACAGCGAGCACATTGGCGGCCTTTGCAAATGCATCAAATTGATAGCGATTTCGCGGTCATTGAGAAGTCGCAGCATAACGATTCCTCGATATCGATAGATACAAATAGACATACTCCAAAAAACTTACTTTAAATTTCATTTTCCGATCACTCCCTGGCATTCACCCATGAAGCAGATCTCCATTGCCCCCGCCGTTGTCGCCGCCATTGCAGCCCATTCATTCCCAATGGCTGCCAATGCCCAGAGCATCACGGTCGCTCCGGCTGCCGCCGTCGCGGCAACCGCGATTCCGGTGGACAACCCTTGGAGTCTGTTGGCCCTTGCCATAGGGCTGGCCATGGCCGCCTGGCTGGTGCTGCGCAACCGGCAGCCCCGGGCGCTCTTCATGGCGCTGTGCACCAGCGCCATCGTGTGCGCCACGCTGTGGCACAGCCCCGATCTGCGTGCCCAATTGACGGGCAGCTTTACCAACCCGGCGGGCGAGACACGGCCATTGCTCGTTGCGCAAATTGTCAATGGCGGCAATATCAATGGATTTTCTGCAGAAGATTTCACCAATGATTCCGGTGTGGCACTGAAAATCACCGCCATTCAGCCACCGAATTTGAATCAGTGTTTTCCCTCGGGCTTCACCCATCTCATGCCGCCAGGGGCACCGCCCGCATCGCCCCCGCCTCTTTGCGCCGTGGGCAACACCATTGCGCCCAATGGCACATGCCGGGTGAATGTGGAAACCATTTGCCGCGCCGAGGCAGCCCAGGCCACGGCCGGCGCCAGCCCCACCACGCTCAGCGTTCCCGGCGCGGGCCTGTCATTTGCCGCAGGCAGCACCGGCACGGTGAACGTCAGCAACAGCGGCGGCTCGGCAGCGCTCAATGTGCAGGCCACCATTCCCGCAGGCAGTGGCATCACCATCTCCTCCAACAGCTGCGCGGCAACGCTGCCTGCGGGCTCCAGCTGCGCCATCACCCTGACGGCACTCGCGGCGGAAGGCCCGACCACCGTCAGCATTGCCGGCAGCAACGCCGCAGCCACCACCACCCCGGTCACCGTGACAGGTGGCCCGGCCCCGACCACCACGCTGAGTATTCCCGCCACGCCGCTGTCGTTTGCGGCGGGCAGCACGGGATCGGTGACCATCACCAACAGCGGCGGCGCAAATGCGCTCAATGTGCAGGCCAGCATTCCTGCAGGCAGTGGCATCACGGTGTCCAACACCACCTGCCCTGCCGCCCTGGCACCCTCTGCCAACTGCACGATCACGTTGACCGCGCCCTCGGCGGAAGGCCCGACCGCCATCGGCTTCGGCGGCAGCAATACGGCATCCACTTCCGTGCCGGTCACGGTGTCGGCAACCGGCACGCCCACCACGCTGAACATTCCTGCGACGTCCGTGTCCTTCGGAGCGGGCGGCGCCGGCTCGGTGAGCATCACCAACAGCGGCAGCGCACCTGCGCTCAATGTGCAGGCCAGCATTCCGGGGGGCAGTGGCATCACGGTGTCCAACACCACCTGCTCCGCCATCCTGGCTCCCTCGGCCAGCTGCACGATCACGCTGACAGCCCCCTCGGCGGAAGGCCCGACCTCCATCGGCTTCGGCGGCAGCAACACGGCTTCCACGTCCGTGCCCGTCACGGTGACGACTGCCGTCCTGCCCGCCACGCTGACCATTCCCTCGGCGTCCCTGTCCTTCGGGGCGAACGGTGCTGGCTCGGTGACCATCACCAACAGCGGCAGCGCACCTGCGTTCAATGTGCAGGCAAGCATTCCGGGGGGCAGCGGCATCACGGTGTCCAGCACCACCTGCGCCGCCATCCTGGCTCCCTCGGCCAATTGCACGATCACGCTGACAGCCCCCTCGGCGGAAGGCCCGACCCCCATCGGCTTCGGCGGCAGCAATGCGCCCGCCGCTACCGCACAGGTCACGGTCACCGCACCCGTCGCGCCAACCGCGCCTACCGTTCCCCCGGCACCCGTGCTGTTCGGCGCCTACGGCGCAGGCTCGGTGACCATCACCAACAACGGAACGGCGCCTGCGTTCAATCTGCGGGCCATCATTCCGGTCGGCAGCGGCATCACGGTGGCCTCCTCCACCTGCCCGGCGTCACTGCCGGTGGGCGCAAGCTGCACCATCACACTGACGGCGGCAGGACCGGAAGGCCCCACGAACATCGGCGTTGGCGGCAGCAACACGCCGGCCACGACGGTGCCTGTCACGGTGACGACCCCTGTCACGCCGACTACGTTGAACATTCCCACTGCCCCCGTGTCCTTCGGCACCGGCGGCGCTGGTTCGGTGATCATCAACAACAGCGGAAGCGCACCCGCGTTCAACGTACAGGCCACCATTCCGGCCGGCAGCGGCATCACGGTGTCCAACTCCACCTGCGCCGCCATCCTGGCCCCCGCTGCCAGCTGCACGATCACGCTGACGGCCGCTGCGGCCGAAGGCCCGACCGACATCGGCTTCGGCGGCAGCAACACGCCGGCCACGACCGTGCCGATCACGGTGACAGCCCCCGTCGTGCCCACCACGCTGAACATTCCCACGACACCCCTGTCGTTCGGCACCGGCGGTGCAGGTTCGGTGACCATCACCAACAGCGGAAGCGCACCCGCGTTCAACGTACAGGCCACCATCCCGGCCGGCAGCGGCATCACGGTGTCCACCACCACCTGCCCCGCCATCCTGGCCCCCGCTGCCAGTTGCACGATCACGCTGACGGCCGCTGCGGCCGAAGGGGCGACTGCCATCAGCTTCGGCGGCACCAACACACCGGCGACGACGGTGCCGGTCACGGTGACGGTCCCCGTCACGCCGACCACGCTGGACATTCCCGCCGCACCCGTGTCGTTTGGCACCAGCGGAGCGGGCACGGTGACCATCACCAACAACGGGCCCGCACCGGCGTTCAACGTGCAAGCCACCATTCCGGTCGGCAGCGGCATCACGGTGGCGTCCAGCACCTGCCCCATCTCCCTGGCCCCCGGGGCCGACTGCACGATCACGCTGACGGCTGCGGCCGCAGAAGGCCCGACCGCGGTCATCTTTGGCGGCAGCAATACGCCCACCACGACCGTGCAGGTCACGGTGACGGTGCCCGTTCCCACGGCCACGCTTTCGATACCCAGCGCTCCGCTGTCGTTCGCTGCGGGCGGCTCGACAACGGTCCTCATCAGCAACACCGGCGCTTCTGCAGCCTTCAACGTGACCGCCACGGCGCCGGCCGGTAGCGGAATCACCGTGCAGTCGAACACGTGCGGTGCCGCACTCGCCTCTTTGGCCAGCTGCGGCATCACCCTGACTGCGGCCGCCGCCGAAGGCCCCACGGCCATCAGCTTCGGCGGCAGCAATACGCTGGCCACGACCGTGCCGGTCACGGTGACGGCGCCCGTCACCCCGACCACGCTGGGCATGTCCACCACGCCCGTGTCGTTCAACACAGGGACAACGGGCTCGGTGACCATCACCAACAACGGTGGGGCCCCTGCGCTCGACGTTCAGGCCACGATTCCAGCAGGCAGCGGCATCACGGTGTCGGCCAACACCTGTGGTTCATCGCTGGCAGCGGGGGCCAATTGCACGATCACGCTGACTGGAGCCACGCCGGAAGGTCCGACGGCCATCAGCTTCGCTGGCAGCAACACCACGGCAACGTCAGTGCAGTTCACCGTGACGGCGCCCAGCACCACGACCACGCTGGGAATCTCCGCATCGACCCTGACGATTGCTACTGGCGGCACGGGCTTCGTGACCATCACCAACACGGGATCGAATGCCGCCGCAAATATCGGCGCCACCATCCCCGGCGGCAGTGGGCTGTCCGTTTCCGGCAACACCTGCGGGCTGTCGCTGCCGGCCGGGGGGACTTGCACGGTGACCTTCACCGCAGGTTCGGACGAGGGGCCGACCAATGTCACCATCCAGGGCAGCAACACCGACACCGCAGCCTTGTCGATCACGGTCTCGGGTTCCATCGACATTGGCGCCTACCACCTCGATGGCAGCTGTGGTGTGCTTGGCGTCCTTGGCCCCGGCTTCACCCTCACGGCAGGCTCTGCGCCGCTTCCCGTCGGCACCACGGTGACCATCATCGGTTCGGGAGTTGCCAACATCGGTGTGTTCAGTGTGACGGGAGGCACAGCCAACGTGTCGGTACTTTCCGCAACCTCCCGCCAGGTCACCCTGACCTCGGCACTGCCGGCAGGGGCCACGATCGCGTTCAGAACCACGCTGTCCATCAGCGTCGCCTTCACGCTGAATGGCTCGACGACGCTGCCCAACGGCTATGCGGGCACAGGCGGGAAGCCCGCTGGCAGCGTGAGTTCCACGCTCATTCTCTGCAGCGCCACCTGATTGCAGGCGCTGCGGCAACACCCGGAAACCTCAGCGTCGGCAAGGCGGGGCCTCGAAGGCCCCGCCTTTTTTCTGTCCATCCCGCACCACGCCTGCCAGCCTGCGCACCCCTTGCTCGATGGCCTGCGGCTGCAGGCTCGCATAACCCAGGACCAGCCCGGCGCAGGACTGGCGGCGATGGGCATCACCGGCCGCATAGAGCGGCGAGATGGGGCGAACGCCCACGCCACGCTCTCTCGCCAACCGCACCAGGGCAATCTCATCGCGCTGATGCACGGCAGGCACCCAGGCCACCACATGCAGGCCGGAGGCCGAGCCTTCGACCTGCACCGCGCCCGGCAAGTGCCGCTCCAGCGCCTGCAGCAATGCCGCCCGCCGGCCTTCGTTGCGACGGCGGGCAGCGCGCACATGGCGCTCGTAGCTGCCGTCCTCGATCAGCGCGGCCAGCACCAGCTGGTCCAGGCGCGGCGCATGCCGGTCGGCCAGCCGCCGGGCTTCCCGGAACACGGGCACCAGGGACGGCGGCAGCACCAGGTAGCCCATGCGCATCTGCGGCGACAAGGCCTTGGAGAAAGTGCCGACATGGATGACGCAACCCACCTCGTCAATGGACTGCAGGGCGTCGATGGGGCGCAGCCCGTAGCGGAATTCGCCGTCATAGTCGTCTTCCAGAATCCAGGCACCCGTGGCGCGCGCCCAGGCCAGCAGTTGCTGCCTGCGGCCTATGGGCAGCACGCCGCCCAGCGGAAACTGATGCGAGGGCGTGACATAGGCCAGCCGCGCCTGGCGCCCGGCCAGCGCCGAGGTATCCAGGCCCTGTTCATCGACGGCCATTTCCTGCAGGCATGCGCCCTGGGCCTCAAACACGCGGCGCGCCATCAGGTAGCAGGGCTCTTCCATCAGCACGGTCTCGCCCGGATCGACCAGCACGCGCGCACACAGGTCGATGGCCTGCTGCGAGCCCTGCACCACCACGATCTGATCGGCCGAACAGACAAGCCCCCGCGCCCTGCGCAGATAGCCTTGCAGCGCCATGCGCAGCGCCGGCTCGCCTTCGGGCGCGTCGTAGGACAGGGAGGACTGGCGCTGCACGATGGCGCGGTTGTAGGCGCGCCGCCAGGCCAGCGTGGGAAAGTCGTCAAAGGCCAGGGCGCCGTAGAGAAAGTCGATCGGGGCCGGCCCACCATCGCCTGCTGCCGGTGGCAGGGCCGACGCCAGCGCATCCACCCGCTGCCCATAGGAAGACAGCCGGGGACGGCCATGCTGCTGGGCCGCTGCCGGCGTGCTGCGCGCACGGCTGCGCTGCGCCGCGCCAGCCGCCACGCGCGCCCTGCTGCCTGGAGCGGTCTCCAGATAGCCTTCGGCCGCAAGCTGCTCGTAGGCGGCCGTGACGGTGGTGCGCGACACGCCCAGGTCCAGCGCCAGGGCGCGGGTGGAGGGCAGGCGTGCGCCCACGGCCAGGCTGCCGTCGGCCACCTGTGATTTCAGCCATTCGTGGAGGGTGCGGGCGCCGGGCGCTGCGCCGGCTTGGCGGGTGAAAGCGGATTTCAACTGGCCTGCCAAAAAATCATAAAACTGGATTTTTCATTGTGCCAGGGATGGTGGATAGTCCGGTTTCCCCCGATGCCGGCACACCAGCCCAGGAAGCGCCCATGTACACGCCCGCCCATTTCTCCCTCACCGATTCCGACAGCCTGCACGGCCTGATCCGCAGCCACCCCCTGGGCACGCTCGTCACCCAGGCCAACGGCGTGCTGGACGCCAACCACCTGCCGTTCCTGCTGGATGCGGACCCAGGGGAGATGGGCACGCTGAGCGCCCATGTGGCCCGCGCCAATCCGCTGTGGCAGCAGTGCCGCGACGGCGCCGAGGTGCTGGTCGTTTTCCGTGGTGCCGAAGGCTATATCTCGCCCAGCTGGTATCCAAGCAAGCACGAGACGCACCGCCTGGTGCCCACCTGGAACTACGAGGCCGTGCATGTGCACGGGCAAATCAGCATCCATGACGACGAGAGATTCGTGCGCGGCCTGGTCGGGCGGCTCACGCGGGTCCATGAGGCATCGCAGGCCCAGCCCTGGAAGATGTCAGACTCGCCGCGTGAATTCATCGACGGCATGCTGCAGGCCATCGTCGGCCTGCAGATCCGCATCACCCGCCTGGAGGGCAAGGCCAAGCTCAGCCAGAACCGGCAGGCCCGCGACCTGGAAGGCGCCATCGGCGCGCTGCGCGAGCGCGGACAGGAGCCGCTGGCCAGCGCCATGGATGCGGCGCCGCGCATCTAGCGCCAGCCGCCCTCACACAGATTGCCAACCGCCGATGTACACATCCACCTTCACCTTCGCGCCGGGCGAATACGACGCACCATTCCATGCCCTTGACGGCCGGATCGCCGAGATCGCCCGCGCCATCCCCGGCTACCTGGGCGAAGAGGCCTGGGAGAACCCCGCCACAGGCCTGGTCTCCAACGTCTACTACTGGCAGACCTGGGAGGCGCTGCAGCAACTGATGCGCCACCCTGCGCACCTCGAAGCCAAGCAGCAACAGGCGCGCTGGCTCAAGGGCTACCAGGTGGTGATCGCCCAGGTGGTGGGCAGCTACGGCGATGGCGGGATAGCGCACCCGCTGGCCACCGCTGCGCAAGGCACTGCGCACCCGGCTCGCTGACCGGACCCGCTTTTGGCCCGATGATGGCGGCCATGCGATGGCGTTTTGATCCTGTTTCCCTGGCGTGGGCGGTGGCCCTGTTTGTCTTGCTCGTGCTGCTGGCCACCGTCGGCGCGCGCTGGGGCTGGGTACGCAGCTTCTTCGGCGACGTGATGGCCGTGGCCTTGGTCTATGCCGTGTTCAAGACCGTGATCGCCGCGCGCGTGCTGCCGCTGGCGTCGGCCGCGCTGTGCGTGGGCCTGCTGGTGGAGCTGGGCCAGTTCCTGGCATCGACCTTCCAGTTGCACATTCCCAACCGCGCTTTGCGCATCGTGCTGGGCAGCACGGCCGACTGGTGGGATGTGCTGGCCTATGTGATGGGTTTTGCAGCCGTGCTGGCGGTGGAGGCTGCGTTCCGTGGCCGCAGAGCCAGGCCTGTGCTCTGATCAGGCCCGTACAGCGCAACCGCCGGCCTTGAGCACCCGCTTCGTCGAGGCCGGATACCGCTCCAGCTTGTCCGCCGGCCGGCGCGGCCTGGCCACCAGCTCTCCACCGCAGTTGGGGCAGGCGCCGTGCAGCACGTGATCCGCACAGCCGGCACAGAACGTGCACTCGAAGGTGCAGATGCGAGCCTCGGCAGACTCTGGCGGCAGGTCCTTGTCGCAGCATTCGCAGTTGGGTCGAAGCTCAAGCATCGGTGCACTCCGGGTGTGGTCCATGAAGACTGGGCATCCTAGTGGATGTGCTCTGTCGGTGAGCGATCCTCGCTCTCCATCTGCAGCGTCGTATGGTGCAGGTCGAAGCCGGCCTGCAGCCTGTCCTCGATATCGCGGCGCACCTGCTCGCCGTCCGCGCCGGGCAGCAGCACCACATGGCCGGTCAGCATGGGCTTGCTCTGCGTGACCGCCCACAGGTGGACATCGTGGATCGCTGCCACGCCCGCCGTGCCCGCAATCGCGTTGCGCACCGCCTGCAGGCTCATCCCCGAGGGCACGCCTTCCAGCAGGATGTTGATGCACTCGCGCAACAGGGTCCAGGTCCGCGGGAACACCATGAAGCCGATGGCCACGGCCACCGCCGAGTCGATCCACCGCCAGCCCGTCAGCCAGATCAGCGCGGCACCGGCGAGCACGCCGACCGAGCCCAGCATGTCCGCCCATACCTCCAGGTACGCGCCCTTCACGTTCAGGCTCTCGTCCTTGCCACCCGACAGCAGGCGCATGGAGAGCAGGTTGATCACCAGGCCCACGGCCGCCACCGCCATCATGCCCAGGGACTGGATTTCTGCAGGCGCCGACAGCCGGCGGTAGGCCTCATACAGGATGTAGAAGGCCACGCCCAGCAGCACCAGCGCATTGATGGCGGCGGCCAGGATCTCGAAGCGCGCATAGCCGTAGGTGCGCAGCAGGTCGGCTGCCTTGCGGCCGGCACGTATGGCCACCAGGGCCAGCAGCAGCGCCATCGCGTCGGTCAGCATGTGCATGGCGTCGGAGATCAGGGCCAGGCTGCCCGTGACCATGCCGCCGATGATTTCCACCACCATGAAGGTGCCGGTCAATCCGAAGGCAAACCAGAGACGGGATTCCGGCAGGGCACGCACATCGCCGTGCTGATGGCTGTCGCTCATGAGATTCCTTGACTTGAAAACGGTTGTGAACAGAGGGCCGCTGCACCGATGGCGTCCATGGCAGGCAGGGGCACGGACCTCCATGAGAAAGCGTGAAGTGACTTGAAGGTCAAGTGCTGCCGGCAACCTGGCACCGCAGGTGGCCCGGACGCCGTAGCGCGCATATCCCTGCATCCATCGCAACATTTCATTTAGGTAAATTGATTACGAATAGTAGAATCAAAACATCCACCAAGGAGACATTCGATGAACACAAGCGCCCGTCCCGACCTGTCCACACTGCCACCGCCCGCCGCCGTGCAGCAGCTGCACCACTACGCCTACAAGGCCCGCGATGCCGAGGAGACCCGCCACTTCTACGAGGACATCCTGGGCCTGCCGCTCTATCACATCATCCAGAGCGACTACGTACCCAGCACGGGCGAGTACTGCCCCTACACGCACTTCTTCTTTCGCCTGAAGGATGGTTCGTTCATCGCCTTCTTCGACATCGGCGACGACGAAAAGGCCCTTCCCTCGCCCAACACGCCGCTGTGGATCAACCACATCGCCTTCCGCGTGGACACCGTCGAGGAACTGGAGAACACCAAGGCCCGCCTGGTGGCGCATGGTATCGAGGTGCTGGGCGTGACCGACCACCACATCTTCAAGAGCATCTATTTCTTCGATCCCAACGGCATCCGCCTGGAGCTGTCGGCCCAGCTGGCCGACGAAGTGCAGATGGCGCGCGAAAGCACCACCGCCCACGCCCGCCTGAACGAGTGGACGGCACGCAAGGAGCAATGGCGCAAGGAGCGCGCCGAAGGCAAGGCCGCCCAGCCGCTCAAGCCCCAGAGCAACGACCGGCCCGAGTTCGTGCCCGATGCGGCCTAGAGCGTGTTGTGCACTTTAGAGTGCACAACACGCTCTCAATAAAACCCGGCGAACAGGCAGGCGGACGGGGTCGGTAGAATCCCCGTCAAACCGTCATCCATTTCGCATATGCAGACGGCATCCCTTCAACGGATGCCGTTTTCATTTGCCAAACGCCATTCGCACAATTCCCCGCAAGCAAGCCATGAGCGACACCATTGCCCAGCCAGGCCTCGACAGCCTGTCCAAATCGTTTGAACCCGCAGCCATCGAGGCCCAATGGGGCCCTGAATGGGAAAAGCGCGGCTACGGCGCAGCCGGCGTGCGCGGCACGGGCCAGGCAGATGCATCCCAGCCATCGTTCTCCGTCCAGCTGCCGCCGCCCAATGTGACGGGCACGCTGCACATGGGCCATGCGTTCAACCAGACCATCATGGACAGCCTCACGCGCTACCACCGCATGAAGGGCCACAACACGGTCTGGGTTCCCGGCACCGACCACGCGGGCATCGCCACCCAGATCGTGGTGGAGCGCCAGCTGCAGGAGCAGGGCGTCGCCAGCCGCCACGACATGGGCGCGACGCCTCCCGAGGCGCGCAAGAACTTCGTGAGCAAGGTCTGGGAGTGGAAGAACCAGAGCGGCAACACCATCACCGGCCAGATGCGCCGCATGGGCGACAGCGTGGACTGGAGCCGCGAGTACTTCACCATGGACGACAAGCTGTCGTCCATCGTCAACGAGACCTTCGTGCGCCTGTACCAGCAGGGCCTGATCTACCGCGGCAAGCGCCTGGTGAACTGGGACCCCAAGCTGATGTCCGCCGTCTCCGACCTCGAGGTCGAGAACGAGGAGAAGGACGGCTCGCTGTGGCACATCGCCTATCCGCTGGCCGACGGCTCGGGCCAGCTCGTGGTGGCCACCACGCGCCCGGAAACCATGCTGGGCGACGCAGCCCTGATGGTCCACCCCGAGGACGAGCGCTACCAGGCGCTGATCGGCAAGACCGTGATCCTGCCCCTGGTGGGCCGCGAGATCCCCATCATTGCCGACGACTACGTGGACCGCGAGTTCGGCACGGGCGTGGTCAAGGTCACGCCTGCGCATGACAACAACGACTACGCCGTGGGCCAGCGCCACGGCCTGCCGATGATCTGCGTGCTCACGCTCACGGCCACCATCAACGACGAGGCGCCCGAGAAGTACCGCGGCATGGACCGCTTCGTGGCGCGCAAGGCCATCGTGGCCGACCTGAACGCGGCCGGCCTGCTGGTCGAGACCAAGAAGCACAAGCTCATGGTGCCCATCTGCACGCGCACGGGCCAGGTGATCGAGCCCATGCTGACCGACCAGTGGTTCGTGGCCATGAACAAGGTGGGCGAAGGCGATGCCACGGGCAAGTCCATCGCGCAGAAGGCCATCGATGCCGTCTCCAGCGGCCAGGTGCAGTTCGTGCCCGAGAACTGGGTCAACACCTACAACCAGTGGATGAACAACATCCAGGACTGGTGCATCTCGCGCCAGCTGTGGTGGGGCCACCAGATTCCCGCCTGGTACGACGAGGACGGCAAGGTCTACGTGGCCCGCACCGAGGAAGAAGCCCGCGCCCAGGCCCCCGGCAAGACGCTCACGCGCGACGAGGACGTGCTGGACACCTGGTACTCCTCGGCCCTGGTGCCGTTCTCCACCATGGGCTGGCCGAACCAGACCGAGGCGGCCGACGATGACTACAACCTCTACCTGCCCAGCTCGGTGCTGGTCACGGGCTACGACATCATCTTCTTCTGGGTCGCGCGGATGATCATGATGACCACGCACTTCACGGGCCGCGTGCCCTTCCGCCATGTCTACATGCATGGCCTGGTGCGTGACGCCCAGGGCAAGAAGATGAGCAAGTCCGAGGGCAACGTGCTCGACCCCGTGGACCTGATCGACGGCATCGACCTGGACACCCTGCTGGACAAGCGCACGCAGGGCCTGCGCCGCCCCGAGACCGCGCCCCAGGTGCGCAAGAACACGCAAAAGGAATTCCCCGAGGGCATTCCCGCCTACGGCGCCGACGCGCTGCGCTTCACCTTCGCGGCCCTGGCCTCGCTGGGCCGCTCCATCAACTTCGACAGCAAGCGCTGCGAGGGCTACCGCAACTTCTGCAACAAGCTGTGGAACGCCAGCCGCTTCGTGCTGATGAACTGCGAAGGCCATGACTGCGGCCTGCTGCCCCACACCAAGGAGCAATGCCAGGCCGGCGGCGAGTTCGCGGGCTACATGCAGTTCAGCCAGCCGGACCGCTGGATCGCCTCGCAGCTGCAGAAGGTCGAGGCCGAAGTGGCCAAGGGCTTTGCCGAATTCCGCCTGGACAACGTGGCCAACGCGCTGTACGACTTCGTCTGGAACGAGTTCTGCGACTGGTACCTGGAAATCGCCAAGGTGCAGATCCAGACCGGCAACGAGGCCCAGCAGCGCGCCACGCGCCGCACGCTGATCCGCACGCTGGAGGCCATCCTGCGCCTGGCCCACCCCATCATCCCGTTCGTGACCGAAGCCCTGTGGCAGAAGGTCGCCCCGGTCGCCGGCCTGCCCGGCGAGTCCGTGGCCGTGGCCCGCTACCCTGAGGCCCAGCCCGAGAAGATCGACGAGGCCGCCATCGCCTACGTGGGCCGCATCAAGCAGATGATCGACGCCTGCCGCACGCTGCGCGGCGAAATGGGCGTGTCGCCGGCCCAACGCCTGCCGCTGCTGGCCGTGGCCAGCTCGGCCGATGAGTCGCAGTTCCTGCGCACCAATGCCGCCGTGCTGCAAAACCTGGCCAAGCTCAGCGAGGTCAAGGTGTTCGACGACGAAACCGCCTGGGCCGAGGCCGCCCAGGCCGCGCCCGTCTGCGTGGTGGGCGAGGCGCGCCTGGCGCTGTTCGTGGAGATCGACGTGGCCGCCGAAAAGGCCCGCCTGTCCAAGGAGGCCGCACGCCTGGAAGGCGAGATCACCAAGGCCAATGCCAAGCTGGGCAACGAGGCCTTCGTGGCCAAGGCGCCCCCGGCCGTCATCGACCAGGAAAAGAAGCGCGTGGCCGACTTCGGCGCCACGCTGATCCGCATCCAGGAACAACTCGCCCGCCTGGGTTGACATGGAATCTCCCCCTGAGCGGCTGTGCCGCTTCCCCCTCTCTCGCTTCGCGGGAGGGGGACGACACCCTCGGCGCGGGGCGGCCCTTCCTCGGTGTCCCTGATCTTGGGCTGCGCCAGTTTCATCGTCCGAGGGCATCAAGTCGCACAATGAAAGCTGAGACACTTAGCGAAGAAGACGCAAAGCCGCACGCTTTTTCCATCACCTGAATCCCAAGATTTTCATGAGTAATCAGACCCGTGTCCGCAAAGCCGTGTTTCCCGTTGCCGGGCTCGGCACGCGCTTTCTGCCCGCCACCAAGGCCTCTCCCAAGGAGATGCTGCCCGTGGTGGACAAGCCGCTGATCCAGTACGCCGTGGAAGAGGCCTACGAGGCCGGCATCCGCGACATGATCTTCGTCACCGGCCGCAGCAAGCGCGCCATCGAGGACCATTTCGACACCGCCTACGAGCTGGAAAACGAACTGGAGAACGCCGGCAAGCAGGCCATGCTGGAGCTGGTGCGCAGCATCAGCCCCGCCGACATGAACTGCCTGTTCGTGCGCCAGCCGCGCTCCCTGGGCCTGGGCCATGCCGTGCTGTGCGCCGAGCCGCTGGTGGGCAACGAGCCCTTTGCCGTGCTGCTGGCCGACGACCTGATGGTGGGCGAGCCTGGCGGCCCCGGCGTGATGGCGCAGATGACATCGGCCTTCCACAAGCAGGGCCGCTCCCTGCTGGCCGTGCAGGAAGTGCCGCTGGAGCAGACCAAGCGCTACGGCATCGTGGCTGGCGAGCCGGCCGGCGGTTCGCTGATGCGCATCGAGAAGATCGTGGAAAAGCCCGCGCCCGAGAAGGCCCCCTCGCGCATGGGCGTGGCCGGCCGCTATGTGCTGACACCGGCCATCTTCGAGGAGATCCGCAACCAGCCCAAGGGCGTGGGCGGCGAGATCCAGCTGACCGACGCCATCGAACGCCTGATGGCCCATGAAGCCGTCTACGCCTTCCAGTACCAGGGCAAGCGCTACGACTGCGGCAGCAAGGAAGGCTTTCTGCAGGCCACGGTGGAACTGGCGCTGCAGCATGAGGATGTGGGTGCGAGCTTCCGCGAATACCTGCAGGGCCTGAGCATCTGAGGCCGGGCCTCAGGGCCGCCCCTGCCCCATGCAAAAGGCCTGCGAAAGCAGGCCTTTTTCTTTGGAGCGAACCGCGGGCAGCCGCTCAGCGTCGGCGCAGGATATGGATGAACTCCGCACCCACGGTCTGCTGCTCCACCAGTTCATTGCCGGTCTGCTTGGCGAAGGCCTGGAAGTCGCGGAGCGATCCGGTATCCGTGGCCACCACCTTGAGCAGTTGGCCGCTGTCCAGTTCGGCCAGCGCCTTCTTGGCCTTGAGAATGGGCAGCGGGCAGTTGAGCCCGCGCGTGTCGATTTCCTTGTGAATTTCCATCGGATGCACCTCTTGAGCCTGGGATTCTAGGCGGCATCGCGGCTGAGGCCGGCAGCAGTGTCTTGATCGGCGCGACTCGCTTCAGCCTCCTGGGCCTGCTCGGCACGCTTCCAGAAGTCACGGATCACAGGATCATGCCCCCGGCTGCGCAGCCACTTGGCCAGCGCCATGCCGGTGCCCGAAGGCCAGGCCTGCACCTTCTCAGGCTCCAGCAGGCGGTACTCGAGCAGCTCGGGCGACAGCCGCACCTGGCCGCTGGCGCGCACATGGAAGGCGATGATCACCTGGTTCATGCGCAGGAACTCATGCACGCTGATCAGCTCCAGCGACTCGGCCTGCAGGCCGGTTTCCTCCGCCACCTCGCGTGCCACGCCCTCCTCGGGCGACTCGCCGGCTTCCATGAAGCCCGTGATCAGGCCGAAGACCTTCTCGGGCCAGGCCGCATTGCGCGCCAGCAGCACCTTGCCGTCCAGCTCCACGATGGCGGCCAGCACCGGCGTGGGATTGTTCCAGTGCGTCCAGCCGCACTCGGGGCAGCGCAGGCGCGATACATCGCCGCCGTCCTCGGCCTGGATCACCCACTGCAGGGGCGTTGCGCAGTGCGTGCAATAGCGGGTTTCATAGTGCATGGGGCTGTTCCTGGTTTTTTGCTGTCCTGGCTCTATGCAAACAGGAAGGCCCACCGGAAGGCGGGCCTGTCGCTGCGTCAGGCGGGGAAGACGCCCGTGGACAGATAGCGGTCGCCGCGGTCGCAGACCACGAAGACGATGGTGGCGTTGTTCTCGCGCTCGGCAATCTGCTGGGCCACCCAGCAGGCGCCCGCCGCAGAGATGCCGGCAAAGATGCCTTCCTCGCGCGCCAGGCGGCGCGCCATGTCCTCGGCATCGTCCTGGCCCACGAGCACGGTCTCGTCGATCAGCGAGGCGTCGTAGATCTTGGGCATGTATTCCTCGGGCCACTTGCGGATGCCGGGGATGCGCGAGCCCTCGGCCGGCTGGGCGCCCACGATGCGGATGGCCGGGTTCTTTTCCTTGAGGAACTTCGCCACGCCGGTGATCGTGCCCGTGGTGCCCATGGCGCTCACGAAATGCGTGATCTCGCCGCCGGTCTGCTCCCACAGCTCGGGACCCGTGGTCTCGTAGTGGATGCGCGGGTTGTCGGGGTTGCCGAACTGGTCGAGCACCACGCCCTTGCCCTGGGCCACCATCTGGTCGGCCAGGTCGCGCGCGTATTCCATGCCGCCACTCTTGGGCGTGAGGATCAGCTCGGCGCCATAGGCCTTCATCGTCTGGGCACGCTCGATGGACAGGTCCTCGGGCATGATCAGCACCATCCGGTAGCCCTTGATCGTGGCGGCCATGGCCAGCGCAATGCCGGTATTGCCCGAAGTCGCCTCGATCAGCGTGTCGCCGGGCTTGATGTCGCCGCGCTCTTCGGCGCGGCGGATCATCGACAGGGCCGGCCTGTCCTTGACCGAACCGGCCGGGTTGTTGCCTTCCAGCTTGCCCAGCACCACGTTGCCACGTTCCTGGCGAGACTGCGCACCGATGCGCTGCAATGCCACCAGGGGCGTGCGGCCGATGGCGTCTTCGATGGTCGGATAAATTTTCATAGCCTCACACTGTGCCATAATTCGCCCCTGCGCTAAGTAGCCCGGGTGGTGAAATTGGTAGACGCAGGGGACTCAAAATCCCCCGCCGCAAGGCGTGCCGGTTCGATTCCGGCCCCGGGCACCAGAGATTACGTAGCCGAAAAAGCAGTCCCCTGCTTTTTCGGCTATTTCTTTTCCGGCCGCTGTCTTCACAGCGTCCGCACAAACCTCAAGCCCCTTTGCATCCAGCCGTGTTCAGCGGCTGCACTGCATTTCAAGGCCTTCCAGCCTGCACCGATCCTGCGTCCTCATGCCTTGGGCGGGATGACGCCTGCGCGCTTTTCGCCGCACCGGGCCCAACCTGTGTACAACTTTGGCATCAACCGCCTCTCAAGGCCTGCCAGGCCTGGACCTTGGCCCATGCTGAAGCCTGCTTGAAGCAGCACCATCCCAGCCCGCAGGCAGGGCTGCAGCCCTGCGTCAAATTCAGCCCCTTCCCTCTGAAAACGGCCACTTGCACCACCGTCATGCAGCCCTTGCCCAGCGCGGGCACCAGCCCGGTGCGCCCACGGCTCGGGCCTGTGAAAGCCCATGAAAAAAGCCACCCTGAGGTGGCTTTCTTTCTCCACAGATCCATTGAACAACCCTGTGGATAATCAGTGAACAGCAAGTGAACGAGGCGTCCAAGTGCTTGCATTCACTGGCCGCAGGCTAAGCTGCCTGCAAATCAGGCAACCTCCAGATCCAAGGGAAAACCCTCGATTCGGAAGGCGCCTGACCCACCTCGCCTCAGGCATCCGTGCGGCGGATCTGCGCGCGCCCTGCCGCCGTGATGTGCCATTGATGGCTGCTGTCCACTTCGACCAGTCCACGCTCGCGCAGCCTCTTGGACAGATGCTCGCGCGCCGCGCTTTCCAGCGACACGGGCTCGCCCATCTCCAGCTTCTTGAGCACTTCGAGTTCATCCACCGTCGGCTCGTACACGGGTGCGTGATATGTGGTTTCGGCCATCGCTACTCCTTCGCTATTCAAAGTCTCATGCCCCAGGACTCTCGGGGGCACGGACCCAAACATAGCCTTGGCCCGGGAGCCGCGCAATCGGTGGCCGCACCTTTTTTCGAGTTGTGGGCGATGATTGCACGCTTTGCGGCGGCGTCCCACAGGCGCCAAGGCCAGGCCCCGGCCTGACAACGGGCGATCCACGCTCTTGCCGCACCTGCCCCATTGGCCGCTCCCTCACCCATCTGACCCAGGAATTCAGGTTTTCATGCTGTACGCCATCACCGCCTTGTTCGCCTTCCAGTTGCTGGGGGAGGCCATCGTCCAGCTCACGGGGCTGCCGCTTCCGGGCGCGCTCGTGGGCACGCTGCTGCTGCTGGGGGCGCTGCTGCTGCACGGCCGCCTGCCCGAGTCGCTGGAGAAGGCCGCCGGCGTGCTGCTGCAGAACATGATGCTGCTGTTCATTCCCGTCATTGCAGGCGTGATGCTGGAGTTCGACCGGCTGTCGCGCGAATGGCAGCCCTTCGTGATCGCCTGCGTGGCGGGTGCGGCCATCACCTTCCTGGCCACGGCCTTTACCTTCCGCTGGTGCCTGGAGCGCCAGCGCGCCCGCGAAGCGGCCGCCAGCCGGGGAGACAAGGCATGAGCGCGCTCACCACCCACTGGCAAAGCGCCTGGCAGTCGCTCTCCGGCAATGCCTCCACCGCCCATCTGCCCTGGCTGGTGCTGACCATGGCCGTCTACCTGGCGGCCATGGCGCTGTACCGCAGAAGCGGCAACCATCCGCTCCTGATTCCCGTTTTCACGGCCGTGGTCGTCATCGTGGGCGTGCTGCTGGCCACGGGCACCTCCTATGCCAGCTACCGCAGCGGCGTCTCGCTGCTGGGGCTGCTGATCGGCCCGGCCACCGTCGCGCTGGCAATTCCGCTGTACGCCCAGCGCGAGCGCATCCGCGCGCTGTGGCTGCCCATCAGCGTGGCCCTGGCCGTGGGCTGCGTGGTGGCGTTGCTGTCGGCACTGCTGATCGGCTGGAGCCTGGGTGCGACGGTGCAGACGCTGGTGGCGCTGGCGCCCAAGTCGGCCACCATTCCCATCGCCCTGCCCATGGCCGAGCGCTTTGGCGGGCCGGCCTCGCTGGCGGCCGTGGCCGTGGCCATCACCGGCATTGCGGGCACGATGATGGCGCCGCTGCTGATCCGCCTGGTGCGCAGCGATGACCCGGCCGTGCAGGGTTTTGCCCTGGGTCTTACGGCCCACGCCATCGGCACGGCACGCGCGCTGCAGGTGAATCCGACCATGGGCGCCTTCTCGGCCCTGGCCATGGGCCTGAACGGCGTGGCCACGGCCGTGGTCATGCCGCTGTGCCTGGCCGTGCTGCCCTGGTTTTGAGCGCGATTGCGGGTTTTCCCCAGAGACACCCCCACAAGCCTGTGGACAAGCGCCGCCAGCAGCAAGGATAAGTCAGTTAAGTGACTGTCATCGTTGAACAATCCAAAGCCTGCTTAATTTTCAGGCAGGCCGGTGCTCCCTGGCGCGCTGCTGCAGCCATGAAGAGAACACGCGCAGGGCGGGCGCGGGCTGCGCATCGGGCGCCAGGGCCGGCGTGACCAGGTAGTAGGCACGGTTGCCGCGCAGTGGCTGCGGGCAGGCAATGATGAGGTCGCCGCGCGCCAGTTCCTGCTCGATCAGCATGGGTGGCATCAGCGCCACGCCCAGGCCCTGGCTGGCCGCCACGGCCAGCATGGAGAACAGCTCCAGCCGCATGCCGTCCAGCGCGCGCGGCGCGGCCACGCCCATGGCATCGAACCACTGCTGCCAGCCGTAGGGCCGCGTGCTTTGCTGCAGCAGCGGCATCCGGGCCACGATGTCCGCCCCCACGGGCAGCCAGGCGCGGCCCGGCTCGCGTGCCTGGGCCGTGGCCAGCAGTTGCGGGCTGCACACGGGCACCACCTCTTCATCCATCAGCCACTGCGCCTGCACGCCGGGCCAGCGCGCCACCTGCTCAGGCGTGCCTGCATAGAGCGCGGCGTCGAACACGGTATCGGCGAAAAGGAAGGGCCGCGTCTGCACGTCGATGTGCACCGTGACCTCGGGATGCTCGCGCGCCAGCTGCGGCAGGCGCGGCAGCAGCCAGCGCGTGGCGAAGGTGGGCACGGCCGCCAGATTGAGCGGGCCGCCTTCGCCCTGGTGGGCCATGATGTCCAGCGTGTCGCGCTCCAGGCCGTGCAGCCAGCGCGAGACCTGCTGGGCGTACTGCGTGCCCGCCTCCGTCAGCAGCACGCCGTGGCGCGTGCGCCGGAACAGCTGCACGCCCAGGAACTCCTCCAGCGCAATGATCTGGCGCGATACCGCGCTTTGCGTGAGCGACAGCTCCTGCGCCGCACGCGTGTAGCTGATGTGGCGGGCGGCCGACTCGAAGCAGGCCAGGGCTTGGGTGGATGGCAGGGCTCTACGCATGTCTCATGAATTCAATGCACTTCAGAGCCTCATATCATAGGGAATAACCCGCAACAACCCATTCATACATGCGTTTTACGCATTCATAGATGAACAAACATCGTTTGCGCCACGCGCAGGCACGCTTCTAAGATGCGTCGCAACAACGCTCCATGGCCACAGCCTGCCCGGCTTCGGCATATGGCAGCGACCCGCCCTTGACCTCTTTGTTTTTTGGAGAAACCACGCCATGGCCCGCAACAGCTTCCAATGGGATGACCCCTTCCAGCTCGACCAGCAACTGAGCGAAGACGAGCGCATGATCCGCGACGCGGCCCATGCCTACTGCCAGGAGAAGCTGGCCCCCCGCGTGCTGGAAATGTTCCGCCACGAAAAGTCCGACGTGAGCATCTTCCGCGAGATGGGCGAGCTGGGCCTGCTGGGCCCCACCATTCCCACGCAGTACGGCGGCGCGGGCCTGAACTACGTCAGCTACGGCCTGGTGGCGCGCGAGATCGAGCGCGTGGACTCGGGCTACCGCTCCATGGCCAGCGTGCAAAGCTCGCTGGTGATGGTGCCCATCAATGAATTCGGCACCGAAGACCAGAAGAACAGGTACCTGCCCAAGCTGGCCAGCGGCGAGTTCATCGGCTGCTTCGGCCTGACCGAACCCGACCACGGCTCCGACCCCGGCAGCATGTCCAGCCGCGCCTACAAGGTGGACGGCGGCTACCGCCTCAAGGGCAACAAGATGTGGATCACCAACAGCCCCGTGGCCGACGTGTTCGTGGTCTGGGCCAAGGAAGTGACCGAGGACGGCCATGTGGGCGAGATCCGCGGCTTCATCCTGGACAAGGGCATGAAGGGCCTGTCGGCCCCGGCCATCCACGGCAAGGTGGGCCTGCGCGCCTCCATCACGGGTGAGATCGTGATGGACGATGTCTTCGTTCCCGAGGAAAACGCCTTCCCCGAGGTGCGCGGCCTCAAGGGTCCCTTCACCTGCCTGAACAGCGCACGCTTCGGTATTGCCTGGGGCGCCCTGGGCGCAGCCGAGTTCTGCTGGCACACGGCGCGCCAGTACACGCTGGACCGCAAGCAGTTCGGCCGCCCCCTGGCTGCCAACCAGCTGATCCAGAAGAAGCTGGCCGACATGCAGACCGAGATCACCCTGGGCCTGCAGGCCGCGCTGCGCGTGGGCCGCATGAAGGACGAGCACCAGAACGTGATCGAGATCACCTCGCTGATCAAGCGCAACAACTGCGGCAAGTCGCTGGACATCGCCCGCATGGCGCGCGACATGATGGGCGGCAACGGCATCAGCGACGAGTTCGGCGTGGCCCGCCACCTGGTCAACCTGGAAGTGGTCAACACCTACGAGGGCACGCACGACGTGCATGCGCTGATCCTGGGCCGTGCTCAGACCGGCATCGCAGCGTTTTCGAACTGAAGCTCCCCCTGAGCCGCTGCGCGGCTTCCCCCTCTCTACTTGCTCCGCAAGGGAGGGGGACGACGCCCTCGCCGCGAGGCGGCTCTTGCTCGGCGTCTCTCGCTTGGGCAGCGTCCGTCTCGCGCGCTATGGGGGATGGAAGCTCAAGCCCTCAGCTGAACTACCAGCGGCATCGGGCGCGCTCATATTTCTTTCCTCTCATGTCCTCCACATCCTCCGCGCCGGCCGCATTGGCCGGCATCAAGGTGCTTGATCTTTCCCGCGTGCTGGCCGGGCCCTGGTGCACGCAGACGCTGGCCGACCTGGGCGCCGATGTGATCAAGGTCGAGCGGCCTGTGGCCGGCGATGACACGCGCCACTGGGGGCCTCCGTTCCTGCCGCGCGACGATGGCCAGGCCACGCAGGAGGCCAGTTATTTCACGGCCTGCAACCGCAACAAGCGCTCGGTCACCATCGACATGTCCACCCCTGATGGGCAGCAACTGATTCGCCAGATGGCGGCCGGGGCCGATGTGCTGGTGGAGAACTTCAAGGTCGGTGGGCTGGCCCAGTACGGGCTGGACTACGAAAGCCTCAAGGCGCTCAACCCGCGCCTGATCTATTGCTCGGTCACGGGTTTCGGCCAGACCGGCCCGTATGCCGAGCGCGCGGGCTACGACCTCATGGTGCAGGCCATGTGCGGGCTGATGAGCATCACCGGCCATGCCGACGAGGCGCCCGGAGGCGGCCCGCTCAAGGTGGGCGTGGCCGTGATCGACGTCTTCACGGGCCTGTATGCCAGCAATGCCATCCTGGCTGCGCTGCATGCGCGCCAGGCCTCGGGCCGGGGCCAGCACATCGACATGGCCCTGCTCGACGTGGGCATGGCCGTGCTGGCCAACCAGGCCGCCGGCTTTCTGGCCACGGGCGAATCGCCGGGCCGCGCCGGCAACATCCACCCCAGCCTGGCGCCCTACCAGGACTTCGCCACGGCCAACGGCAACGTGCTGCTGGCCATTGGCAATGACGGGCAGTTCGCGCGCTTTTGCGCCGCCGTCGGCGAAGCCGGCTGGGCGCAGGACGAGCGCTTTGCCACCAACACCGCGCGCGTGCGCAACCGCCAGGCGCTGCTGGAGCGGATGGTGCCCCTCATGAAGACACGCGGCACGGCCGAATGGATTGCGCTGCTGGAAGACAAGGCCGTGCCCTGCGGCCCCATCAACACCATCGCCCAGGCCTTCGACGACCCGCAGGTGCGCGCACGCGGCATACGCGTCGAGCTGCCGCGCGAGGCCGGCGACGGCATCTCGCGCATCGCCGGCGTGGCCAGCCCCATGCGCCTGAGCGATACCCCGCCCGTGCTGCGCAGCGCACCGCCCTCCCTGGGCCAGCACACCGATGAGGTGCTGGGCGAGCTGGGCATTGCGCCCATGGCCATCCAGGCGCTGCGCTCGCGCGGCGTGGTCTGATCGCCAGCGCCGCGCAGCACCGCCTCCACATTTCTCAGCCCAAGCACCGCCATACGAATGTCCTAAAGAATCACGCCCTCCCACCCGTCGGTGCCTCACAACAAACGTCCACAACATCCATTCAAGGAGACAACACCATGACTCACACCTCCCGCATCGCGCTCGCCGGCATCCTCGGCGCCCTTGCGCTTTCGGGCGCAGCCCATGCCCAGGGCTACCCTACCAAGCCCATCAAGCTGCTCGTGCCCTTCGCGGCCGGCGGCACCACCGACCTGATCGCGCGCATCGTGGCCGAGCCGCTGGGCCGTGCCCTGGGCCAGCCCGTGGTGGTCGAGAACAAGGGCGGCGGCGGCGGCAGCATCGGCGCGGCCGAGACGGCGCGCTCCCAGCCCGATGGCTACAGCCTGGGCATCGCCACCGTGTCCACCACGGCCACCAACCCGGCGATCAACCCCAAGATCCCGTACAACGTGCTGACCGACTTCACGCCCATCGTGAACATCGCGGCCACGCCCAACATCATTGCGGCCAACCCCAAGTTCGCGGGCAAGAACTACCAGGAGTTTCTGGCCGAGGTGAAGAAGAACCCCGGCAAGTACTCCTACGCCTCGCCCGGCAACGGCAGCATCACCCATCTGATGATGGAGATGTTCAAGCTGTCCACTGGCACCGACATCACCCACGTGCCCTACCGTGGCAGCGGCCCCGCGCTGAACGATGCCGTGGCCGGCCAGGTTCCGCTGATCTTCGACAACCTGCCCTCCGCCCTGGGCTTCGTCAAGGAAAAGCGCCTGGTGCCCATCGTGGTGGCCGCGCCCCAGCGCCTGGCCGCCCTGCCCGATGTGCCCACCTTCAAGGAAGTGGGCCTGGCCCCCGTCAACCGCATGGCCTACTACGGCATCGTCGGCCCCAAGAACCTGCCGCGCGACATCGTGGACAAGGTCAACGCCGCCACGCGCAAGGTGCTGCAGGACCCGGCCATCAAGAAGCGCATCGAGGAAACCGGCTCGCTGATCGTGGCCGACACGCCTGAGCACTTCTTTGAAGAGATCAAGGCCGAGCTGGCGGTCTACAAGGACGTGGTGCAAAAGCAGAACCTGACGATGGATTGAGCCTGCGCGTCACCCACTGACCATCCCCGCCACGGCGGGGATTTTTTTCAGGCCTCGCCAGCGGCAGGCGACAGCAACGCCTCGCACACCTCGCACAGGCGCTCAGCCAGGCGCCGGCCCGGCGCCGACAACTGGGCGCGCACATGCAGTGCCACTTCCACATCAGGCACGGGGGCGAAGCCGGCCATGCCGTCGAGCAGGCGGTGGCCGGGCCCGACCAGCCGGCGCGGCAGCAGGCTGATGCCCAGGCCCTGCTCCACGGCGGCTTCCAGGCTGGCCAGGCTGGCGCTCACATAGGCCAGGCGCCAGCGCAGGCCGGCGGCATCCAGCGCATGCGTCATCTCGCTGCGGTACAGGCCGCCCTGCGGAAATACCACCAGGGGCAAGGGATCTATCCCGTGGCAGGGATGCCGAGCACTGTCTATCCAGGCCAGCGGTTCGGGCCAGCGCGCCATGCCGGGCGTGCTGCCGCTGCGCTGCTTGACGATGGCCAGGTCCAGCTCGCCGGCCTGCAGTTGCTGCCATATCGCCTGCGACAGCCCGCTGGTCAGCTCCAGGCGCAACTGCGGCTGGCTGCGCGCCAGCGCGCCCAAGGCGGGCATCAAGGCATGGCCGGCAAAGTCCTCCGGTACGCCGATGCGCAGCACGGCTTCGGTGGCGCCAGCCAACTGCTCCACGGCCTCGTCCATGAGGGCCAGGATGCGTTGCGCATAGGCCAGCAGGCGCTCTCCTTCCAGCGTGCATTCCACATGGCGCCCGCTGCGGTCCAGCAGCGTGCAGCCCATTTGCTCCTCCAGCCTGCGGATCTGCTGGCTGACCGTGGACTGGGTCAGGTGCACGCCCTGCGCCGCACGCGTGAAGCTGCCGGTTTCGGCCACGGCGCAGAAGCTGCGCAGCAGGGTGGGGTCTATGGAAGAGGGTTGCATGGGGCTTGGGCGAATTTCAGTGGCTTTGTCACTGCCCGGCATTTGATCATTTAATTTTCCAATTGATGCCCCCCGTCCTAGACTGCGGCCTCAGCTCCAGATTGCCCAGTCATCCCCATGCAAGAACAAGAACACATCCGCCTGCTGCGCCATGCCGTGCAGTTGGCGCACGACAACCGCCTGCGGGGCGGCCGGCCCTTCGGCGCCCTGCTCGCGCGCGAGGGGCAGATCCTGTCCACGGGCGTCAACGAGATCGTGCAAAGCCATGACCCCAGCGCCCATGCCGAAATGCAGGCGCTGCGCGCCGGCACGCGCGCCCAGGCCAACCCCAGCCTGGCTGGCTGCACCATCTACGCCAGCGGCCACCCCTGCCCCATGTGCCTGGCGGCGCTGGTGATGGCCGGGGCCGAGCAGGTCTTCTTCGCCTTCGACAACGCGGACGCCCAGCCTTACGGCCTGTCCAGCGAAGGCGCCTACCAGCGGCTGCGCATGCCGCTGCAGCCGCCACCGCTGCCCCTGGTTCGGCTGGACACGGGCATCACGGCGGCCCAGCTGTATGGCAACGCCCCCTGGGCCTGAAGCCATGTCGTCCATTGCGCCTGCACGCACGGAGGCGCCTGCCGCAGCGCACGCCATTCCAACGGCGCTGTGGCTGGCCACCGTGGTCCTGGTCACGCTGAACCTGCGCCCGTTTCTCACGGCCATCGGCCCGCTGGGCCCGCAGATACAGTCCGCCACGGGCATGGATCTGTCCACGCTGTCCTGGCTGACGCTGCTGCCCATGGCGTTGATGGGCGTGGGCGCCTGGCTGGCCCCGGCCGCGCTGCGGCGCCTGGGTCCGCGCCGCGCCGTGGTCGGGTCCTTGGCGGTGATTGCGCTGGGCTGCGCGCTGCGCGTGGCGGGCTCCAGTGCGGCAGCCCTGCTGGCCACGGCCGCGCTGTGCGGCGCTGGCGTGGCCCTGGTGCAAGGCGTGCTGCCGGGCCTGATCAAGCGCCAGTCGCCCGCACGCATGGCCCAGATGATGGGGCTGTACTCGGCCGCGCTCATGGGCGGCGGGGCGCTCGGTGCCCAGATCTCGCCGCTGGCCGTGCAATGGGGACTGGACTGGCGCTTTGCGCTGGCGCTCTGGACTGCGCCCGCCCTGCTGGCCCTGGTGTTGGCGCGGCATGCGCTGAGCACATTGCCGGGTCCGGCGCCCATGGCAGCCCATGCCTCGCAAGACACCGGCTGGCTGCGCCAGCGCCCGCGCACCTGGCTGCTGATGGCCTGCTTCGGCCTCATCAATGGCGGCTATGCGGCCATGGTGGCCTGGCTTGCGCCCTTCTACCAGACGCACGGCTGGAGCCCCGCGCAAAGCGGCGGCCTGGTCGCCCTGCTTTCGGTGGCCCAGGCCAGCGCCGCGCTGGGACTGCCCGTGCTGGCTTCGCGCCATGCCGACCGGCGGCCGTGGCTGGGGTTCACGCTGCTGTGCCAGATCATCGGCCTGGCCGCCCTGGCCTGGTGGCCTGATGCGGCGCCGCTGCTCAACATCGTCATCCTCGGCATCGGCCTGGGTGGCTGCTTCGCGCTGATGATGGTGGTGGCGCTCGACCATCTTCCCCACCCCACGCAGGCCGGTGCGCTCAACGCGCTGATGCAGGGCGGCGGCTTTCTGATTGCGGCGCTGGCGCCCTATGTGATCGCCCGGCTGCACCAGTTCACGGGCGGATTCAGCGCCGGCTGGCTGGCACAGCTGGGCGCCGTGCTCATGGTCTGCGTGCTGGTGTCACGCCTGGCACCGCAGCGCTACGCCCAGACCATGCGGGCACCCGGCGACTGACCCGCTTCAGTGCGCGGCCTGGAAGCCGGCCGACCAGCGCATGAAGGCCCAGATGCACCAGGCCAGGCCCAGCGCCACCAGGCCGCCGCCGATCCAGCCGATGTTCTGCATGCCCGCATGCATGCTGACCTGGCTGCCCAGCAGCGCACCGCCGCCAATGCCGATGTTGAAGATGCCCGAGAACATGGACATGCCCACATCGGTGGCGTCGGCCGCCAGCTTGAGCACCTGGGACTGCATGGCCAGGGCGAAGCAGATCATGGCGACACCCCAGACCGAGCTCATCACGTAGAGCGATGCCTCATGGCCCGAGGCCGGCACCAGCATCAGCAGGCTGGCCGACAGCACGCCAATGGCGGCCAGCAGAAAGCCGCGCGGATGGCGCAGGCCCCACCAGCTGAACATCACGCTGCCCACGATGCCCATGCCGCCGTACAGCAGCAGCACGGCCGTGGTCACCTTGCCCTCGAAGCCCGCGATGTCCTGCACGAAGGGCTCGATATAGCTGTAGGCCGTGAACTGCCCGGTGATCACGACCACCAGCAGGATGTAGATGGACAGCAGCGCCGGGCGGCGCAGCAGCATGGGCACGCTGGCCAGGTTGCCCGCGTTCTCGCTGGGCAGGCGCGGCAGCAGCCGGGCCAGGGCCACCATGACGATGGCGGCCACCCCGCCCACGGCCAGGAACGTCGTGCGCCAGCCCAGCCATTCGCCCACGATGCGACCCAGCGGAATGCCCAGCACCATGGCCATGGAAGTGCCGGTGGCCAGCAGGCTCAGCGCCACGGCCTTCCTGCCGGGCGGTGCCACGCGCACGGCCAGCGAGGCGGTGATGGACCAGAACACCGCGTGCGACAGCGCAATGCCAATGCGGCTGACCATGAGCGAGGCAAAGCTCCAGGCCACGCCCGACAGCACATGGCTGGCCACGAACAGCGCGAATACGCCCATCAGCAGCTTGCGCCGCTCCACATTGCGCGTGAGCAGCATGAAGGGCAGCGAGGCCAGGGCCACGATCCAGGCATAGATGGTCAGCATCAGCCCGACCTGCTCGGTGGGCATGGCAAAGCTCGCGCCAATGCTGCTGAGCAGGCCCACGGGCACGAACTCGGTGGTATTGAAGACGAAGGCGCCCAGCGCCAGCGCGATCACGCTGAGCCAGGCCTGGGCGGCCGTGGGTGTGGATGACGCGGAAACGGAGCCGGCCGCAGCGGAGACGGAAGGGGGCATGGGGAACGTGGGGCCTTTTTTGTTGCAGCGCAATATTGTGCTGCGCCATGCGACCGCCTGATGTCAGCTGCCGCGCAGGCCCCAGTGCCGCCAGGGAGACTCAGGCCGGAGGCAGGTGGCAGACGGCCTCGATGTTGTGGCCGTCGGGGTCGAGCACGAAGGCCGCGTAATAGTCGTCGTGGTAATGCGGTCGCAGGCCGGGCTCGCCGTTGCAGCGCCCGCCTGCCGCCAGGGCCGCAGCATGGAAGTCGTCGACCATGTGGCGGTTGTCCACGCGGAAGGCCACATGGATGGGCGGCTGGTTGGGCCTGCCCCCGCTGATCCAGAAGTCGGGCTTGGGCGGCTCGCCGAAGCCCGCAGTGTCCGTATGGCCCGTGACTTCGGCAGAAAGCTCCATGAGGATTTCATAGCCCAGCGGCGCCAGGGCGCGTGCATAGAAATCCTTGCTGCGCTCGAAGTCCGATACGAGGATTCCCGTGTGGTCGATCATGGCTGTGCTCCTGCCTGTTCATGACGGACACCAGCATGCCATGGAGACCGCTGCGGCACCAGTGGACTGGCGCAGGTGTTCAGTAAGCGACGGTGAAACGCTGGCGCAGGTGCAGGCCCTTGTCCAGCGCGTCGACCAGGGCCACGGCCAGGTCCGCCGCCGAAATCGTGCCGGGCTGGCCATCGGCCTGCATCAGCGGCTCATCCTTGCCCGTGCGGTATTGGCCTGTGCGTTCGCCATGGTCGCCCAGATGCAGGGCAATGGGCGGGCTCAGCATCGTCCAGTCCAGGCCCTGCTCCTTTTGCAGATCGTTGAGGGCATCGCGGGCAGCCGAGGCGCCAGGCTTGATGGCGGCCGGGAACTCGGGCGTGTCCACCAGTTGCTTGCCGGGTGCGATGTAGAGGCTGCCTGCGCCGCCGACCACCAGGTAGCGCTTGATGCCGGCCGCCTTGGTGCCCGCCACGATGGCGCGCGAGCCGCGCATGAAGTCCTCATAGATGTCGGGATTGCCCCAGCCCGCGTTGTAGGCGCTGACCACGGCGTCCGCGCCCGCCACGGCGCGCTGCACGGCGGCGGCGTCCAGTACATCGGCCTGCACGGCCTGCAGCCGCGGCTGGGCCGCCAGCTTGGCGGGGTCGCGCACCAGGGCCACGACCTCATGGCCGCGCTGCAGCAGCTCCTTCAATACCGCCGAACCCACAAAGCCGGTTGCGCCAATCAATGCCACTTTCATCTTCGGTCCCTTATGGCGCCAGGGCGCCTGTTCACGATGGCATTGAGATTACGCCGTTCACAATGCATGCGGTAGACGGCAATTTTTACCAAGACCTTGAAGTGCAGCTTCACAATACAGCCCATGGATGACTACAAACGCATGGCCGTTTTCGCCGCCGTGGTGCAGCACGGCTCCATGAGCGCCGCCGCGCGTGCCCTGGGCATGAGCCCGTCGGCCGTGAGCCAGCAGGTGCGCCAGCTCGAACGCGACGGCGGCGTCACCCTGCTGCACCGCTCCACCCGACAGATCGCGCTGACCGACACGGGCGAGCGCTACTACCAGCAGTGCGCCGCCATGGCCCAGGCCGCCAGCCAGGCGCGGGCCGAGCTGGCGGCCGCGCGCGACGAGCCCGGCGGCGAGCTGCGCCTGTCAGCCACCGTGGGCTTTGCCCGCCACATCGCGCCGGCCCTGGGCCACTGGCTGGCCCGGCACCCCGCACTGCGCCTGCACCTGGATGTGGACGACGCGCCCATCGACCTCATACAAAGCCGCATCGACCTGGCCTTGCGCTTCGGCCGGCTGGCCGATTCCGGCTGGGCCGCCCGGCGCCTGGGCGCCATGCGCAACTGGCTGTGCGCCTCGCCCGCATGGATACAGGCCCAGGGTGGTAGCGGTGCCTGGCGCCACCCGGCACCGCTGGCCAGCATGCGCTGGCTGGGCCTGGCGCGCGAGGGCCAGGGCCAGGCCCTGCGTGCCGAGGCGCGCCACCCTGACACGGGCGAGACCTACAGCCTGCAGGTGCTGCCGCATGTGGCCAGCAACAACCAGCTGTCCATCCAGCAGATGTGCGAGGCCGGCCTGGGCCTGGCCCTGCTGGGCAGCATGGACGTGGCCGACACGGTGGCCGAAGGCCGCCTGGTGCGCCTGCTGCCCGACTGGGACTTCGGCGGCCTCGACATCTGGGCCGTCACCCCGCAGCGCCAGGCACAGCCCGCCAAGGTGCGCCAGGCCATCGCTGCCTTGCAGGCCTATCTGGCCCGGTTGCCGGGCGTGGTCGATGCGCCGGCCCCGGCCTGAGGATCATGGACAGCGCACGAAAAAAAGCCCGCACGGGGCGGGCATGAAAACGAAGGAAGGACGCTCGCTCAGTCGAGGGCTGTCTTCTGGCCGTTCTTGAACACGCTCAGCGTGTACGAGGGATTCTTCATCTCGCCATTCTTCTCGAAGGCGATCTTCGAGGTCACGCCCGAGTAGTCGGCCTTCTGCAGGAAGGGGATGTAGACCTTGGGGTCCCAGGAGTTGGCGCGCTTCATGGCGTCGGCCAGCATCATGGTGGCATCGTAGAAGTACGGGCTGTAGACTTGGAACTGGCCGGGGTACTTGGCGTCGTAGCGCTTTTTCCATTCCGTGCCGCCGGGCATCTTGGCCAGCGAGGCGCCGCCATCGGCGCAGATCACGTTGTCCAGCGGCTTGGCACCGGCCGCCACCTTGGCCAGCTCGGGCACGCACAGGCCGTCGCCGCCGAAGTACTTGGCATCGTTCAGGCCCAGTTGGGCCATCTGGCGCAGCATGGGGCCGGCCTGGCCGTACATGCCGCCGTAGAAGATGCCATCGGGCTTCTTGGCCTTGATCGAGGTCAGGATGGCCATGAAGTCCGTGGCCTTGTCGTTCGTGAACTCCGAGGCCACGACCTTCACGCCCAGCTTTTCCGCATCCTTCTTGAACACATTGGCCAGGCCCTGGCCGTAGGCCGTGCGGTCATCGATGATGGCCACGGTCTTGAGCTTGAGCGTCTGCGCCGCGTACTTGGCCAGTGCCGCGCCCAGCGCGTTGTCATTGGCGATCACGCGGTAGGTGGTGTTCCAGCCGGGCTTGGTCAGGTCGGGGTTGGTGGCCGCGCCCGTGATCATGGGAATGCCGCAGTCCTGGAAGACCTTGGACGAGGGAATGGCCACACCCGAGTTGAGGAAGGCCACTGCGCCCGCGACCTTGTCGTCGCACAGCTTCTGCGAAGCGGCCGTGCCCTGCTTGGGATCGGCCACATCGTCTTCGGCCACCAGCTGGAACTTGACCTTCTTGCCGGCGATCTCCATGCCCTTGGCATTGAGCTCGTCGATGGCCATGCGCACGCCGTTTTCGTTGTCCTTGCCGAAATTGGCCTGGGGACCGGACACCGGGCCGATGTGGCCGATGCGGATCACCTGCTCCTGGGCCATGGCCACGCCACCCATGCCGGCCACGACGGCCGCAATACACAACTTCCGGGACATCTTCATCGCGCACTCCTCAGTTGAAACAGGCCGTCACGTTATTCCCGTCATCGCGGCTTGGCAATGCCGCGTGACGGGGCCGCGACACTCGGCACCAACTCAGTGTTTACGAGCATCCGTCCCCACCCAAAGCTGTGCTGGGTGGCGCGCCGCAACCGGCGACGCAGGCGGCGCTTGCAACTCAGGCCGCGCGGGCCTGGCCCAGCGCCTGCACCTGGGCCAGCTGGTCCAGGGCCGCCAGGCAGGCATGGGCCACCTCCACGCCCTTCTTCACGAAGTGGGCGCGGAAGAACTCCACATGGTCGCCGTGCTCGTGGAAGTCGCGCGGCGTGAGCACGGCGGAGAACACGGGCACCTCGGTGTCGAGCTGCACGCGCATCAGCCCGTCGATCACGGCCGAGGACACGAACTCATGGCGGTAGATGCCGCCATTGACCACCAGAGCGCAGGCGACGATGGCGTCGAAGCGGCCAGTGTCGGCCAGCTTCTTGGCCAGCAGCGGGATCTCGAAGGCGCCGGGCACATTGAAGTGGCTGATGTTCTGCGCGGCCACGCCCTGGGCCTGCAGTTCGGCCGCCATGGAGTCGCGCGCCTGGTGCACGACATCGGTATGCCAGCTCGCGCAGATGACGGCCACGCGGCTGCGGCCCGCGACGGCCCTCCACGGCGTGCCCGAGGCCGTGCCGTGTGCGGAGAAATTCAAGGAGACAGGAGTCTGATTCATGGTGCTCTTTCAAGATGAGACAAATGAATCAGGGCGCGCGCCATGGCGCCGCATGGCGCGGCGCAGCCCATGGGAAAACCATGGGCATGGCGCCTGCCATGCAGGTGCTGCGCGATCTCTTTCATCCGGACTGTGACCGTCGGCTCTGGCATCTCACCAGATCTGCTGACCCCGGCCGACCTTGCGGCTTGCCGGGCGCTCGCGGGCTCCTGGACACATGCCGAAAGACAGATCCAGATACCGCCGGTGGGGAATTTCGCCCCGCCCTGAGAACGCTGCTTTGCGGCGCACGGACTGCGCACCGCCAAAGACAGAGGCCATTCTAGCCGCGCCCGCAAGCCATTGCCGCGATCGGGGCGGCAGGCGCCCTTGCGCACCACGCCTGCGCAATTCATCTGGCAACACCTACAGAATATGGGCGAATTGCTATCAAAATAGAAGCTCCGCTGTCGCCCTTGTTGCCTTGCAAGGACGACCCAGGTCAACCAATACGGCCTGTCAAACGTCATAGGAAGAGATCCAGACAGGAAACACGCCTTTGCCCGGACCCCATACCATGCCCCGTTCCAACGCCCCCACCGCGCAGTCACACCAGCAGCGTGACCTGCGCCCCCTGCGCATGCTGCGCCTGCTGGCCGGCCTTGGCCTCGCCGCCCTGGTCACCGCCTGCGCCGTGCCGCCCGATGGCTACTCGGACATGGGCTCCGGCTACCCCAGCTATCCGACCTACCCCAGCTACCCCTCTGGCGGCGGCGTCATCTACCCCTCCTATCCCACGCAGCCCGCCTATCCCGACAACGGCTGGTACGAGCGCCAGCGCCTGCAGCGTGAGCGCGATCGCCTGCAGTACGAGCGCGAGCGCATTCAGCAGGAGCGCAACCGCGACGCCTGGCGCGACCGCCAGGAGCGCGAGCGTGAAATGCGCGAGCGCGACCGGGACCGGGACCGCCAGGCACAGGACCGCGACCGCCAGTTGCGCGAGCGCATGCAGGAGCAGCAGCGCCGCGAAGCCGAGCGCCAGCAGCGGGACCGCGAGCGCGACCAGGGCCAGCAGCAACGCGATCGTGAACGCCAGCAACGCGACCGGGAACAGCAGCAGCGTGACCGCGAGCAGCAGCAACGCGCCATCGAGCGCATGCAGCGCGAAAGCCAGGGCGGCGGCAACCCCTACCCCACGCAGGATCCGCGCCACTGGCGTTGAACGGCTGACCAGCGGCATGTCCAGCCCCCTGCGCTGCGCACCATAATCGGCAATGCACCACATCCCTGTGCCGTTTGTGATGGGAAAGGAAACCGCCATGCACCGCACCCAAGACCTTTGCCAGCGCCGGGCACTGGCGGCGCTTGTACCGATGCTTGCAACGCTGGTGGTGGCACTCACCGCAGGCCCGGCCTCGGCCCAGGTCATCCGCTGCACGGACGCCAAGACCGGCCGCGTCACCTACACCAACAGCAGTTGCAAGGACGGCGAAAACCGCGTGCAGGTGCAGGAAGCCCCCAGCCCCGAAGAGCTGGAACGCGAGCGCGCGCAGGCTGCCGCCGCCATAGAGCGCAAGAACCAGCAACTGACCCGCGAAGAGGCCGAGCGCCGCGCACGCGCCCAACAGCAGGAGCGCGAGGCGCGCAGCCGGCGCGAGCGCGAGAACTCGGCGCAGCGCGACAGCGGCGACTCACCTGCCTGCCAGCAGGCGCGCCGCCGTCTGGACACCATCCTGGCCGAGTCCAATCCCGATCCCGCCACCTGGGGCCCGCGCAGTCAGGCCGCCCAGCAGCAAATGGAAATGGCCTGCCTGGGCCCCAAGGCCTATGAGCAGCTGCAGCAATCGCGCGCATTGCAGCCCAATGCCATCAACCGGCCGTGGATCGTCGGGCGCCCCGTGCCGCCGCAGCCGCTGCCGCCTTCGGCGCCCATCTCGCACTGCAACGTATTTCGCTGCTACGACACCAACGGCGGCATCCATCCGCGCTGATTCACGCGCGCAGGCCCTGCTCCACGGTGGGGTAGCGCAGGCGCAGGCCCAGCTCGGCCTTCAGGCGCTGGTTGCGCAGGCGGCGTGACTCCCCCATGAAGCTCAGCAGGCTGGCCGGCAGCTCGCGCTGTGCCTGCTCGCGCGTGATGCGCGCGGGGCGCGGCAGGCCGTAGAGATCGGCCGCAAAGTCGAAATAGTCCCCCATGCGCAGCTGCGTATCGTCGCTGGCGTGGTAGATGCGCTGCGGCCGGCCGCGCCACAGCGCCCGCACGCAGGCGCGGGCCAGATCATCGGCATGGATGTGGTTGGTGTAGACATCCTCTGCGGCACACAGCAGGGGCGTGCCGCGCAGCAGCCGCCCGCGCGGCGTACCGTTTTCCCGGTCCGGCGCATAGATGCCCGGGATGCGCAAAATGCTGGCGCGCAGGCCGCCGCGCCCGGCAAAGCGCACGGCACGCTCGGCGTTCACGCGGCGCTGGGCACGCGCCGTGGCCGGTGCGGGCGGGCGGCTTTCGTCGATCCAGGCGCCCTCGCAGTTGCCATAGACGCCGGAGGTCGAGCCATAGACCAGGCTCGCCGGCCGGCCGCGACGGCGCAGCACGCGCAGCAGGGCCGTGGTGCGCGGGTCCAGCCACCAGCCCTCTTCGCCAGCGGGCGGATTGGGTGGCGGCGCCAGGTGGACGACGCGCGTGGCCAGGCCGGCCAGACGGCGCAGCGTGGCTGGTGCGTCCAGATCGCCCAGCAGCGGCGTGATGCCGCGCCCGCGCAGATCCTGCAGGCGCTCGGCGCCACGCGTCAGGGCCAGCACGCGCGGGCCCCGTCGTGCGGCACCGGAGCGCGCGCCGGGCGCGCCCGCCAATGCACCAGCCACGCGCAGCCCCACGTCGCCGCAGCCGACGATGAGCACGCGTTCGCGTCGAAAGCGCGCCGGCAGCGCGCCCAATGGGTTTTGGTTTGAGGGCAAAATCCTGGCCTGTTGCGAGGGCGGCCACCCGCGCGCCGCCGGTCGCGGCAGCGGCATGTCCGTCCGGGAAAGAAGATCGCCGGCGCGCTCCACGCGCCCGCCAGCGCCCCCGAGGATACCGAGAACATGACCGAGATAGCCAACGCTTCCCACGAAATCACCGTACAGCCCAGCGGCCGCGCCTTCGCCACGCAGGGCAGCGAGACCATCCTGGCCGCCGCCATCCGCTCCGGCGTGGGCCTGCCCTATGGCTGCAAGGACGGTGCCTGCGGTTCCTGCAAGTGCAAGAAGCTCAGTGGCGATGTCACCCATGGCCCGCATGCCGACAAGGCGCTGACCGCCCAGGAAGAGGCCGACGGCTATGTGCTCACCTGCTGCGCCAGGCCGGCCACCTCGGTGGTGCTGGAGTCGCGCCAGGTCACCGATGCCAGCGCCTTTCCCATCAAGAAAATGCCCGTGCGCGTGGCCACGCTGGAGAAGAAGTCGCACGACGTGATGCAGGTGCGCCTGCAACTGCCCGCCGCAGACAAGTTCCGCTACCACGCAGGCCAATACGTGGAGTTCATCCTGCGCGACGGCGCCCGCCGCGCCTACTCCATGGCCACGGCCCCCCACGTGCAGGACACGGCACCGGGGCTGGAGCTGCACATCCGCCACATGCCCGGCGGCAAGTTCACCGACCATGTGTTCGGCGCCATGAAGGAAAAGGAAATCCTCCGCGTGGAAGGCCCGTTCGGCAGCTTCTTCCTGCGCGAGGACAGCGACAAGCCCATCATCCTGCTGGCCTCGGGCACGGGCTTCGCCCCCATCAAGGCATTGCTGGAGCACATCCGCCACAAGGACATCCACCGCTCCGTCACCCTGTATTGGGGCGGCCGCCGCCCCGAAGACCTCTACATGGACGCCTGGGTGCGCGAACAGGCCGAAGCCATGCCGCAGCTGTGCTACGTGCCCGTGGTCTCGGATGCCCTGCCCGAAGACGCCTGGACCGGCCGCACGGGCTTCGTGCACCAGGCCGTGCTGGACGATTTTGCCGACCTCTCGGGCCACCAGGTCTATGCCTGCGGCGCGCCCATCGTGGTCGATTCCGCGCACCAGGCCTATGTGCACCAGCGTGGCCTGCCCGACGAAGAGTTCTACGCCGACGCATTCACCACGGAAGCCGACAAGGCGGCCTGAAGCCAGGGCAGATCAATCAATACGCAGAAAAACTGCTCTGCATACCTACGCGCAGCCAGGTGTCGCAATTTTTTTGCACAATAGCGCCCCTATGAACCGTAGAAACAGCCTTCTCTCGGTCATGGCGGCCGCTGCTGCCCTGGCCTCCCCGCTTGCCCTGGCGCAAGAGCCCATCCGCCTGATCGTGCCCTATGCGCCCGGCGGTCCGCTGGACATCACCTCGCGCGCGCTGGCCGAGCGGGTGCGTGACTCCCTGGGAGTGGTGATCATCGACAACAAGGCCGGCGCCGGCGGCAACATCGGCGCCGACGCCATTGCCCGCGCCACGCCGGACGGCATGACCATCGGCCTGGCCGCCACGGCCACCCATGCCGTCAATCCCTGGCTGTACGCCAAGATGCCCTATGACGCGGGCAAGGACTTCGCCGGCATCACCCAGATGGTGCGCGTGCCCAATGTGCTGGTGATGAACGCGGCCCGTGCCGAGCAGCTCAAGATCCACAGCGTGGCCGACCTGATCGCCTACGCCAAGGCCAACCCCGGCAAGCTCAACTACGGCAGCGGCGGCAACGGCAGCGCGGGCCACCTGGCCGGCGAAATGCTCAAGCAAAAGGCCGGCATCTTCGCGCTGCACGTGCCCTACCGCGGAGCCAACCCGGCCCAGCTGGCCCTGCTGTCGGGCGAGGTGGACTTCAACATCGACAACCTGGCCGCCGCAGCGCCCAACATCCGCTCGGGCAAGCTCAAGGCGCTGGCCGTGACCACGCTGAACCCCACCACGCTGCTGCCCGGCGTGCCCGCACTGTCCAAGACCTTCCCCGGCTTTTCCATCGACACCTGGTGGGGCCTGGTGGCCCCGGCCGGCACGCCCAAGCCCGTGCTGGACAAGCTGAGTAAGGCCTTTGGCGATGCACTGGCCGCGCCCGAGACCAAGACCCGCTTCGAGACCCTGATGGCCGAGCCCGTGTCCTCCACGCCCGCCGAATTCGACAGGTTCATGGCCGCCGAGCGCGCCAAGTACCAGCCCATCGTCAAGGCCTCCGGAGCGAAGGTGGACTGAGCCGATCCACCGCGTCCCGACTGGCAAAAAGCCGCAGCCGCCCTCAGGGCGCTGCGGCTTTTTCATTCAGGCCACTGTCGGGATTCAGGCTTGTCGGAGATGCCAGCCAGGCTTGTGCGCCAGACAAATGCCCTGCCCCGCCACGGCCTGCAATTGCCCTGGCGTGATGCGCTCAGGCGCGATCTCGGCCAGCGGCACGAGCACGAAGGCGCGCTCGTGCATGCGCGGGTGCGGCACGCTCAGGCGCGGCAGCGCGATGCGCTCGTCGTCCCACAGTTCGATGTCCAGGTCCAGCGTGCGCGGCGCGTTGCGGTAGGGACGCTC
The DNA here is from genome assembly GCF_000632165.1 of Delftia sp. RIT313. Lineage (NCBI taxonomy): Bacteria > Pseudomonadati > Pseudomonadota > Betaproteobacteria > Burkholderiales > Comamonadaceae > Delftia > Delftia sp. RIT313. The sequence continues at coordinate 171,612 of NZ_JFYT01000068.1, read as the reverse complement.
ACGGCCGGCCGCCAGTTCGATGGCCTGCAGCGCATCGAGCAGCGCCAGCGGCTGCAGCGTGGTGTGCACGGCGGCCACGGCGTTCAGATAGTCCGGACCGCTGGAATCGACGGGCGCCGTGCTGTAGAGAGAGGACACGGCCACAAGGCGCGTGCCAGGCAGGCCGCCAATGGCCTGCAGCGCCTGGGCCAGCGCCTGGCCCCGGTCGCCCAGATTGGCGCCCAGGCCAATGGCGACCCAGTGCCCCGGCTCAGTCATCCCCGCCCACGGCGCCATCACCACCGCCCTGTGGCTTGCGGCGACGGCGGCGGCGCTTCTTGGGCGCTGATCCTTCCTCACCCTCCACCTGGGGCAAGGCGGCAGCAGGTGCGTCGGCCTGCTGCGCTTCGCCAGCGCCGGCCTCCTCGCGCGCAGGGCGAGCCTTGGCCACGCGGTGCACCTTGGGCTCGGCGCTGCGCTGGCGGGCGCGCTGCTCGTCGCGGGCCTGGGCGATCAGGTCGTCGCGGCGCGCGTCGTCGGCGTTCTGGAATTCCTGCCACCAGCTGGCCAGGCTTTCATCGACCTCGCCGATGTCGGCGCGCAGGCGCATGAAGTCGAAGCCCGCGCGAAAGCGCGGCTGGGCCACCAGGCTGAACGGCGTGGCGCCCGTGCGCTTGTCGAAGCGCGGCTGCATGACCCAGATCTCGCGCATGTCGGCGGCCAGCTTGCCGCGGCCCGAGACATCGCCGATGCGCTGGTCGAACACTTCGTCGATGGATTCCTGCAGCGCGGGGAAGGGGTGCTGGCGCTGGTTCAGGCGTCGCTCCCAGCCGGTCTTGACGTCATGCCACAGCACGCAGGCCAGCAGGAAGCTGGGCGCCACGGGCTTGCCTTCCTCGACACGGCGGTCGGTGTCGGTCAGCGCGGCGCGCACAAAGGGCTGCTCCGCGCGCTCGACCACCACATCCAGCAGCGAGTAGATGCCGCGTGCCAGGCCCAGGCCACGCAACTGCTCCACCGAGGCCAGCGCGTGGCCGGTCTGCAGCAGCTTGAGCATTTCATCGAACAAGCGGCTTTGCGGCACATCGGCCAGCAAGGGCTCGCATTCCACCAGGGGCTTGGCGGTCTTGGGCTCGATCTTGAAGCCCTTGCCCGCCAGCTTGGCCGCGAAGCGCACGGCGCGGATGATGCGCACCGGGTCTTCGCGGTAGCGCGTGGCCGGGTCGCCGATCATGCGCAGCATGCGCTTCTTGGCGTCGTCGATGCCCTTGTGATAGTCCACCACGATCTGCGTGCGCGGGTCGTAGTACATGGCGTTGATGGTGAAGTCGCGGCGCGTGGCGTCCTGGTCCTGCGGGCCCCAGACGTTGTCGCGCAGCACGCGGCCGCTGGCGTCCACCGCATGGTGCATGCCGGCGAGCTGGGCCTTGCTGGTGCGCTCGTTGCCGCTCACGGCCTCGGCTGCGCTGTTGTCCAGGAAGGCGCGGAAGGTGGAGACTTCGATGACCTCGTTCTCGCGCCCGCGGCCATAGACCACGTGCACGATGCGAAAGCGCTTGCCGATGATGAAGGCGCGGCGGAACAGGCCCTTGACCTGCTCGGGCGTGGCATTGGTGGCCACGTCGAAGTCCTTGGGGCGCAGGCCCAGCAGCAGGTCGCGCACGGCGCCGCCGACGATGTAGGCCTCGTAGCCGGCGTCCTGCAGCGTCTCGACCACGTCGATGGCACGCCGGTCCACCAGGTTGGGGTCGATGCCGTGCACCTGCACGGGCACTTCCTGGCGCTTGCCGAAGGGGGACTTGCGGGCGCGGGGGGCAGCCGAGGTCTTGCCCAGCAGCTTGTCGATGATGTTCTTGATCATGGTGCTTCGCCAAACAGGTCCAGAATGCGCCAGCCACGTTCCTGGGCCAGGGCGCGCAGCCGTGCGTCGGGGTTGGTGGCCACGGGATGGTCCACGCGTTCGAGCAGGGGCACGTCGTTCCAGGAGTCGCTGTAGAAGAAGCTCTCCACGCCGCCCCAGTCCAGGCCACGCGCATCCAGCCACTGTTGCATGCGCCGGACCTTGCCGTCGCGCATGCTGGGCGTTCCACGGATCTCGCCCGTGAACCAGCCCTGGGCGTCGCGCTCCAGTTCCACGGCAATCAGCTCCTGCACGCCCAGTGCGGCGGCAATGGGGCGCGTCACGAACTCGTTGGTGGCCGTGACGATGATGATCTGGTCGCCCGCCTGCTGGTGCGTGCGCAGCAGCTCCAGCGCCTGGGGACGGATCGCGGGGGTGATCACCTCGCGCATGAAGCGCTCATGCGCCTCGCCGGCCTGTTGCGCGCCACGGCCGCAGAATGCCTCGGTGGCAAAGCGCACATAGTCGTGCACGTCGAGCGTGCCGGCCTGGTAGTGCGCGAAGAACTCGGCGTTGCGGCGGCCGAACTCGGCCGGATCGGTCCAGCCGATGCGCGTCGTGAACTCGCCCCACTCGTAGTCCGAATCGAGCGGCAGCAGCGTATGGTCCAGGTCGAACAACGCCAGCCGGGGCCGGAGTTGCTTCTGATCAGAGGTCATGCATATCCTAAAAAAATGGGTCCCGCGCTGCCCTTGCAACGCAGGCTCCGCCGGCTCCCGCAGTCCCTGCCCACACGAGAATGTGGGCTCATTCGGTTTCCAGCATCGTCTTGAGCAACGGAATGGTGATGGCGCGCTTGTTGCGAAGCGCAAAGCCGTCGAGCATGTCGAGCAGCTGCATCAGGCTGCCCAGGTCGCGTGAGAAGCGCTTGAGCATGTAGTCCATCACATCGTCGCCCAGAAAAACGCCACGGGCATCGGCCTCCTGGCGCAGCACCGCGCGGCGCGCGGTTTCATCGAGCAGTTGCAGCTGGAACACATGGCCCCAGCCCAGCCGCGTGCGCAGATCCTCGCGCAGCTTGAGGTCGGCCGGCGGCAGGGGGCCGGCTCCCAGCACCCAGCGCGGCGAGCCCGTGGCCGGGCTCGTCGCATTCACGAACCAGTTGAAGGCCCGCGCCTGCTGCAGCGGAGTGTAGATGTCCACGTCGTCCATCAGCACAGCCGCCCAGCGCTCGTCGAACGGCGGCGGGAACAGGGTGGATGCATCCATCCAGCCCACCATGGCGCCCTGCTCGCGCAGCGCCTCGCGCACGGCCTTGAGCAGGTGGGTCTTGCCCGAGCCCGACTCGCCCCAAAGATAGGTGGGCACCGGCGTGCGGGCGGTCTGCATGCGGCCGTCGCCCACCCAGTGGCGCAGATGATCGATCACTGCGGCATTGGGACCGACGAAAAAGCGCGACAGCGTCGGACTCGACGCCATGCTGATATCCAGAGCCAGCTGCTTCATCTGCGACATACGCGCAGCGCCCCCTTTCCTGTATCCAGGCGGGTCCATGCGGCAAAAGCAGGCAGAGGAATCGGCAACGGCATTGGGTTGAGAGCAAAGACAGGCCCGCCTCGGCGCAGCGCTGCGGCAAGGCGGACAACGCCCGGGAGCTCCCGGGCGGACGAGGGATTTTAGTCTGCGCGGCGCCCGGCACGGCGGCAGCCGGCCCGCATGTGCAACGAAAGCCCCCTCGAAGCCCACTGGCGCGCGCGCCTGCCGGCGGCCGGCGCCGTAGAATCCCGGGGTTCCAGCCCGGCATCGGGCCTACCGCACCGTACCCATCCATGAGCTCTTCTGCCCCCTCCTCTACCCCGATTTCCTACAAAGACGCCGGCGTCGACATCGTCGCTGGCGATGCGCTGGTCGAGCGCATCAAGCCGCTGGCCAAGAAGACCATGCGCGAAGGCGTGATGGCCGGCATCGGAGGCTTCGGCGCGCTGTTCGAGGTGCCCAAGCGCTACAAGGAACCCGTGCTGGTCTCGGGCACCGATGGCGTGGGCACCAAGCTCAAGCTGGCCTTCGAGTGGAACATGCACGACACCGTGGGCATCGACCTGGTGGCCATGAGCGTCAACGACGTGCTGGTCCAGGGCGCCGAGCCCCTGTTCTTCCTCGACTATTTCGCCTGCGGCAAGCTGGACGTGGACACGGCCGCTGCCGTGGTCGGCGGCATTGCACGCGGCTGCGAGCTGTCGGGCTGCGCACTGATCGGCGGCGAAACCGCCGAAATGCCCGGCATGTACCCGGCCGGCGAATACGACCTGGCGGGCTTTGCCGTCGGCGCCGTCGAAAAATCCAAGATCCTCACGGGCCAGAGCGTGGCCGCAGGCGACGTGGTGCTGGGACTGGCCTCGGCCGGCGTGCACTCCAATGGCTTCTCCCTGGTGCGCAAATGCATCGAGCGCGCCGAAGCCCAGGGCAGCCTGCCCGAATCGCTGGACGGCAAGCCGTTCAAGCAGGCCATCATGGAACCCACGCGCCTGTACGTGAAGAACGTGCTGGCCGCACTGGAGCAGCACCCCATCAAGGCGCTGGCCCACATCACCGGCGGCGGCCTGCTAGAGAACATCCCCCGCGTGCTGCCCGAAGGCCTGGCCGCCCACCTGGATGCCGGCAGCTGGCCCCAGACCGAGCTGTTCGCCTGGCTGCAGAAGACGGCGGGCATCGACGCCGTGGAAATGAACCGTACCTTCAACAACGGCATCGGCATGGTCGTTGTCGTGCCCGCCGAAGCTGCCCAAGCCACGGCCGCCACGCTCAAGCAGCTGGGCGAGACGGTCTACACCATCGGACGCATCGCCGCACGCGGCGAGGGCGAGCCTGTCGAGGTCCGCTGACCACGGGCCCGCAGCGCATGACCCAGCACCTGCCCTCGCCCATCATCTCCCCGCAGCCCGCGCCCACGCGCGGCGTGACGCTTTCCAGCTATGTGCTGATGGCAGGCGCCCTGCTGCTGATCATGTGGCAGGGCCTGTTGCCGGGCATGCTTTGTGTCTGCGTGGGCTTTCTGGTCACGCGCGCCCTTGCCGGGCTGCTGGCAAGGGCCCAGCCCAAGGCCCGGCGCGGCTCGCTGCCGCGCTGGACCCAATTGGTGGCAGCCACCATCGTCATTCTTGCGCCGCTGGCCCTGCTGAGCGGCGCGCTCTCGCATACACGCACCTACATCACCGACGCGCCGCAGCAGTACCGCGAGCTGCTCGACTATCTGGCCCACACGGTGCTGGAGCTGCGTGACAAGCTGCCCGCCGACATGGCCGACCAGTTGCCGGACGGCGCGCAGGAAATCCAGCACCTGCTGGCCAGCTACCTGGCGGCCAAGGCCGGCGCCCTGGCCCATGCGGGCCGCGCCTGGCTTACCGGCCTGCTGTACGCCTATGTGGGCCTGATCATCGGCGCGCTGGCCGCCGTGCGTCCCATCACCACGCGCCGCCCGCCCCTGGTGGCTGCGCTGCGCGAACGCATCCGGCTCATGGGGCTGGCCTTCCGCCAGATCGTGGCGGCGCAGTTCTGGATTGCGGCCTTCAACACCTTCCTGACGGCCATCTTCCTGCTGGGCGTGCTGCCGCACTGGAACCTGACCCTGCCCTACACGCCAGCCCTGATCACGCTGACCTTCATCGCGGGCCTGGTGCCCATCGTGGGCAACCTGCTGTGCAATGCGGTGATCACCATCGTGGGACTGTCGGTCTCCCCGGTGGCCGCCGCGGCCTGCCTGGGCTTTCTGATCCTGATCCACAAGGCCGAGTACGTGATCAACGCCAAGGTGGTGGGCCAGCGCACGCACATGGGCGTTTGGGAGCTGCTGGCCGTGATGTTCGTGGCCGAGTCGGTGTTCGGCCCCGCAGGCCTGGTGGCGGCGCCACTGTTCTACGCCTATCTCAAGAAAGAGCTGGAAGCCGTCCGGCTGGTCTGAGCAGCGCTCCGACACTGGGGGTTGCCGCCGCTACAGCCCCCTGAGCCGCCGGATCACCTCGCGCACGGCCACGGCCTGCGCGCCCTGCTGGGAATGCAGGAAGCGCTCCAGGTCTTCGAGCGCACGCTCGGTCACTCCCCATTGCGCATAGGCCAGCCCCCGGTCCCGGAAGATCTCCGGCATGTCGGGCCGCAGCACGGCCAGCCGGTTGAGCACGGCCACCAGCAGCGGCCAGTCGCGCCGCGCATGGTGGATCTCCTGCAGATTGCGCAGCATGCGCTCCAGGATGTCGCGCGGCGATGCGCCCTGCAGGTACATGCCCAGCGGAGCCGCCTCCTCGGCGGACAGGCCGGCGTTCTGCCAGAAGGGCTCCAGCCGCTCGGCCAGGCTGTTGGCCGAGAAGGATTCACCGCTCAGCGGGTCCATCACCACCTGCCCCTGGGGCAGGCGCAGCTTGACCAGGAAATGCCCGGGAAAGCTCACGCCCTGTGCCGGCAGATTGATGGCCGCAGCCAGCTCCAGCCAGATCAGCGCCACACTGATGGGAATGCCGCGCCGCGTCTGCAGCACGTGGTGGATGTAGCTGTTGGACGGGTCGTAGTAATCGTTGAGATTGCCGCCAAAGCCCAGCTCGCCATAGAAGAACTGGTTGAGCACGCGCAGGCGCTGCAGGGAATCGGTTTCGCCGGCCAGGCGCTGGAGCAGGCGCACCTGCAGCCGGTCCAGCTCGGCGCTGGCCGCCTGCAGGTCGAGATCGGGCACGGCATCCTGGGCGATGCTGATTGCCGCCTCCATCAACGGCAGGTGGTCATCGCTTTGCACCAGCGCTGCAAAGTATTGCAGGGCCGTTGGCGTGTCTTCGTAACTCCAGCTCATGATGCTTTGTATATTGCAGCGCCCAAGCCTGCAATTATGCGGGTTTGGGCGATGCCTCTCAGCGCCGCAGCAGTGCGCGCAGCTTGAGCCCCGCCGCCCACAGCGCACCGAAGTACAGCAGCACCGAGGCGGCCATCAGCGCGGCGAGCAGGCCCACACGCTGCCAGCCGTTGGCGCGCAGCGCGATCCAGTCGAAATGCTGGCTGCCCCAGGTCAGCAGCACGGCCAGCAGGCTGCTGGCCGCGACCACCTGCAAGCCCAGCCGGCCCCAACCCGGCTTGGGACGGTAGACACCCCGGCGCAGCAGACCCCAAAGCAGCCAGCCCGCATTGACCAGGGCCGCCAGGCCGATGGACAGCGCCAGGCCGGTATGCGCCATGAAGGGCACCAGGACCAGGTTGAGCAGCTGGGTGATGACCAGCACCACGATGGCGATCTTGACGGGCGTGCGGATATCCTGGCTGGCGTAGTAGCCCGGCGCCAGCACCTTGATGGCCACCAGGCCCACCAGGCCTGCGCCGTAGCCGACCAGCGCCAGAGCGATCTGGCCCACGTCGCTGTCCTGCAGCGCACCGCGGTGGAACAGCGTGGCCACCAGCGGCTCGGCAAAAGTGAGCAGGCCCACGGCGCACGGCACGGACAGCAGCACCACCAGGCGCAGCCCCCAGTCCAGCATGGCCGAGTAGCGCTCCGAGTCGTCGGCCGCCTTGGCAGCGGCCAGCTGGGGGGTGAGCACCACGCCCAGCGCCACCCCCAGCAGCGCCGTCGGAAACTCCATGAGCCGGTCGGCATAGAACAGCCAAGTCACGCTGCCCGGTTGCAGATAGGAGGCGATCTGGGTGTTGATCATCAGCGAGACCTGGGCCACGCCCACGCCCAGCAGGGCCGGCGCCATCAGCTTGAGGATGCGGCGCACGCCGGCCTCGGCCCAGGCTTCGCGCAGCGCAGCTGGCGAAAAGCCGATGCGCGGCAGCAGGCCCAGGCGCGCCAGCGCAGGCAGTTGCACCGCCAGCTGCAGCACGCCGCCCAGCATCACGCCACCGGCCATGGCATAGATGGGCTCGATGCCACGCGCCTGCAGCCAGGGCGCGCCCCAGAAGGCGGCGGCGATCATGGCCAGGTTCAGCAGCACCGGCGTGGCGGCCGAGACGGCAAAGCGCCGCCAGGTATTGAGCACGCCGGCAGACAGCGCCACCAGGGACATGAAGCCGATGTAGGGGAACATCCAGCGTGTCATCAGCACGGCGGCGTCATAGCCCTCGGGCGACTGGCGCAGGCCGCTGGCCAGCAGCCAGACCAGAAGCGGCGCGCCCACCACGCCCAGCACGCAGGTCACCAGCAGCACCCAGAACAGCAGCGTGGCCACGTGCGAGATCAACGTGCGCGTGGCCTCGTCCCCCTCCTTGGCCTTGCTGGCGGCCAGCACCGGCACGAAGGCCTGGCTGAAGGCCCCCTCGGCGAACAGCCGCCGAAAGAGATTGGGAATCCTGAAGGCGACATTGAACGCATCGGTCAGCGCATTGGCTCCGAACATGGAGGCCATGAGCAGATCGCGCACCAGCCCGGTGATACGGGAGGCCAGCGTCAGCAGGGAAACGGTGGAGGCGGCTTTGAACAGTGACACCGTGGGGAGTGTATGCGCTGGCATGCCCCGCCGGCCGGCGCGCCAGGCGGGCCTGGCCGCTCTTGCACTCCGTTGCAACAGGCCGGCCCGTGCGGCCTGGGCCCTCAAGGCCCTGTCCGGGCTGCGTGCTATAATCCCGCGCTTCGCCGACAACATCCTCAGACACTAGGAATACATATCATGGCATCCAAGCCCGCAAAGAAGAACCCCCGTCTCGCCTCCGGCCGCAAGCGCGTCCGCCAGGACACGAAGCTCAACGCAGCCAACACCTCGCTGCGTTCCAAGTACCGCACCGCCGTCAAGAAGGTCGAAAAGGCCGTTCTGACTGGCGACAAGGCCAAGGCAACCGAACTGTTTGCCGCAGCCCAATCCGTTCTGGACACGATCGCCGACAAGGGCATCTTCCACAAGAACAAGGCCGCTCGCGACAAGAGCCGCCTGTCCGCCAAGGTCAAGGCCCTGGCCGCCGCCTAATCCAATTAGGCAACCGCACGGATGGCTCCGGCCATCTGCCGTTTGTAACGGGTGCGCTGTCAGCGAACGAGAAAACCGCCTTCGGGCGGTTTTTTTGTGCCTGAACGATGCTCCTGCATCCGCAGGATCCACCAAAAAAGCCCCCCCCCCTCCGGAGCACAGGCGAAAAAAAACGCACCCCAGGCGCGCTTCACATCGGACGGGAACGACCCGCAAAAAAAGAAGCCGGCCTCAGCGGGCCGGCTCGTCCGGTATCAGGCAGGCCTCGGCAACCTGCAGGTTGTTGTCCTTGGCGAAGTTCAGGCAGAAATCCCAGGCCATGGGCTCGTAGTCGCGCAGGTCGCGGTGCACGACCACGCACTTGACGCCATTGAGCGTTGTGGGAACACACCAGGGCGAGTAGCTCAGGTGGCTGCCGCGCTGGGCACCACCGGGGCGAAACTGGCTCATGACGCCTGCCAGCCGCTCGGCCCAGTCGCTGGGCCGGAAAGTCTTGCCTTCGTGGGTGATGCCCTGGATGAACAGTTCTTTGCTGGAGGGAGAGACCATCAGGATGCACGCCAAAATACGACTTGCGCAACAAGGAACACAACAGGCGACCTGCCAAGGGGCACGGCGCCCTGCCACGTCCTGTTTGCGCAAGTCCTTCAAAAAAGTCAGAGCCCACAGGCAGGATCGCTGCCAGCAGGCCAAGCCGGCATTTTATCTCTTATATAAGAGCTGAGGCCTTGTTGCAGCGCACTACCCAAGTGTGGCGTAGGCTCATTGCATGGCTGTGATGCGCAAACCGCAACGGTAGGCCATCGCGCGGCCCCTAGAATCGGGCTTCGCTGTTTTTCAGGCATCTGCGGCGGCAACGCCCGGATGCCGTTTACTTTCCAGCTCAGGAGATTTTTGCAATGACCGCTTTCATTGAGGCTGCCTCGCCCCACGTGATGAACACCTATGGCCGCGTACCGATCGCTCTGGAGCGAGGCCAGGGCTGCCGCGTGTGGGACGTCAACGGCAAGCAGTACCTCGATGCGCTGGGCGGTATTGCAGTGAACACGCTGGGCCACAACCACCCCAAGCTGGTGCCTGCGCTGCAGGACCAGGTGGCCAAGCTCATCCACACCTCCAACTACTACCACGTGCCCGGCCAGGAAACGCTGGCCAAGCTGCTGACCGAGCGCTCGAAGATGACCAATGTCTTCTTCTGCAGCACGGGCCTGGAGGCCAACGAGGCCGCCATCAAGATCGCGCGCAAGTACGGCGTGGACAAGGGCATCGCCAAGCCGGTGATCGTGGTCTACGAGCATGCCTTCCACGGCCGCTCCATCGCCACCATGACGGCCACGGGCAACCCCAAGGTGCGCGACGGCTTCGGCCCCTTGCTCGACGGCTTCCTGCGCGTGCCGGTGAACGACTTCGAGGCGCTCCAGAAGGCCACGGCCGGCAACCCCGACGTGGTGGCCGTGATGATGGAGCCCATCCAGGGCGAAGGCGGCCTGCACCCCATGCGCATCGAGTACATGCAGCAGGTGCGCGCACTGTGCGATGCCAACGGCTGGCTGATGATGTTCGACGAAGTCCAGGCCGGCATGGGCCGCACGGGCAAGTGGTTCGCCCACCAGTGGGCCGGCATCATTCCCGACGTGATGACCCTGGCCAAGGGCCTGGGCTCGGGCGTGCCCATCGGCGCCGTCGTGGCCCATGGCAAGGCGGCCACCGTGCTGCAGCCGGGCAACCATGGCTCCACCTTCGGCGGCAATCCGCTGGCCATGCGCGCGGGCATCGAAACCATCCGCATCATGGAAGAGGACGGCCTGCTGGCCCACACCACCAAGGTGGGCGACCACCTGAAGGCCACGCTGCAAAAGGAACTGGCCGACGTCAAGGGCGTGGTCGATGTGCGCGGCCAGGGCCTGATCATCGGCATCGAGCTGAACAAGCCCTGCGGCGCCCTGCTGGGCCGTGGCGCCGAAGCCGGCCTGCTGTTCAGCGTGACCGCCGACACCGTGGTGCGCCTGGTGCCGCCGCTGATCATGACCGAGGCCGAAGCCGACGAAGTGGTCGCCAAGCTCAAGCCCCTGATCGTGCAATTCCTGTCCGAATGAGTACCTGCCTATGACTGCCATCAAGCACTATCTGCAGTTTTCCGACTTCACGGCCGACGAGTACGCCTATGTGCTCGAACGAGCGGCCCTGATCAAGAAGAAGTTCAAGGGCTACGAAAAGCACCACACGCTCAGCGACCGCACGCTGGCCATGATCTTCGAGAAGGCCAGCACGCGCACCCGCGTGAGCTTCGAGGCGGGCATGTACCAGCTCGGCGGCTCGGTGGTCCACCTGACCACGGGCGACAGCCAGCTGGGCCGCGCCGAGCCCATCGAGGACAGCGCACGCGTCATCAGCCGCATGACCGACCTGGTGATGATCCGCACCTATGGCCAGGACAAGATCGTGCGCTTTGCCGAATACTCGCGCGTTCCCGTCATCAACGGCCTGACCAACGAGTTCCACCCCTGCCAGATCCTGGCCGACATCTTCACCTTCATCGAGCACCGCGGCTCGATCCAGGGCAAGACCGTCGCCTGGGTCGGCGACGGCAACAACATGGCCAACACCTGGCTGCAGGCGGCCGACCTGCTGGGCTTCACCGTCCACGTCAGCACGCCGGGCGGCTACGAGGTGGACGAGAAGCTGGCCTTTGGCGGCAAGACCCCGCGCGAGGGCTGCTACAAGGTCTTCAAGGACCCGCTGGACGCCTGCAAGGGCGCCGACCTGGTGACCACCGACGTGTGGACCAGCATGGGCTACGAGGCCGAGAACGAAGCCCGCAAGAAGGCCTTTGCCGACTGGTGCGTGGACGCCGAAATGATGGCCGCCGCACGTGGCGATGCCCTGTTCATGCACTGCCTGCCCGCCCACCGCGGCGAGGAAGTGGAGGCCGAGGTCATCGACGGGCCGCAGTCCGTGGTCTGGGATGAGGCGGAGAACCGGATGCATGTGCAGAAAGCTCTGATGGAATACCTGCTGCTGGGCCGCCAGCCGAACTGACAACGCAGTCCGCTCAAAAAAGAATGCCTGCAGGCTTTGCGCCTGCAGGCATTCTTTTTTTCCTGGCGGAAGTTCGGGCCGTGGCCTTACGGCCCCCGCTTGTCCGGTGCGCAACTGTCTCCGCCGCAGGCACTGCAGCCGCCACAGCCGCCCGCATCCTTGGGCGCCAGCGCCGGATGCATCTGCCCGGCCTTCTGGCGCCAGCGCGCGGGCAGATAGCGCCAGACCAGGGACACGCCGGCCAGGGCCACGATCAGCCCGACGATGATGTTCTGCCACATGGTGCTTGTTCCTTTCAGCCCGCGCCCAATGCGATGGCCACGCGGTAGGTGATGAAGCTGGCAAGGTAGGCCAGCGCGAACAGATAGCCGGTCATCAGCAGCGGATAGCGCCAGCCGTTGGTCTCGCGCCGCACGGCGGCCAGCGTGGAGATGCACTGGGGCGCGAACACGAACCAGGCCAGCAGCGACAGCGCCGTGGCCATAGACCAGGTGTGGGCGATCAGCGGGCCCAGTTGCTCGGCCATGGCCTCGTCGCTGGCGGCGGACAGGGCATAGACCGTGCCCATGGCGCTGACGGCCACCTCGCGCGCGGCCATGCCGGGCACCAGGGCGATGGCGATCTGCCAGTTGAAGCCGATCGGCGCCAGCACCACCTCCAGCCAGCCGCCGATGCGGCCCGCAAAGCTGTAGCGGATGGCCGCCTCGGTGACGCCATCGGGCGGCGCCGGGTAGCTGGCCAGGAACCACAGCACGATGCTCACGGTCAGGATGATGCCGCCCACGCGGCGCAGGAAGATCATGGCGCGCTCGTACAGGCCCAGGGCCAGGCTGCGCGGGCTGGGCCAGCGGTAGGAGGGCAGCTCCATCAGCAGCGGCGTGGGTCCGGCGCTGCGGCCGGCCAACTTGGCCACGCCGGCCACGGCCATGGCGCTGGCGATGCCGGCCACGTACAGCGCGAACAGCACCAGGCCCTGCAGGTTGAAGATGCCGCCCACCGTGCGCTCGGGAATGAAGGCGCTGATCAGCAGCGCATAGACCGGCAGGCGCGCCGAGCAGGTCATCAGCGGCGCGATCATGATCGTCACCAGGCGGTCGCGCCAGCTGGTGATGGAGCGCGTGGCCATGATGCCGGGCACGGCGCAGGCGAAGCTGGACAGCAGCGGAATGAAGGAGCGGCCCGACAGGCCGACCTTGCCCATGATGCGGTCCAGCATGAAGGCGGCACGCGGCAGGTAGCCCGAGTCTTCGAGAGCAAGGATGAACAGGAACAGGATCAGGATCTGCGGCAGAAAGACCAGCACGGCGCCCGTGCCCGCGATCACGCCGTCGGCCAGCAGGCTGCGCAGCGCGCCTTCGGGCATGTGCTCGTTGACCAGGGCCGAGACGGCCGAGACGCCGCCCTCGATGCCATCCATCAGCGGCTGCGCCCAGCTGAACACGGCCTGGAACATCAGGAACAGCGTGGCCGCCAGCAGCAGCATGCCCCACAGCGGGTGCAGCACCACGGCGTCGATGCGGTCATCACGCCGGGTGTCCACCACGGGCTCCTTGACGCAGTCGGCCATGATGCGGGCCACCTGCTGGTGCAGGGCCAGCACCTGCTCGCGCGCATCGCCCGGGCGGGCCGGGGCCTGCAGCTGCGGCGCTGCCAGGGCGCGGGCTTCGGGGCCGTCCAGCCATTGCAGCAGTTCGCGCGCGCCGTCCTGGCGCACGCCCACCGTGGACAGCACGGGCATGCCCAGGGCGCGTGACAACGCTTCGCGGTCGATATCGATGCCCTGGCGCCTGGCCATGTCGCTCATGTTGAGCACCAGCAGCATGGGCAGGCCCAGGCGCTGGGCTTCCAGCACCAGGCGCAGGTTCAGGCGCAGATGGGTGGCGTCGGTGACGCAGACCAGCAGTTCGGGCGGCGCCTCGCGCGCGTGGCGGCCCGAGACGATGTCGCGCGTGATGCGTTCGTCCTCGCTGTGGGCGTGCAGGCTGTAGGTGCCCGGCAGGTCCAGCACGCGCACACGCCGGCCGCTGGCCGTGCTCAGCCAGCCTTCCTTGCGCTCCACGGTCACGCCCGCGTAGTTGGCCACCTTCTGGCGCGCGCCGGTCAGCAGGTTGAACAATGCTGTCTTGCCGCAGTTGGGGTTGCCCAGCAAGGCCAGGCGCAATGCGGAATCACCACCGCCGCCGCCACCCTGGGCAGGCTGCAGCGGCTGGATGAGTTTGGGAGAGGACGACGCGCTCATGCCACCGCCTCCGGCGCCACGCGCACCAGGGCCGCCTCATGGCGGCGCAGCGCGAACGTGGCCTGGCCCACGCGCACGGCCAGCGGGTCGTCGCCCGGAAAGCCTGCGGCCAGGATGCGAACGGGCTCGCCCGGCAGGAAACCGATTTCCATGAGGCGCAGCAGCAGTTCCTGCTCGGCCGTGTCGCGCGCCGCATGGAGTTCGACCACGCGCGCCGGAACCTGGCGCGGCAGCGCATCCAGGGTGATGGCCGCAGCGGTGGCCGGGCTTGGAGAGCTGGGAGGCGCGGACAGTGCGGACGGAGCCGTGGCGTCCGTCCCGGGATTCATCGAATGCATGGCGTGTTGTATCAACTGATTTTTATTCTCATTTTGATTTTGATCGAATCCCCGTGGGAAGCCCGCGCATGGTATCGGAGTAAGAGGCAGGGTCTTGCCAAATGGCCGTCATGGTTTTTGGCCGGTTCCAGGCGCCCCGCACGCGTGCGCGCGACAATCGCGCTCCCACGATCCGCACCTGCACCTGCTTGCCCACGCCATGACCCACCCCTGCCTGAGCTGCGGCGCCTGCTGCGCATCGTTCCGCGTGGACTTTTCCGTGCATGAGTCGCAGGAGCATGGTGGCCGCGTGCCGGCCGGGCTGATCGAGGAAGTCACCGACTACACCTGCCGCATGCGCGGCACGGACTGGTCGCGCCCGCGCTGCGCAGCGCTGGTGGGCAAGGTGGGCGAGAAGGCCCATTGCGGCATCTACGAGTGGCGGCCCTCGCCTTGCCGCGAATTTGCGGCCGGCAGCGATGCCTGCAACCGCGTGCGCGTGCGCCATGGCATGCAGGCGCTGGACAGCGGCCTGCTGTAGCAACCAGCCAGGCGCTGCCGGCCGCCAACAGCCGCCACCACCAGCCGTTATTCCACGGGCAGCCCCGCCAACTGCCCCTTGAACTCCTGCAGCGAGAAATGCGTGTGCACCTGGCGCACGCCGGGCAGCCGGTGCAAGCGGGTGAGCAGCAGGTCCGAATAGGCATCGAGATCGCGCGCCACGACGACCAGCAGGAAGTCCTCCGGCCCCGAGATGCCGTGGAACATCACGACCTCGGGAATGGCGCAGACCGCTTCCTGGAAGTGGCGCGATGACTCCTCGTTCTGATGGTCTATGCCCACCATCACGAAGGCCAGCACGCCAAAGCCGATGGCGCGCCGGCTCAGCGCGGCGTGGTAGCCGGTGATCACGCCCTCATCCTCCAGCCGCTTGATGCGCCGCCACGACGGCGATTGCGACAAGTGCACGCGTTGCGCCAATTCGCCCGAGGTCAGCCGCGCGTTGTCCTGCAAGGCGCGGATCAGCAGCCGGTCCGTTCTGTCGATCTCGATTGACATAAACCACCTATGAATTCATATTTCACAGAATAACTTATCCAAGATCAAGCGCATTTAGGGATAACTACTAAACGCCCTGCGAAGGCCGTAACTAGCATCCGCCTCCGAAGCCCCCCACAGCAACGGAGACAACAACCCATGCCAGCCTTCGAAGACATCGTCCAGCGCGAAGCCGGACTCCAACAGCAGCTGTCCGCCGGACAGATGACCATGATCGCCATCGGCGGTGCCGTCGGCACCGGCCTGTTCCTGGGCAGCGGCTTTGCCATCGGCTTCGCCGGGCCCAGCGTGCTGATCAGCTATGCCATCGGCGCGGTGATCTCGCTGCTGCTCATGGGCTGCCTGGCCGAGATGACGGTGGCCCATCCGACCTCGGGCTCGTTCGGCGCCTATGCCGAGCACTACATCGCCCCCTGGGCCGGCTTCGTGGTGCGCTATGCCTACTGGGCCTGTGTGGTGCTGGCCGTGGGCACCGAGGTGACGGCCGTGGGCCTGTACATGGGCTACTGGTTCCCCGAGGTGCCGCGCTGGGCCTGGGTGGTGATCTTCTCGGGCGCGCTGATCGGCGTGAACATGATGAGCGTCAAGGCCTTCGGCGCCGTGGAGTACAGCTTCTCCATGATCAAGATCATCGCCATCGTGGCCTTCATCGTGGTCGGCGCCTGGGTGGTGTTCGGCACCCGGCCGGCCGGCGTGGGCTTTGCCAACTACGTCAACAACGGCGGCTTCTTCCCCAACGGCCTGTGGGGCACCTGGGTGGGCGTGATCATCGCCATCTTCAGCTACCTGAGCATCGAGATGATCGCCGTGGCCGCTGGCGAGGCCAAGGACCCGCAGCGCGCCGTCACCAGCGCCTTCCGCTCCACCATGGTGCGCCTGGTGGTGTTCTATCTGGCCACGATTGCGCTGATGCTAGCCATCGTGCCGTGGTCGGCCGCCGGCAAGGACGGCAGCCCATTCGTCAAGGTGATGGAGATCATCGGCCTGCCCGGCGCGGCCAGCGTGGTCAATTTCGTGGTGCTGGTGGCTGCCCTCTCGGCCATGAACAGCCAGCTGTACATCACCACCCGCATGATGTTCAGCCTCTCGCGCGCCGGCCATGCGCCCGCCGTGCTGGGCCGCGTGAACTCGCGCGGCGTGCCGCTGCCGGCGCTGCTGCTGTCCTGCCTGGGCATTGCCGTGGCCACGCTGTTCAACATCATCAATCCCGAGCAGTCCTTCATGCTGATGATGGCCGTGGCCATGTTCGGCGCCATGTTCACGTGGTTCATGATTTTCGTGACCCACCTGTTCTTCCGCATCCACTGGGTGCGCCAGGGCAACAAGCCGCTGGCCTTCCGCATGTGGGGCTTTCCGGTGCTGACGCTGCTGGGCGCGGCACTGATGCTGGCCGCCCTGGTGTCCACGCTGTTCACCGACGTGTTCCGCCTGACCGTGCTCACCGGCCTGCCCTTTTTGCTGCTGCTGGGCGCCATCTACGCCATCTGGTACCGCAAGCCGGCCGGCCAGACCGCAAGCGCTTCTCAAGCCAATACCCCAACCCAGGCCCAGGCCCGGTGACATCCGGCCTCCCGTTTTTCTCCCTCCCTTAGAAACATGACGACTCTTGCCCCCCTCGATACCGCCCGCGCCTCGATGTTCAGCCACGTCCCGCCCTACCCCGGAGATCCCATCCTGTCGCTGATGGAAGCCTTTCAGCAGGACCCGCGCACCGACAAGGTCAGCCTGAGCATCGGCCTGTATTTCGACGAGGCCGGCCGCCTGCCCGTGCTGGACTCCGTGCGCCAGGCTGGCGATGCCCTGGCCCGCGAGCAAAGCCCCAGCGGCTACCTGCCCATTGAAGGCATAGCCCCCTACCGCCAGTTGGTGCAGAACCTGGTGTTCGGCGCTGAGCACGAGGCCGTGCGCGCGCAGCGCATCGCCACCGTGCAGACCCTGGGCGGCTCGGGCGCGCTCAAGCTGGGCGCGGACTTCATCAAGCACTATTTCCCCGACGCCGAGGTCTGGCTCAGCGATCCCACCTGGGACAACCACCTGGCCATCTTCCAGGGCGCGGGCCTGCGCACCCACAGCTACCCCTACTACGACGCGGCCACGGGCAGCCTGCGCTTCGACGCCATGCTGCAGACGCTGCGCGAACTGCCCTCGGGCAGCGTGGTGCTGCTGCATGCCAGCTGCCACAACCCCACGGGCGTGGACCTGTCGCGCGAGCAGTGGCAGCAACTCATCCCCGTGATCGTGGAGCGCGGCCTGATCCCCTTCGTGGACATGGCCTACCAGGGCTTTGGCGATGGGCTCGATGAAGACGCCTGGTCCGTGCGCGCGCTGGCCGATGCGGGCGCCCAGGCCTTTGTGGCCAACTCGTTTTCCAAGAACTTCTCGCTGTATGGCGAACGCGTGGGCGGCCTCAGCGTGGTCTGCAGCGACGCGGCCACGGCCGGCAATGTGCTGGGCCAGCTCAAGGCCACGGTGCGCAGCAACTATTCCTCGCCCCCCACCCGTGGCGCGCGCCTGGTGCAGCTGGTGCTGGCGTCGCCCGAGCTGAGCGCCCAATGGGCGCAGGAGCTGGCGCAGATGCGCGGCCGCATCAAGGACATGCGCGCCCAGCTGCACGGCGCGCTGCATGAACGCTTTGGCGAGCGGCGCGACTTCGGCTTCCTGCTGACCCAGCGCGGCATGTTCAGCTACACCGGCATCAGCGAGCCCCAGGTCCACCGCCTGCGCGACGAGCACGGCGTGTACCTGATCCGCTCGGGCCGCATGTGCATGTCGGGCCTGTCCGGCGCCAACGTACAGTACGTGGCCGACGCCATTGCCACGGTGCTGGAGGCACCGCAATGAGCGGCTGCCCCGTCCATGGCGGCCTGACCGAGCGCATCGTCGCCGAGGAAAGGGCGCAGCTGGATTTCAGCCAGTCCATGAGCTATGGCGACTATCTGCAGCTGGACGCCATCCTCGGCGCCCAGCAACTGCTGTCGCCCACGCATGACGAGCTGCTGTTCATCATCCAGCACCAGACCAGCGAGCTGTGGATGAAACTGATGCTGCACGAGCTGGGCGCGGCCACGGCCGCCGTGGCGGCCGACCGCCACGCAGATGCCTTCAAGATGCTGGCCCGCGTGAGCCGCATCATGGAGCAGCTGGTGGGCGCCTGGTCCGTGCTGGCCACCATGACGCCTACCGAGTACACGGCCATGCGGCCGTATCTCGCCAGCTCCAGCGGCTTCCAGAGCTACCAGTACCGCTGCATCGAGTTCGCGCTGGGCAACAAGAATGCCGCCATGCTCCAGCCCCATGCCCACCGCCCGGACCTGCTGGCCCGGGTGGATGCCGCATGGCGCGCACCTTCCCTGTACGACGAGGCCCTGCGCCTGCTGGCACGCCAGGGGCTGGCCATTCCTGCCGGGCACCTGGAGCGCGACTGGACCCAGCCCTACACGGCCAGCCCCGAGGTCGAGGCCGCCTGGGCCCAGGTCTACCGCGACCCGCAGTCGCACTGGGACCTGTACCAGCTCGGCGAAAAGCTGGCCGACATCGAGGACGCCTTCCGCCTGTGGCGCTTTCGCCATGTGACCACGGTGGAGCGCGTCATCGGCTTCAAGCGCGGCACGGGCGGCACCGGCGGCGTCAGCTACCTGCGCAAGATGCTGGACGTGGTGCTGTTCCCCGAAATCTGGTCCGTGAGAACGAAACTGTGACCCCTGAGCGGCTTTGCCGCTTCCCCCGCTCTCGCTGCGCGGGCGCGGGACGACACCATCGCTGCGGGACGGCCCTTGCTCGGCGTCCGCCGATGGGCCGCGCCAAGTTTCCGACGCAAGAACACCATGCCTTCGCATGTAGTCAAAACACAAGGAAATCCATGAAGCAAATCATCGACGTGGGACTGCCGCCGCTCAAGCAGCCCTTCTCCTGGGCCGTCAAGGCCAGCGGCCAGATGCTGTTCACGGCCCACGGCCCCGTGCGGCCCGACGGCAGCATCGACACCGGCCCCATCGGACAGCAGGCGCGCCTGACCTTCACCAACCTGCGCAACGCGCTGCAGGCCGCAGGCGGCACGCTGGCGCATGTGACCCAGGTGCTGATCTATATGACCGACGTGGCCGACATGCCGGCCATCGACGCCGTGTACCGCGAGTTCTTCGAGGCGCCCTATCCCAACCGCTCCAGCATGGGGATTTCGGCGCTGGTGGTGCCGGGCATGAAGCTGGAGATCGTGGCCTACGCCATGCTCCCCTAGAGGATGTGACGGACATGCCGGCGCCCCGCAATTGCGTTCAATACAGGGGCGGCGTGCGGGACGAGACTGCGGGCCTTGTGCAGTCCTGCGTCCGCGCGAAATCTCATGTCCTCCTCGCTGCTCGCCATGGGCGTCTTCACCCTCGTCGGCGCCATAACGCCCGGCCCCGTCAATGTGCTGGCCCTGCGCCACGGCGCAGCCCGCTCGCGCCTGGTCTCTGCCGCCTATGTGCTGGGCGCCAGCGCCAGCTATGCGGCCGTGGTCTGGGTCATGGGCCAGGGAGCACAGTGGCTGCTGCAGACGCTGCCGCAGCTGTCCACGGCCGCACAGTGGCTGTGCGCCGCCTATCTGCTCTGGCTGGCCTGGCGGCTGGCCAACGCGCCTGTGGGCCAGGCCGGGGGGCAGCAAGACGGCGGATCGCAGCGCACGCTGCAGGCCCTGCTGCAAGCGCTGTTGCAGGGCACGGCCGTGCAGACGCTCAATCCCAAGGCCTGGCTGGTGGCACTGGCCGGCGTGGGCCTGTTCGTGCTGCCCCACGCGAATGCGCCATGGGCGCTGCTGCAGTTTTGCGCCATCTCGCTGCTGGCCTGCCTGGTGGGGGTCGGCAGTTGGGCGCTGCTGGGGCAGCTGCTTTCGGGCTGGCTGCGCACCGAACGCCGCCAGCGCCTGTTCCACCGCCTGCTGGCCCTGCTGCTGGTCGCCAGCGTGGCGGCCATGCTGGCATGATGGCTGGCCGCCATGACTTCAACCTCTCCCCACCGCTTCCACCGCCATCCGGCCGCTCCCTGGGCCGAGTTGCGCGACAGCGCGCGCTCGCCACACTGCTTTCGGCTGCACATGCATGCCGAGTACTCGATAGGCATCGTGGACGCGGGCCGCACCGTGTTCCACCATGCCCACGGCCCGCAGCCTGTGGAGGCGGGCGGCGTGGTGCTGATCGAGCCCGGCGCCTGGCATGCCTGCAATCCCGACCCCGGCGCGCCGTGGTCCTACCGCATGCTGTTTGTCGATGCCGACTGGCTGCACGCGCGGCTGGGCGTGGCCGCGCTGCGCTTTCCCCGGCGCACGCTCACGGATGCGGACATCGCCAGCCTGGTGGATGGCCTGTGCCGCCCCGTCGATGGCACGGCGGCCGCCGACCGCCTGGCCCTGGGCCTGGAGCACCTGCTGGACCGCTGTGCCCAGCCCGCGGCCTTGCCCCTGCCCGGCGATGCGGCGGCCCTGGCCCCCGCACTGCAGCGCCTGCATGCGGGGCCCGATGCGGGCCTGACCGTGCAATCGCTGGCCCAGGAATGCGGCATGAGCGCCACGCGCTTCATCCGCCGCTTCAAGGCGGCCACGGGCATGACGCCTGGCAGCTACCGCCTGAACCTGCGCATCAACGGCGCGCGCCGCCTGCTGGCCACGGGGGCGGCGCTGTCCGAGGCCGCCTATGCCATGGGCTTTGCCGACCAGGCGCACCTGCAGCGCGCCTTCAAGGCCCACCATGCGCTGACACCGGGCTGCTACGCACGGGGCGCCTGAGCCGGTACCTGGGTCGGCCGCACCTGAGCCGACCGCATCTGGGCCGGACCCTCCCATGGTTTTGCGTCGGCCAGCCCGGGGCCGGCGATGAAAGCGCAGATACTTACGCCTTCCGCTTTCAGCCCCCACCTGCCGCGCACCATGGCCGCCTTCCAAGACATTCAGCAACGAGAAACCGGCCTGCGCCAGCAGCTGTCCGCCGCCCAGATGGTGATGATCGCCATTGGCGGCGCCATCGGCACCGGCCTGTTCATGGGCAGCGCCTTCGCCATCGGCTTCGCCGGCCCCAGCGTGCTGGTCAGCTATGCCATCGGCGCGCTGATCTCGCTGCTGCTCATGGGCTGCCTGGCCGAGATGACGGTGGCCCACCCGACCTCGGGCTCGTTCGGCGCCTATGCCGAGCACTACATCAGCCCGCTGGCCGGCTTCATGGTCCGCTATGCCTACTGGGCCGCCGTGGTGCTGGCCGTGGGCATGGAGGTGACGGCCATAGGCATCTACATGGGCTACTGGTTCCCGGACGTGCCGCGCTGGATCTGGGTGCTGGTGTTCTCGGGCGCGCTGGTGGCCGTCAACGCCAGCAGCGTCAAGGCCTTCGGCCAGGTGGAGTACGGCTTTTCCATGGTGAAGATCATCGCCATCGTGGCCTTCATCCTGATCGGCGCCTGGGTGGTGTTCGGCTCGCAGCCCCAGGGCATCGGCTTTTTCAACTACACGGCCGATGGCGGCTTCTTCCCCAAGGGCCTGTGGGGCACCTGGGTGGCCGTGATCATCGCCATCTTCAGCTACCTGAGCCTGGAGGCCGTGGCCGTGGCGGCCGGCGAGGCCGAGGACCCCAAGCGCGCCATCACCCGGGCCTTTCGCACCACCATGGCGCGCCTGGTGATCTTCTACCTGGCCACGATCGCGCTGATGCTGGCCATCGTGCCCTGGCAGCAGGCGGGCACGGACAAGAGCCCCTTCGTGAAGGTGATGGAGATCATCGGCATCCCGGGCGCTGCCAGCATCATCAACTTCGTGGTGCTGGTGGCCGCGCTGTCGGCCATGAACAGCCAGCTGTATGTGACCTCGCGCATGATGTTCAGCCTGTCGCGCGGCGGCTATGCGCCCTCGGTGTTCGGGCGGCTGAACAGCCGGGGCGTGCCCGTGGCGGCGATTGCCATCTCCTGCCTGGGCATTGCCGTGGCCGTGGCCGTGAACCTGTGGAAGCCCGAGGGCTCGCTGCTGTGGATGATGTCCGTGTCCATGTTCGGCGCCATGTTCACCTGGTTCATGATCTTCGTGACCCATCTGTTCTTCCGCGCGCGCTGGTCGCGCGAGCATCCGGGCCAGCGCCTGCAGTTCCGCATGTGGGGCTTTCCGCTGTTCACGCTGGCCGGCGCCGCGCTGATGCTGGGCGTGATCGTCACCACCTATTTCACCGAGGTCTTCCACATGACGCTGCTCACGGGCCTGCCCTTCCTGGGCCTGCTGGCCCTGGTGTATGCGCTGTGGTACCGCCCCCGCGCACAAGCGCGCAAGAAGGACTGAAGCCATGACCCGCAGACTCTGGGACATCTCTCCGGCCGTGCAGGCCGCCAGCCCCGTTTTTCCCGGCGACACGGCCTACAGCCAGCAATGGTGCGCCACCATCGGACCGGGCTGCCCGGTCAATGTCAGCGCCATCACGCTGTCGCCCCATGTGGGAGCGCATGCCGATGCACCGCTGCACTATGACGCCGACGGGGCATCCATCGGCAACGTGGATCTCGACGCCTTCCTCGGCCCCTGCCGCGTGATCCACGCCATCGGCAAGGGACCGCTGGTCGAATGGGAGCACATCGCCCACGCCGTGGAGCATCTTCCGGCACGCGTGCTGGTGCGCACCTACGAGCGCGCCCCCACCACCTGGGACCAGGAACTGGCCGCCTATGCGCCGGCCACGGTCGAGCGGCTGGCCGACCTGGGGGTGAAGCTCATCGGCATTGACACGGCCAGCATCGACCCGGCCAGCAGCAAGAGCCTGGACAGCCACCAGGTCATACGCCGGCGCGGCCTGCGCGTGCTGGAGAACCTGGTGCTGGACGAGGTGGCCGAGGGCGACTACGAGCTCATCGCCCTGCCGCTCAAGCTGGTCGAGGCCGATGCCTCGCCCGTGCGCGCCGTGCTGCGCGCCCTGGCCTGATCCCTGCCCGCATTGCGGCGCCGGCCCTGCCCGCGCCTTTCGCCTTTTCGATACCCAAGGAGACCCCGTGACGAGCCTGCAAGACTGCCTCACCCTCGATGCGCAAGACCCGCTGCGCGCCCTGCGCGACCAATTCACGCTGCCCGAAGGCGTGATCTACCTTGACGGCAATTCGCTGGGCGCCAGCCCCCGCGCCGCCGCCGCGCGCGTGGCCGAGGTGGTGCAGCAGGAATGGGCGCAGGGCCTGATCCGCTCGTGGAACGATGCTGGATGGATCAGCCTGCCCCAGCGCCTGGGCGACCAGTTCGCCCCCTGGCTGGGCGTGGGCGCGGGTGAGCTGGTATTCACCGACACGGCCTCCATCAACCTCTACAAGGTGCTGTCGGCGGCGGCCCGCATTGCGCGCGAGGACGCGCCGCAGCGCAAGCGCCTGATCAGCGAGCGCAGCAACTTCCCCACCGACCTCTACATCGCCCAGTCGGTCTGCCAGGAATACGGCCTGGAGCTGGTGCTGCTCGAACCCGAGGAAATTGCCGGCGCGCTGACCGACGAGGTGGCCATCTGCATGCTCACCCATGTGAACTACCGCACGGGCGCCATGCACGACATGGCTGCCGTGACGGCTGCCGCGCAGGGCAAGGGCATTCTCTGCGTCTGGGACCTGTGCCACAGCGCGGGCGCCGTGCCTGTCGATCTCAAGGGCGCGAATGCCGACTTCGCCATCGGCTGCAGCTACAAGTACCTCAACGGCGGCCCGGGTGCGCCGGCCTTTGTCTGGGCCAACCCGCGCCTGATCAACCGCTTCTGGCAGCCGCTGTCGGGCTGGTTCGGCCATGCCGAGCCTTTCAAGTTCGTGCCGGACTACCACCCGGCCCAGGGCATACAGCGCTACCTGTGCGGCACCCAGCCCATGGTCAGCCTGAGCGTGCTGCAGTGCGGCCTGGACGTGTTCACGGCCGTGGAGCCGCTGGGCGGCATGGACGCGCTGCGCAACAAGTCACTGGCGCTGACCGACCTGTTCATCGCCCTGGTCGAGGAACGCTGCCAGGGCCACGGCCTGGGCCTGGCCACGCCGCGCGAGCACGGCCGGCGCGGCTCCCAGGTCTGCCTCACGCGCGAGGAAGGGCTGGGCGTGGACGGCAAGGACAGCGGCGCCTATGCCATCGTGCAGGCGCTGATCGCGCGCGGCGTGATCGGCGACTTCCGCAAGGGCGACGGCACGGGCCTGCACAAGGACATCCTGCGCTTCGGCTTCACGCCGCTGTACGTGGGATTCGAAGATGTCTGGCATGCCGTAGAGCACCTGCGCCAGGTGCTGGAATCGGGCGAATGGCGCAAGCCGGAGTTCAACCGCGTCAATGCGGTGACCTGAAGCCTGAGGCCCGGCGCTCAGAACGCCGTGGACGACAGCGAGGCCCAGAGATGGGCCGCGACCAGGGCGCGCCAGGGCGCGAAGTCCCGCAGCCACAACTCGGTCTGCGCCGCATCCATGGCGTCCGTCTTCAGCAGCAGGGCCAGGGCCCGGCGCACGGCCACATCGCCGTGCAGCGGGCCGTCCAGGTGACCATAGCCGCGCAGCAGCATGTAGTTCACGGTCCACGGGCCTATGCCCTTGAGGGCCAGCAGCCGCTCGCGGATCTCGGCCACCGGCAGTTCAGGCAGGGCCGCCCAGTCGTCCAGCGGCAATTCACCCGACTGCACGGCCTGCGCCAGCAGGCGCAGCGTGTGCGTCTTGCTCCGCGAAAAGCCGGCGGCGCGCAAATCCTCCTCACCGAGCTGCGCCAACTGGGCAGCCTCCGGCATGCACCACAGCTGCTGCGGCGCGTCGGCATGGCCATCGTGCAGCGCCACCGGCTGGCCGGCTGCGGCGATCAGGCGGCGGCGCAGCGACACGGCTGCCGCCACGCTGATCTGCTGCCCGGTGACGGCCCAGCTCAGCGCTTCCCAGGGCGTGCAGGCCGCGGGCACATGCAGGCCACGCTGGCGCGCCAGCAGCGGCCCCAGCCGCGCATGGCGGCCAAAACGGCGCTCGAATTCGCCCACATCCTGGGACAGTCCGAACATGCGCCGCAGCATGGCGGCCAGCACATCGTCCATGCCGGCGATGGCGCCTGCACCGGCGGGCAGGCGCCATCGGGCCTGCACCACGGCCGCCTCTTCGCACTGCGGCGTCAGTTCCAGGGTGAGCAGCGTGGGAAGGCCTTTCCACATCAGGCCCTTGTGCATGCGGATGGTGTCGCCGTCCTGCAGATCGCATTCGGACAGGCGCTGGGCATCGCGCCGGTGAAAGCCCCAGAACTCGTTCATGCGGTAGCCGGCCGGCAGCGTCAGTTGCTGCTCTGCGCCATGGCTGTGGCCGCCACGCCGCCCGCTCATGCCTTGCCGGCCTGGCGCAGCGGGGCTCGGCCGCTCTCCCGCCCTGTCTCCCGGCCAGCGGCCTCCTGCGCCTGGCGCGCCTCGCGCAGCAGCAGGGCACGCTTGCGCTCCACGCCCCAGCGGTAGCCGGAGATGCTGCCGTCGTTGCGCACCACGCGGTGGCAGGGCACGGCCACGGCAATCGGGTTGGCAGCGACGGCGCTGGCCACGGCGCGCGCGCCCGTGGGCATGCCCAGGCGCAGGGCCAGTTCCGAATAGCTCAGGGTCTGGCCGGCCGGAATGGCGCACAGCGCCTGCCACACGCGCTGCTGGAAGACCGTGCCCTGCACATCCAGCGGCAGCGCCAGGCCGCGGCGCGGCTGCTCGACCAGGGCCACGACCTGGGCCACGGTGTGCTCGAAGCCCGCATCGCCGCCCACCAGCTCGGCCAGCGGAAAGCGCTGCTGCAGGTCCTGCACCAGGGCCTCGGCGTCGTCGCCCAGCAGCACGCAGCACACGCCGCGCTCGGTGCTGGCCACGAGGATGCTGCCCAGCGTGCATTCGGCCACGGCAAAGCGGATGGTCTGGCGCATGCCGCCGCGCCGGTAGTCGCCGGGCGCCATGCCCAGCATGGCGCCTGCGTCGCGGTAGAAACTGCTGCTGGCCGCATAGCCGCTGGAGTAGGCCGCATCGGTGACCGAGTCGCTCTGGCCCGGCTGCAGCGCCGCGCGCAGGGCATGCGCGCGGTGCGCCTTGGCATAGGCCTTGGGCGTGAGGCCCGTGGCCTGCTTGAACAATCGGTGCAGCTGCCAGGGGCTCAGGCCCGAGCGTTCGGCAAGCTGGCCCAGGGCGGGTGGAGGCTCCTCGGTCTCCAGCCAGCGGCAGCATCGGGCCACCAGGGCCGTGGGGTTGGCAGTGGCATCGCTGGCTTGATTCATGGCTTGGTTGGACACGGCATGTCTTTCTGGGTCGTCGGATGCCCTACTCTACGCAGCCCGGAGCACCCGCGCATCCCGCTTCTTGCAACCCGCAGGATTTCAGCGCGGGATTCGGTTACGCTGCGCCCTGCATTTTCCGCGTCGAGACTTGCGAGACTCCCACATGACCACCGAACACTCCGGCTGCCCCATGAACAGCCCCGGCCGCACTGAATCCATCGTCAAAGAGGAGCGCGCCCAGTTGGACTTCAGCCAGTCCATGAGCTATGGCGATTACCTGCACCTGGACCAGATCCTCACGGCACAGCATCCGCTGTCGCCCGCGCATGACGAGATGCTGTTCATCATCCAGCACCAGACCAGCGAGCTGTGGATGAAGCTGATGCTGCATGAGGTCCGAGCCGCCACGGCCGCCATCGCAGGCGGCACGCGTGCCGACGCCTTCAAGATGCTGGCCCGCGTGAGCCGCATCATGGAGCAACTGGTCAGCGCCTGGACCGTTCTGTCCACCATGACCCCGCCCGAGTACACGGCCATGCGCCCCTACCTGGCCAACTCCAGCGGCTTCCAGAGCTACCAGTACCGCTGCATCGAGTTCTCCCTGGGCAACAAGAACGCCGCCATGCTCCAGCCCCATGCCCACAGGCCCGACCTGCTGGCCCAGGTGGAGGCGGCATGGCGCTCGCCCTCGCTCTACGACGTATCCCTGCAGCTGCTGGCGCGCGAAGGCATCGACGTGCCCGCCGACCGGCTGGAGCGCGACTGGACCCAGCCCTACGAGGCCAGCGAGGGCGTCAAGCAGGCCTGGATCACCGTCTACCGCGATCCCCACAAGCACTGGGACCTGTACCAGCTCGGCGAAAAGCTGGCCGACATCGAGGACGCCTTCCGCCTGTGGCGCTTCCGCCATCTGACCACGGTGGAGCGCGTCATCGGCTTCAAGCGCGGCACGGGCGGCACCGGCGGCGTCAGCTATCTGCGCAAGATGCTGGACGTGGTGCTGTTCCCCGAAATCTGGGCGCTGCGCACCGAGCTGTAAGAACTGGCGGGCGCCACCGACGGCAGACCGCTGCGGTGGCGACAGCGCGCAGGCGCGCAAACGGGTAAGCTGCGGCGCCAGGAGAAATACCGTGTCCGCAGCGCCACAACAGCCCCCACACAACAACATACACACAGAGGCTTCGCAGACCTCCCCCGCAGCACCGCCGCCGCGCAGCCAACTGCTGTGGGCCATGCTTCTGGCCCTGCTCTCGGCCTTTGCGCTGAGCCAGGCCTTTCGCACCACCACCTCGGTCATGGCCACGGGTCTTCAGCAGGATTTCGGGCTCACGGCCCAGTCGCTGGGGGCCTTCGCCGGCCTGTTCGGACTGTCCTTCGGTGTGGCCCAGCTGCTGATGGGCATCGGCATGGACCTCTACGGTCTGCGGCGCACGGTGCTGCTGTCGTTTCCGCTGGCGATTGCGGGGTCGGCACTGTCCGCCGCCGCACCCAACTACGGCTGGCTGATGGTGGGCCAGTTGCTGATCGGCGTGGGCTGCTCGCCCGCCTTTCTGGCCTGCACCATGTTCATCTCGCGCCACTTTCCCATGGACCGCTTTGCCTTTCTGTCGGGCGTGGGCATGGGTGTCGGTGGACTGGGGCTGCTGTTCACAGGCACGCCACTGGCCTGGCTGGTCCAGCATTTCGGCTGGCGCTCGGGCTTTGCGCTGCTGGCCGTGATGTCGGCCCTGTCGTGGCTGCTGATCTGGTGGCGCGTGCACGAGCCCGCCCGCAGCGGAGCACAGACCGCCGCACGGGAAAGCTGGGGCGTGGCGGCACGCCGCATGGCCGAGCTGTTCACGCTGCCGCACACGCTGGGGATCGTCCTGCTGGCCATGGCCTGCTATGCATCGTTTCTGGCGCTGCGCGGCCTGTGGCTGGGGCCGCTGCTCATCCATCGCTATGGCTTTTCGCTGGTGGAAAGCGGCAATGTGGCGCTGGTCGTATCGATGATCTCGCTGTTCAGCCCCGCGATTTTCGGGCGCATGGACCCCGGCCCAGGACGGCGCCGGCGCTGGCTCACCAATTACTCGCTGCTCATGGGCAGCCTGTTCATGCTCATGGCCTTTTTGCACCATGGCTGGACCAATGTGGCGCTGATCTTCGCCATGGGCCTGCTGTCGGGCTATTCGGTGCTGCAGTACGCCGATGTGCGCGCTTCCTACCCCCCAGAGATGACCGGCCGCGCACTGTCGCTGTTCACCATGGCCATGTTCCTGGGCGTGGCCCTGGTGCAATGGTTCACGGGCTGGGTCGCCGCCTGGGCCGAGGCCTGGGGCGTGGAGCCCTACAAGGCCGTGATGATCTCGATTGCAGCCACGCTGGTGGGCGCGTCGACCGCGTTCCGTTTCCTGCCCTCCTCGCCGCTGCTGCGCCAGGCATCCGCCGCCTAGCGGCCGGAGTCTGTGCCTCTACAAGGCGT
Organism: Delftia sp. RIT313; assembly: GCF_000632165.1. NCBI lineage: Bacteria > Pseudomonadati > Pseudomonadota > Betaproteobacteria > Burkholderiales > Comamonadaceae > Delftia > Delftia sp. RIT313. The sequence goes on along the minus strand of NZ_JFYT01000068.1, from coordinate 142,528 downwards.
TGGCGGCCGAGCCATCGCCACGGTACAGCCAGGGCAGATCCATCAGCCGGGAGCCCAGCAGGCGCAGCGACAGGTCACGCCCCCAGCGCACGGGACCCGTGGCATGGAAGATGCGGCCGTTGCGCTGCGAGCGTGCCTGCACGCGCGCGTTGCGCTGCCAGCGGTTGAGCGCGTAGCGGCGCAGGCGCATGTTGACGTCGAGATCGTGCATGGACAGGGCGCGCTGCAGCTCGGCTGCATCTTCAATCGCCATGCCGGCGCCCTGGGCCAGATAGGGGCGCATGGGATGGGCCGCATCGCCCAGCAAGGCCACCACGCCGCGCGCCATCTGCGCGGCCGATTGCACGGGCGGGCGGTCGCCCACCGGCCACAGCCGCCAGTCGCCACCGGCTGCAGGCACATGCTGGACCAGGTCCAGCAGCTGGGGGCAACTGCCCTGCAGCACCCGCACCAGATCGTCAAGATTGCCCGCATGGTCCCAGTTCGCCAGATCCTCGGGCGCCGGGCCCTGGATGATGATCACCAGGTTCTGCAGCTCGCCCCGGCGCACGGGGTACTGGATGGCATGCATGCGCGAGCCCAGCCAGGCCGTGACATCGGTGGCCCGCAGGCGCTTGGGCAGCTGGGCCTGGTGCACCAGGGCGCGGTAGGCCAGGTGCCCGGTGACACGCGGCGGGCCGTCGCCCAGCAACTGCTGGCGCAGAACGCTGCGCACGCCGTCGGCGGCGACCAGGGCATCGCCTTCTATCAGCTTGCCGGCCCGGGTTCGCACGGTGACCACGCCGTCGGTCTCGGAAAAGCTCTCGATGGGCTGGCCCAGGTTCAGGTGCATGCCCGGATAAGTCTGAGCGGCTTCCCGCAGCAATTGCTGCAGATCGGCCCGGTGGATGGTGGCGTAGGCCGCGCCATAGCGTTGCACGGACTCGCTGCCCAAGGGCATGTGCGCCAATTCCTGCCCGGTGACTGCGCTGCGCACGCGCAGGCTGCCCGGCAATGCCACCACCTGCTGCAGCGGTTTTTGCAGGCCCCAGGCCTGAAGCCGCCGCACGACATTCGGACCGATCTGGATTCCGGCGCCCACTTCACTGAGCGCGGGCGCCTGCTCGAAAAGACGCACTTCCCAACCCGCCCGCGACGCACCGATGGCGGCGGCCAGGCCACCAATGCCGCCGCCGGCAATCAACACCTGCTTGTTCATGTGCGTATTGTGCCCCTGCCGCCACCCATGGCGGCCGGGGCCTGATTATTCAAGTCGGACACCGCTGAAGAAAATCAAAGAATGCTCGGAATCTTCTGAAACATGCGCGCATCCCCCAGGCATTGAGGCGCATCAAGATCCCAAAAACGGGCATCTCGCCACGCACCAGACTGCCATAAAGGACATCGCCCCACCATCACCTGTGCGGTGCGGCCAAAAATCGGCCTTTGCATCGCCGCTCTGGAAATGTCCATACACGGATCCACACTTTACGCCGCGGATGATAGAGATTCTCAACTGAGACAATCTTTTGACAAATGGCTGTGACAATGAAAAAAGCCCGCACTGGGCGGGCTCTTTCATGCGCGACGGGAAAATCAGATGACAAATTTCTCACGGTCCTGATTCTGAATCCACTTTGGCGGCTTGCCGCGTCCGGTCCAGGTTTGGCCGGTTGCGGGATCGCGGTACTTGGGAGCCACTTTGGCGCCGGTTGTGCCAGCGGTACGACCACGAGCTGCAGGAAACACGTCATCGGCAGTCAGACCATATTCGGCAATCAAGTTGCGAACCTGTCCCACGGCGTCGGCAAGCTCGCGCTTGCGTGCTTCCTGGATCTGTTGCTCCAGTTCCTGTCGCTGCTTCAGCAGTTCCTTGTAAGAGCTCATGGTATGCGCCTTGAAAGTAGTTTAAGAGCTTTCATTATAAAAACATAATCAGCCCATGGCGCAAGACGCATGTAAGCAAAACCCACAATATCGCTGCTGCCTATTGCGAAGAGTAGTTCTCGGATAAATCCGATATGGCCAGCACCTTGTCAATGCGTTTGCCATCGAGATCGATGACCTCGAAGATCCAGCCCGCACAGCTGACCCGTTCCCCCAGAATGGGCAAATGACCGCTTTCTGCCATGAGAAGCCCCGCCACGGTGTTGTATCGGCCGCGGTGCTCATCGGGAAGATCTCGAATATCGAGGCGCGCCTTCAGCTCCGATATGGGCATCAGACCGTCCAATAGCCATGAGCCATCCTCACGCTGCATGGCCCAGGCTTCTGCCTCGGTCACAGGCTGTAACTCGCCGGTAATCGCCTCGAGCAAATCCCGGGGCGTCATGATGCCCTGCACCACGCCATATTCATCCACCACAAACACCATGCGCCCGGACCGGGCACGCAATTGCTCCAGCAGCTCCATGGCGCTGAGCGTCTCGGGCAGGAAAGAAGCCGGCAGCACATGTTCGTACAGCGTGGTGCCGGCGGCATCCGAGCCCAATGCCAGCAGGCGCGCCACGCTGATGATGCCTACCACGTCATCCAGCGAATTGCGGCACACCGGGTACCAGGAATGCCCGCCCTTCGAGTGGTCGTCGGCCGAGGCCTGCAATGCCTCGGTGACGGTCATGTCGGCGTCCAGCCATTGCACGTCGCCGCGCGGGACCATGATCGACGTCAGTGAGCGGTCATCGAGGTGAAAGACGTTTTGCACCATCTGGTGCTCGTTGGCCTCGATCACCCCGGCATCCCGCCCTTCGGCCAGGCTTGCCACGATTTCCTCTTCGGTCACGGCGCGCGCTGCGGATTCATTGATGCGCAGCAGAGTCAGCATGGCGCGCGTGGAAAAGGCCAGCAGCCGCACAAAGGGCTTTGCGGCCGACGCCACCCAGGTCATGGGCCGGGAAACCACCGTGGCCACGGTTTCGGGATAAAGCTGGCCTATGCGCTTTGGCACCAGCTCGCCGAAGACGATGGTGACGAAGGTGATCACGGTCACGACGAGCGCCGTGGCAGAAATGCTGGCCGCGCGTTCCGGAATTCCCAGGCCCAGCAGCCATGCGGCCAGCCCGTCACTGAAGGCCGCCTCGCCCAAAATGCCGTTGAGCAGGCCGATGGAGGTGATGCCCACCTGCACCGAAGAAAGAAATTGCGTGGGGTTTTCGAGCAAGGCCAGTGCTGCCACCGCACCCTTGTCGCCTGTTTCAGCCAGTGCCACCAACCGAGCCTTGCGGCTGGAGGCCAGTGCCAATTCGGACATTGCAAACACCCCATTGAGCAGCGTAAGCAACGCGATCAGCAGAAAATCCATGGTTCGTATATCAGAAAGAAGACCATGGCACTTTACTGTATCGGCGATATCCAGGGATGCCACGACGCCTTTGAGCGCCTGCTGCACCGCGTGGACTTCTCCGCCAGCCGCGATACCTTGTACATCCTGGGCGACCTTGTGAACCGCGGCCCGGAATCGGACAAGGTGCTGCGCACCTGCATGGCCGCCGGCGACTCCATGCGCGCCCTGCTGGGCAACCATGACCTGCACCTGCTGGCCGCCGCCCAGGGCGTGCGCCGCAGCAGCCGGCGCGACACGCTGGCCCGGGTGCTGGATGCGCCCGACCGCGACCAGTTGCTGGACTGGCTGCGCCACCAGCCGCTGGCGCGCAGCCACCGCATGGCGCATGGCGAGGAACTGCTGATGGTCCATGCCGGCGTGCTGCCGCAGTGGAGCAGCCAGGACGTGATGGCGCTGGCGGGCGAGGTGCATGCGGTACTGCGCAGCAAGCAGTTGCCCGATTTCTTGCAGGCCATGTACGGCAACCAGCCCGATCGCTGGTCACCCGACCTGCAGGGTTGGGAGCGCCTGCGGGTCATCGTCAACGCCTTGACCCGGCTGCGCTTTTGCACCGCACAGGGTGTCATGGATTTCGACAGCACCGAGTCGGCCGAGCAGGCGGCACCCGGCCTCATGCCCTGGTTCGATGTGCCGGGCCGCGCCACGGCGAGCGCAACGATTGCGTTTGGCCACTGGTCCACGCTGGGCCACATCAGCCGGCCCGACCTGGTGGCGCTGGACACCGGCTGCGTCTGGGGCGGCTGCCTGAGCATGATGCGTTTCGGCGATCACCTGGCGGACCGGGAACTGATCCAGGTGGACTGCCCGCAGGCGCAGGCCCCGGGCTGACCTGGACGACTCCGATGAGCGAGCGCCCATGAAAAAACGCCTGCAAGGCAGGCGTTTATCGTGAGGCAGGCGGCTTGCGCGGCGCTCAGACCTCGGAAGTGGCAACGGGTGCCACAGGCGGGACCGGCGCGACAGGCGCAACAGGCGCCTTGAACAGCGCGGCCAGCTTGCGCTTGGGCTTGATGCCGCTGCCCGCCTTGGGCGCGGCAGCACCCTGGCTGTCCCAGCTCGCATCGACGCTGGCGGTTGCCTCGTAGGGCTTGTCGAAGAACGGGTCCGAGTGCGCCGGGCGCTGGGCCATGCGCGAGCCGCGATGGCCAAAACCGGAACTGCCCCGCGACGCATCACCGCCGCGATCGCCACGCTCGGCGCCGCGATCGCGTTCACGACCGTAGCCGCCGCTGCTTTGGCGCGGCAGCTCGTCAAAACGGTGACCACGCGGTGCGCTGCCACGGAAATCTTCCATGGGGCAGGGCTCGACGTTGATCTTCTTCTTGATGAGCTTCTCGATCTCGCCCACCAGGCGCGCATCGTGGTTGGTCACCAGGGTCACGGCAATGCCGGAGGCGCCTGCACGGCCCGTGCGGCCGATGCGGTGCACATAGTCTTCGGCGTTGAAGGGCACGTCGTAGTTGAAGACGGCCGGCACGTCCTTGATGTCCAGGCCACGGGCCGCGACATCGGTACACACCAGCAGATCCACCTCGCCGCGCTTGAAGGCTTCAAGCGCCTTCAGGCGCTCGTCCTGGCTCTTGTCGCCGTGCAGCGCCGTTGCGCGCAGGCCATCACGCTCCAGGGCACGCGTCAGGCGCGCACAGCCCAGCTTGCTGTTGGAGAAGACGAAGGCCTGGCGGATGTCGCGCTGCTTGAGCAGGGAGCGCAGCGCATAGCGCTTGTCGTCGTCGCTGACGCTGTAGAAGCGCTGCTCCACCGTGGAAGCCGTCTCGTTGGGGCGGGCCACTTCGATGGTGACGGGGTCCTGCAGGTAGCTGCTGGCCAGGCGCTTGATCTCGGGCGAGAAGGTGGCGCTGAACAGCAAGGTGGTGCGTGTCTTGGGCAAGTGGGACAGGATGCGCTGCAGATCGGGCAAAAAGCCGATGTCCAGCATGCGGTCCGCCTCGTCCAGCACCACGTACTCGACCTGGTTGAGCACGGCGTTCTTGGCTTCGATGTGGTCAAGCAGACGGCCCGGCGTGGCCACCAGCACCTCGACGCCCTTCTTGAGCTCCAGCGTCTGCGGCTTCATGTCCATGCCGCCGAACACCACGGTGCTGCGCAGCTTGGTGTACTTCGCATACTGGGCGATCTGCTGGGCCACCTGGTCTGCCAGTTCGCGTGTGGGCAAAAGCACCAACGCCCGCACGGGGTGGCGTGCAGGCGAAGCGGAGGTATTTTCGTGGCGCATCAGCCGCTGCAGCAACGGCAGCGAGAACGCCGCCGTCTTGCCTGTGCCGGTCTGGGCGGCGCCCATGACATCCTTGCCGGTCAGAACGACCGGAATGGCCTGTGCCTGGATGGGCGTCATGGACTCGTAGCCCATGTCGGCCACGGCGCGCGCCAGGGACTCAGCCAGCTGGAGATTGGAGAAAGAGCTTGTCATTGAGAGCGCTATTGTCGCACCTAGCGCGATTTGTGCGTTGCAATAACGCCAATTGGCACCTGGACAAGCATGGCGTTGTGTGAGCGCAACCCGCAAAAACCCGGTATGAGGGCCCGCAATGCGGGCATTTTTTCGTCGCCGGGCAGCCTCCAGATGAAAAAGCGGCCCCTCGCAGGGGCCGGCGAACCTTGAACAGCAAGGCGAGCGTGGGGGTACTTCTCAGAGGGAAGCGGCCGAAAAAGTGTCGCAGGACTTGACGCTGCCGGTACGCAGGCCGGTGCTGAACCAGCGCTGGCGCTGGGCGCTGGTGCCGTGCGTGAAGCTGTCCGGCACCACGGCGCCGCCGCCTGCGCGCTGCAGGGCGTCGTCGCCGATCTTGGATGCCGCATTCATGGCCGACTCCACATCGCCCTGCTCCAGGATCTGGCGGGCGCTTTGCGCGCGGTTCGCCCAGACGCCTGCCAGGCAATCGGCCTGCAGTTCCAGCTTGACCGACAGGTGGTTGTATTCGACCTTGCTGACGCGGCCACGGGCGCGGTCCACCTGGGCGCTGATGCCCAGCAGGTTCTGCACGTGATGGCCCACCTCGTGGGCAATCACATAGGCCTGGGCGAAATCGCCGGGCGCGCCCAGCTGGTTCTTGAGCGTTTCGTAGAAGCCCAGGTCGATATACACCTTCTGGTCGGCAGGGCAGTAGAAGGGCCCCATGGCCGACTGCCCCGTGCCGCAGGCCGTGGGCGTTGCGCCACGGAACAGCACGAGCTTGGGATCGGTATATTGGGCGCCGCCCTGGCGGAACACATCGCGCCAGACATCTTCGGTATCGGCCAGCACGGTGGAGACAAAGCGGGCGAGCTTGTCATCGGCCGGCGGCTTATGGGCCGGGCCCTGAGGCTGCTGCACCTGCACCGGCGAGCCGCCGCTGAGCGCACCCAGGATGGTCAGCGGGTTGATGCCCAGCACCCAGCCGCCGACCAGGGCGATGACGATGGTGCCAATGCCTATGCTGCGTCCGCCGAAGACGGGGCCGCCGCCACCGCCACCCTCGTCACGGCGGTCTTCCACATTGTCCGATTCGCGGTTGCCATCCCATCTCATGGTGTTCACTCCTGGATCTGTGCTGCAGCCTGCAGCATCGGGCGGCGATATTACGTCGGAAGCTGCGGGACTGCAGCGACCGCAGCTGCGGCAATGATACGGCGTGTATCAGCGCACGGGCTGCACCGCCATGGGGGCGGTGGCCGGTGGCGCCTGGCTGCGCAGGACCTGCTCGCGGGCCACCAGCACCATGGCGGCCAGCAGCGCGGCGACGATGCCCAGGCCGATGACGACCGCCAGGCCCAGCCCCCATCCGCCGCGCCTGCGCCGCTCGCGTGCAGGCTCGCCGGGCCGGCGGGGCGCGGGAGCCTGCTCGCTGGGCGGCTGCTCGCGCTGCCACGGCTCGGGCGCGGGTCCGCGCCGCTGCTGCTCATAGCGCGGGGCCGATTCCTTGCGCGGAGCTTCGGGCCGCGCCGAACCGTCCCAGCGGGGCTCTTCGCGCGGATAAGAAGGCTTTTGTGACATAGGCGACATCGTAGTGCCTGCGCAGGCCCTCACGGGCCTGTGCGCAGCACTGGACACATCGTGAATTGGTCGATCCAAGCCTACTGTGTACAGTCGCGGCCATGAGCCATTCCAGCATGCCCTCCTCCACCGCCCTTGACGCCCAGGCCACGGCCGGGCTGTTGCCCTGGAACGAACTGGCCGAAGAGATCGCCGCCCTGCTGCTGCTGCCCCAGGCAGCGCAGGTGCCGGCGCGTATCGTGATGCCCCTGCCGGCCGGTGGCAGCCTGTTTTGCATGCCCGCCACCGACGGCCAGGTGGCCATGACCAAGCTGATCAGCTTCACGCCCGGCAACGCCGGCACGCCGCGCGCCACCATCCAGGGGGATGTGGTGGTCTTCGACGTGGCCACGGGCGAGCGCCGCCTGATCCTGGACGGCCCCACGGTCACGGCGCGGCGCACGGCCGCCGTATCGCTGCTGGCCGCGCAAAGGCTGGCGCCGAATCCGCAGGGTCCGTTGCTGATCGTGGGCGCCGGCGTGCAGGGCCTGGCCCATTTGCAGGCCTTTGCCGCAGGCCTGGGCGTGCGCGAGGTTCAGGTGGCATCGCGCAGCGCGCAGAGCGCCCAGGCGCTGGTCGACCAGGCCCGGGCCATGGGACTGCAGGCCACCGCCGTGCAGGATGTGGAGGCGGCGGCGCGCCACTGCCCGCTGATCGTGACCTGCACGCCCGCCCGGGCCGTGGTGCTGCGCGAGGCGCCGCGCAGCGATGCCTTCATCTCGGCCGTGGGCGCCTTCACGCCGCAGATGGTGGAGCTGGCACCCGGCCTGTGCCAGGGCTTGCTGCAGTCGGGCCGCGTGGTGGTCGATACCGGGGATGCGCTGCATGAGGCCGGTGACCTGCTGCAGGCCGGCATCGATGTCGCCGCCCTGCCCACGCTGGAGCAGGTGGTGCGCGAGCAATGGCCGCGCTCGGATTCGCCCGTGCTGTTCAAATGCTGCGGCTGGGGTGGCTGGGATCTTGCAGCCACCCGCCTGGCCATGCGCCGGGCCGCACTCCAGAACAGTTGAAAGCGGATTTCTGCGTTGAACGAGCTTTTCCCCCCGGATTCCCCCGCCCCGGCTTCCAGCACCGCGCCCAGTCGCTGGCAGCGCCTGGGCCTGCGCACGCAACTGGCCCTGGTCTTCGGCTCGCTGCTGGTGGGCGTGACGGTGCTGATGTCGCTGGCATTCGGCGAGCTGCTGCGCTGGCGCATGGAGCGCGAGGTCAGCGCCTCGCTGCATGCCATGGCCTCCAACGCCGCCCGGCAGCTGTCCGATGGCCTGTTCAGCCGCGCCCATACCGTGGAAGTGCTGGCCGCCTCGCCGGAGCTCTGGATCCAGGGGCTGGAGGCCCCGGGCGTGGGCGCACTGCTCAACCGCGCCCGTTCACTGACGCCCACCAACCTCTGGATCGGCGTGGCCGACGCCGAGGGCACGGTGCGCAGCGCGACCGACCAGGTGCTGGTGGGCCTCGATGTCAGCGACCGGCCCTGGTTCGAGCCGGGCCTGCAGCGCGTCCATGTGGGCGATGTGCGCGCCTCCTCGCCTGTGATGTCCGCCTTGCTGCCGCCTGCGGCCGACGGCGCGCCGCGCCGGTTCATGGACTTCGCGGCGCCCATTCGCGTGGGCGATCTCACCCAGGGCGTGCTGTGCATGCACAGCAGCTGGGAATGGGTGCGCGAAACCATGCAGACCCTGCAGCAGGCCGACAGCGCCGACCGGCAGATCGGCCTGTTCATCTTCGACCGGCGTGGACGGCTCATCCACGCGCCGGGCGACAGCCTGGAGCCGTTGCTGGCCCTGGACCAGCGCCTGCCGGTGGCCCACACCGTGTCTGCCGATACGGCCGATGCCACGCTGCAGCCCGTACAGGTGGCGCGCTGGCAGGACAGCCCGCAGAGCTTTCTGACGGCTACCGTGCCGCTGCAGGCCCACAACCGGGCAACCGCCATGGGCTGGCACATCGTGGCCCGCCAGCCGCATGACAGCGCCTACGCGCCCGCGCGGCAGGCCATGCACCAGGTGCTGGCCGGCGGCCTGGCAGCCGCGCTGGTGGCCGCCGTCATCGCCTGGCTGGTGGCGCGCAGGCTGAGCCAGGATCTCAAGCGCCTGGCCCGTGCCGCCAATGGCATCGACGGAAGCGGTGCGGCCTCCGACATCCCGCAGTTGCACAGCAGCCGCGAAGTGCATCGCCTTTCGCAGGCGCTGCGCGGCAGCATTGCCCAGTTGCGCTCGGCCAACGAGGCCATGGAGCGCCAGGTGCGCGAGCGCACGCTGCAGCTGCAGCAGGCCAATGCCGAACTGGAGCACCAGGCGCGCAGCGACCCGCTCACGGGCCTGCTCAACCGCCGGGGCTTCGATTTCCAGCTGGACTTCGCCATGGCGCTGGCGCGCCGCAGCGGCCGCCCCTTGAGCGTGCTCGTCATCGACGTGGACTACTTCAAGCGCATCAACGACCAGCACGGCCACGACATGGGCGACGCCGTGCTGCGCACCCTGGCGCGCGCCTTCCGCATGCGGCTGCGCGAGTCCGACGTGCTGGCCCGCATGGGGGGCGAGGAATTCCTGGCCCTGCTGCCCGACACCACGGCCGATGCCGCCGTGGTCATTGCCGAGCAACTGCGCGAACTGCTGGCCTCCACGCCCATGGCCCACGGCGAGCCCGTCACCGCCAGCGTGGGCGTAGCCACGCTGCGCGGCACCACGGACACGGCCACCGCCATGCTGCGCCGTGGCGACGAAGCGCTGTACGAGGCCAAGGGTGCAGGCCGCAACAACGTGCAGCTGCAGCGCTGAGGCGGCCCCGCGCCGCTTTTCCCACCCTCGATTTCCTGACTGCCGCAAAACACCTGTGCGGCAAAAAACACCACACTAATACTCAAATTGAGCATATTATTCGCAGCCATCACCAGCCCTTTCCACAGTCCCGGACGGCCACCATGCAGCTCAAATCCGTGCAGTACGACAAGCCCCATTTCTCCCTCGCCGGCCAGTGCGGCATCGGCGAGGCCTGGGCCCGCATTCCTCCCGAACTTGACCGCGCCCAGCGCCTTCGGACCGCCGAGCGCATACGCGCCCTGCTGCACGAGCGCGATGCCGTGCTCGTGGCCCATTACTACGTGGACGGCGAACTGCAGGACCTGGCGCGCGAGACCGGCGGCTGCGTGGGCGATTCGCTGGAGATGGCGCGCTTCGGCGCCCAGCACCAGGCCAGCACCCTGGTCGTGGCCGGCGTGCGCTTCATGGGAGAGACCGCCAAGATCCTCAGCCCGGAAAAGCGGGTGCTCATGCCCGACGACGACGCCAGCTGCTCGCTGGACCTGGGCTGCCCGGCAGACGAGTTCAGCGCCTTTTGCGACGCCCATCCCGACCGCACGGTCGTGGTCTACGCCAATACCAGCGCGGCGGTGAAGGCGCGCGCCGACTGGGTCGTCACCTCGTCGGTGGGACAGGACATCGTGGCCCACCTGCACGCCTGCGGCGAGAAAATCCTCTGGGCTCCCGACCGCCACCTGGGCGCCCACATCCAGCGCCAGACCGGCGCCGACATGCTGCTGTGGCATGGCTCCTGCCTGGTCCATGACGAATTCAAGGCTGACGAACTGGCCGCCATGGCGCTGGAGCACCCGCAGGCCGCCATCCTCGTGCACCCCGAGTCGCCGGCCGCCGTGGCCGCCCAGGCCGATGTGGTGGGCTCCACCACCCAGCTCATCAACGCGGCTGGCCGGCTGCCCACCGACACCTTCATCGTCGCCACCGACCAGGGCATCCTGCACGACATGCGCATGCGCTACCCGGGCAAGACCTTCCTGCCGGCGCCCACGGCCGGCCAGGGCGCCACCTGCAAGAGCTGCGCCATGTGCCCCTGGATGGCGATGAACAGCCTGCAGGGCGTGGAACTGGCGCTGGAGCAGGGCCTGTGCGCCATCGAGGTGGACCCCGCCATTGCCCAGGCCGCGCGCCGCCCCATCGAACGCATGCTGGCCTTTGCCGCAGGCCACCGCCAGCCCGTGCGCGCCAGCGGAGACCTTGCGCGCGATGCAGCGCTCTTCCAGCATTTCGGTCCCGCCTGAGGACAGCGCCATGACACAGCCTTGCACAGACGTACTGATCATCGGCGCCGGCCTGGCCGGCATGGCCGCCGCCCTGTCGCTGCCGCCGCATCTGCGCGTGGCACTGCTCAGCAAGGGCGCGGCCGAGGAATGCGCCAGCGCCTGGGCCCAGGGCGGCATTGCCGCCGTGCTGGATGCACAGGACAGCATCGACGAACACCTGGCAGACACCCTGGTCGCGGGCGCAGGCCAGTGCGATGCACAGGCCGTGCGCGCCATCCTCGAGCAGGCGCCTGCCGCCATCGATTGGCTGGTGGCCCACGGCGTGCCTTTCACGCGTGACGACAGCGGTGGCCTGCACCTCACGCGCGAGGGCGGCCACGGTCGCCGCCGCATCGTGCATGCCGCCGACTGCACCGGCCAGGCCGTGCACGCCGCCCTGCTGCACGCCTGCCGGGAGCGCGCGAACATCGATTTGCATGAGCACACCAGCGCGCTGGACCTGCTGACCGAAGGACAGCCTGCGCACTGCACAGGCGCGCTGGTGCGCCTGCCCGATGGCCGCCAGCAGCGCTGGCATGCCGCGCATACCGTGCTGGCCACGGGCGGGCTGGGGCAGGTCTATCCCGCCACCACCAACCCGGCCACCGCCACGGGCGACGGCGTGGCCATGGCCTGGCGCGCAGGCTGCCGCGTGGGCGACCTGGAGTTCATGCAGTTCCATCCCACGGCCCTGCAGGTGGGCGGCCGTGCGGCCGGCCTGGTCTCGGAGGCATTGCGTGGAGAAGGCGCCCTGCTGCGCCTGCCGGACGGCACGCGCTTCATGCCTGTCCATGACGAGCGGGCTGAACTGGCGCCGCGCGACATCGTGGCCCGGGCCATCCGGCACGAGATGGACCGCCATGGCCTGGCCTTCGTGCACCTGGACATCACCCACCGGCCACGTGCCTGGCTGCAGTCGCATTTCCCCGGTGTGATGGCCCTGTGCGCCAGCCATGGCATCGACATTGCCACGCAGCCGATTCCCGTCGCCCCCTGCGCCCACTACGCCTGCGGCGGCGTGCTGGCCGGCATCGACGGGCGCACGGATGTCGATGGCCTGCGCGCCATTGGCGAGGTGGCGCGCACCGGCCTGCACGGCGCCAACCGGCTGGCCAGCAATTCGCTGCTCGAATGCGTGGTGATGGGGCGCGCAGCCGCCCAGGCCATCGCGCAGCAGCCGGCTGCCGCCCCTGCGCCGGCCCAGCCGACCGAAACCCTGCAGGCCGGCGCACAGGATCAGGACACGGCAGCCATCGCGCAGGAGTTGCGCCAGCTCATGCAGGACTGCGTGGGCATACAGCGCAGCGACCAGGGCCTGGCGCAGGCCGTGCAGCGCATTGCGGCATGGCGTGAAAGGCTGGCACCTGCCGCAGGCCATGCGCTGCGCAATCAGCTCGATGCCTGCTGGCTCATGGCCACGGCTGCCGCCGCACGGCGCGAGAGCTGCGGTGCGCATTCGCGCATCGATACCGCCCTGGCGCTGGTGGAATGAAAAATGGCCCCCACGCTCCCCTTGCTGCGCAAGGTCCGCTGCCCCCCGAGGGGGCTGCTTTTCATCTTGGGGCGGCCCGGCGATGAAAAATGGCCCCCACGCTCCCCCTGCTGCGCAAGGTCCGCTGCCCCCCCGAGGGGGCTGCTTTTCATCTTGGGGCGGCCCGCCGATGAAAAATGGCCCCCACGCTCCCCCTGCTGCGCAAGGTCCGCAGCCCCCCGAGGGGGCTGCTTTTCATCCTGGGGCTGCCCGGCGATGAAAAAGGCCCCCAGCTTTCGCTGCGGGCCTTGTCTTCCGGGCCAAAGCCGTCAGGCCTTGGGAAGTGTCACGCCCACCTGGCCCTGGTACTTGCCGCCACGGTCGCGGTAGCTGACCTCGCAGACATCGTCGGGATCGCTCTCGAAGAACAGCACCTGGGCGCAGCCCTCGCCGGCGTAGATGCGGGCGGGCAGCGGCGTGGTGTTGGAGAACTCCAGCGTCACATAGCCTTCCCATTCGGGCTCGAAGGGGGTGACGTTGACGATGATGCCGCAGCGCGCGTAGGTGCTCTTGCCCAGGCAGATGGTCAGCACGTTGCGCGGGATGCGGAAGTACTCGACCGTGCGCGCCAGCGCGAAGCTGTTGGGCGGGATGATGCAGCTGTCGCCCTCGAAATCGACGAAGCTTTTTTCATCGAAGTTCTTGGGGTCCACCACGGTGCTGTGGATGTTGGTGAACACCTTGAATTCGGGTGCGCAGCGGATGTCGTAGCCATAGCTGCTGGTGCCGTAGCTGATGATCTTGCGGCCATCGACGTTGCGAACCTGGGCCGGCTCGAAAGGCTCGATCATGCCGTGATCCTCGGCCATGCGACGGATCCACTTGTCGCTCTTGATGCTCATGGCAATTCCTCGTTCCCTAGCTGCACTTGTCAGGCGCCAGCACCCGGCCGGGCACTGGCGCAAAGGCGCTATTTTGCTTGAGAAACGACGGTGCGCTCGATCAGGCGGTCATCGCCCAGGATGATCATGGCGAACAGCAGCTCGTCCAGGCTCTCGGCCTGGCGGGTCTTGCGCTCGAGCAGCGGCGTGCAGGCCGGGTTGATGACCACGAAGTCGGCCTCGCAGCCCGGCTGCAGGTTGCCCACCTGCCCCGCCAGGCCCAGGGCGCGCGCCGCGCCCGCCGTGTGCTGCCACCACAGGTTGCCCGGCGACAGGCTCAGGCCCTGCTTGGTCTGGCCCTCACGGCCCGCCACATAGGCGGCCTGCATGGTGCGGAAGGGGCTGAAGCTCATGCCGCCGCCCACGTCGCTGGCCAGGCCGTAGAGGAACTGCGCGGCATCGGCCCGCGCAAAGTCGAAGAAGCCGCTGCCCAGGAACAGGTTGCTGGTGGGGCTGACGGCGGCGGCGGTGCTGCGTTCACGCATCAGGGCGCGGTCTTCATCGTCCAGGTGGATGCAGTGCGCGTAGACAGCGCGCTCGCGCATCAGGCCGAAGTCGTCGTAGACCGACAGATAGCTGCGCGCCTTCGGAAAGAGCTCGGCCACCCAGCGCACTTCGTCCAGGTTCTCGGCCACATGGGACTGGATCCAGACATCGGCGTAGCGTGCGGCCAGCTCGCCCGCGCCGCGCAGCTGCTCATGCGTGCTGGTGGGCGCAAAGCGCGGCGTGATCGCGTAGCCCAGGCGGTCCACGCCATGCCAGCGCTGGATCAGGGTCTCGGTATCGATCAGGCTTTGCTCGGTCTGGTCGCGCACGCCGTCGGGGCTGTGGCGGTCCTGCAGCACCTTGCCCGTGATCATGCGCATGCCGCGCGCCTGCGACGCGCCCATGAGCGCATCGACCGACCCGGGGTGCGAGGTGGCAAAGGCCAGCGCCGTGGTCACGCCGTTGCGCTGCAGCTCGTCCAGGAAGAACTCGGCCACGCTGTCGGCATGGGCGCGTTCGCAAAAGGCCGACTCGTGCGGAAAGGTGTATTTCTCCAGCCAGGGCAGCAGGCCGGCGGCGGGCGCGCCGATCACATCGGTCTGCGGATAGTGGATGTGCAGGTCGATGAAGCCTGGCGCCAGGATGCGGCCCGGCAGATGGGTGACTTCGGCGCCCGGCTGTCCGGTGAACTGCGTCTGCAGCGCCTGCCAGCTGCCGGCGGCGACGACGCGCTGCTGCCCCCTGTCATCCGGGGCGACGGCCAGCAGGCCGTCTTCGTCGTAGAGCGCCTGGCCATCGTCGGCAAAACGCAGCAATGAGGAACGGTAGATTTGCATGCCGCCAAGCTTAGCGGGCGGACAGGCAGATGCCATATCCGCAGCGCTATAGGCGCCATCGGCAGGCGCCATCCTAGGGTTTACGCCAGGATCGAACGAGCCGCAGGCCGCATCACTTGGGCAGGGTGGCCTGCACGCCTTCCACCAGCCAGTTCATCTGCAGGATCTGTGCATCGTCCAGCTGCTTGCCGGCTGGAATGCGCACCTGGCCCTGGTTGTCGCGCACCGGCTGGTCGCCGGCCTTGAAGGGCTGCAGGCGGCCCTGGGCCATGTCCTTTTGGCGCTTCAGCACTTCCTCGCGCACGGCGGGCGGCAGCTTGGGGCCGAAGCCCTCCACGCGGATCATGCCCTCGCGCACGCCACCCCAGGTGTCCTGGCTCTTCCAGCTGCCGTCCAGCACGGCGCGGGCGCGCGCCGTGTAGTAGTCGCCCCACTGGTGGGTGACGGCCAGCAACTGGGCGTCGGGCCCGTCCTTGCGCATGTCGGAGTGGTAGGCAATCGCCATGCGGCCGCGCTCCTGGGCGGCCTGCATCACGGCGGTGGATGCGACCTGGAAGGACACCACGTCCACGCCGCCGTTGAACAGCGCCATGGCCGCATCGCGCTCGCGCGGCGGGTCGAACCAGGTATCCAGCCAGACCACCTTGACCGTGGCCTTGGGATTGACCGAACGCATGCCCAGCGTGAAGGCGTTGATGCCCTGCAGCACCTCGGGAATCGGAAAGCCGACCACGAAGCCGGCCACGCCCGTCTTGCTGGCACGGCCGGCGGCAATGCCCGACAGATAGCGGCCCTCGTAGTAGCGCGCATTCGAGGTGGCCACGTTGTCGGCGCGCTTGAAGCCCGTGACCGACTCGAACTTCACCTGCGGGAAGTCGCGCGCCACGCGCATCACGGACTCGGTGTAGCCGAAGCTGGTGGTGAAGATCAGCTGGTTGCCCGAGGCGGCCAGGTCGCGCAGCACGCGCTCGGCGTCGGGGCCCTCGGGCACGCTGTCCACCGCACGGGTCTGCACGCGCGGACCCAGCGCCGCCTGCAATGCGCGTCGGCCCTCGTCGTGCTGGCGCGTCCAGCCGGCGTCGAGCACGGGCGTCAGATAGACGAAGGCGGCCTTGAGGGGCGCGGAACCTGCGGGGGATGAAGGGGCGGGATGGCCTTGGGACAAGGCCGTGGATACAAGACTTGCGGCCGCGACTGCGGCTGCGAGGTTTTTGTACATGGTGTTCCTCTACATGGCCCGGAAATGAAAACGCACCGGCCATGGGCAGCGGCCGGTGCGGGGCGCGATTATAGGCAGCGGCCCTGAGGGCTGCCTGGGCCTGCGCTTATGGCCTCCATAAGGGACGGCAGATACCGTCCACTAGAGCGTGTTATGCACTTTTAAGTGCCCGCGAAAGCCGGGAAATGGGCCCGGAACGAGGCGCAGCGCGCGCCGCGGTTGCCATACCGCAAGTGTGCTGCAACGAAGGGCCGGGCCCATTTCCCGGCTTTCCCGAAGGGTTGGCTCTGCGCGCAGGCGCTCGCGGCGTTGCAGCGCTTGCCAAGGCATGAGCCTTGGCGGCGCACTGCGCCTTGCGATCACCAGCGCGCAGAACCAACGCGGGTACTTAAAAGTGCTTAACACGCTCTAAGATCGTCGGCAAATTCCAACCCCAAGCAACCACCAAGGAGTACAGGACCATGCCGATGTTCGTCGATACCTCGCCCCCGGGGCAGTGCCTTTTTTGCCGCCTCGTGGCGGGCGAGATCCCGTCCGCCAAGGTGTTCGAGGACGAGCAGACCATCGCCTTCATGGACATCGGTCAGGTCAATCCCGGCCATGTGCTGTTGGCCAGCAAGCGCCATGCCGTGACCCTGCTGGACCTCACGCCCGACGAGGCCGGCGCCGTGATGCGCACGGCCCAGCGCGTGGCGCAGGCCGTGCAGGCGGCGTTCGACCCCGAAGGCATCAGCCTGTTCCAGGCCAATGGCGCGGCGGGCGGGCAGACCGTCTTCCACTTCCACCTGCATGTGCTGCCGCGCCACGAGGGCGACGGCGTGGGCCTGGGCTGGCCGCGCAAGGAGCCCGGCATGCAGGCACTGCAGGACTATGCCGAGCGCCTCAGGCAGGCGCTGGCCTGAACGGACTCAGGCCAGGGCGGCGTAGCGGGCGAACACGGCCTCCAGCTGGCGCATCCAGTGGGCGCGCTGCTGGGGTGTGACGAAGCTGGCGTCAAAACTGTTGACCGCCAGCTGCCAGGCCTGCTGCGAGTTCATGCCCGTGGCGGCGAACAGCTGCAGGTAGTTCTCGTTCACATAGCCGCCGAAATAGGCCGGATCATCGGAGTTGACCGTGACCTTGAGCCCTGCCTCCAAGAGCTGGGGCAGGTTGTGCTGGGCCAGGTCGGACACCACGCACAGCTTGAGGTTGGACAGCGGGCACACGGTCAGCGGCACGCCGTCGCGGACCAGGCGCTGCATCAGGGCCTCGTCGCGCGCGGCCTGCACGCCGTGGTCTATGCGCTCGGAATGCAGCACGTCCAGCGCGCCCCAGATATAGGCGGGAGGCCCCTCCTCGCCCGCATGCGCGACCAGGTGCAGGCCCAGCTCGCGGCAGCGGGCGAACACGCGGGCGAACTTCTCGGGCGGGTTGCCGACCTCGCTGCTGTCCAGCCCCACGCCGATGAAGCGGTCGCGCAGCGGCAGCGCGGCCTCCAGCGTGGCGAAGGCGTCCTCTTCGCTGAGGTGGCGCAGAAAGCTCAGGATCAGCGCCGACGAGATGCCCTGCTCTATCTCCGCATCGCGGCAGGCGCGGTACAGGCCGTTGATCACGGTCTCCATGCCCACGCCGCGCTGGGTGTGGGTCTGGGGGTCGAAGAAGATCTCGGCATGGACCACGTTGTCCTGCGCGGCGCGCGTCAGGTAGGCGCGGCCCATGTCGTAGAAATCCTGCTCGTACAGCAGCACGCTGGCGCCGGCGTAGTAGATGTCCAGAAAGCTCTGCAGATCGGTGAAGGCATAGGCGCGGCGCAGGTCTTCCACGCTGGCGTAGGGCAGCTTCACGCCGTTGCGCTGGGCCAGCGCGAAGATCAGCTCGGGCTCCAGCGAGCCTTCGATGTGCATGTGCAGCTCGGCCTTGGGCATGGCCTTGAGCAACTGGGGCAGATGCGCGGCATCCACGGCGGGTACGGTGTGCATCAGCAGACTCCGAAGGTGATGCCGCTGGCCCGGAGGTAGCGGCGGTAGGCGGACGACATGCGGTCGGCCGCAGAGTGCATTTCGGCGCGCGGGTCCAGCGGCAGGCACTTGGGCTGCTGGGACTCCAGCACGGGCTGGTCCTGGCAGAAGATGGTGTGCTGGAATTCCTGCAGCTGTGCGTCGGGCGAATCGAAGTCTGCCACGGCAAGGCGGAACCAGACGCGGCTGGTCTCGGGCGTGACGGGGCAGATGAACAGGGCGATGGACTCGCGCCAGCCGGCCCGGGTGGTGCCGGACTCGGGCAGCTTGGTCAGCACGGCGGCATAGGGCGCCGTCACTTCGTAGGTGTATTCGACCTCGGCCGCGCTGGTGGAGTGCAGGTTGGACTGCGGCTGCACGGCCTTGCAGCCCGTGGCCAGCACGCCCGTGGCCGTGGTCTCCACGGCATAGGCTTCGATGGCCGTGGCGTCGCGGCTGCCCAGCCAGCCTTCGTGGACAAAGCCGAAGTGCGACATGTCCAGGAAGTTCTCGATGATGCGCGGCGCGCTGGCGGCCACGTCATAGGGGCCGCAGTTGAGCTTGCGCAGGTGCGCGTCCGCCTCGGCTTCAAAGGCTGGAAGGGCCGCCAGGGCCGGAACAGCCGAGAGCTCCTCGCCCGTGGCCAGCCGCACCCAGACCAGGCCGTAGGCTTCCTGTGCCTCGAAGGCCTTCACGCATTGCGAGGGCGGGGGCGTGAAGCTGGGCAGGGCCGGCACCTTGACGCACTGGCCGCTGTCGGCGAACTGCCAGCCGTGGTAGGGGCATTCAAGGTGGCCGTTCTCGACACGGCCCATGGACAGGCGTGCGCCACGGTGCGGGCAGCGGTCCACGAAGACGCGGACCAGGCCTTGCGGATCGCGCCACAGCACCAGGGGCTGGTCCAGCAGTTGCACGCCCAGCGGCGCATCGACAACTTCGTGGGCCTGGGCCACGGGATGCCAGAGGGAGTTTTCGATCATGGGGGGAATCTCTTGCTGTCTGTCTGTGCCGCGGCGGCGGGCAGGCCGCGGCTGGGAGCGAGCATAAACCCACTCGATGCGCAGCACAGGTACGGTAAAGGTGCGGCACCTGTGCTGCGCATGAACGCCAAGGCCGCCCGAAGGCGGCCCTGGCGGCAGCAGGCAACCCGGCCTGCGCCGGGTGGCATGGCGTCTGTATTACTTGCTGTCCTGGCCCGGCACCTTGCCTTCCACGCCCTTGACGTAGAAGTTGATGCCCGTGAGGAACTTGTCCTCGGCCACGGCGTCGGCGGCCAGCAGTTCCTTGCCGTCCTGGCCTGCGATCGGGCCCTTCCAGATGTGGAAGGTGCCGTCCTTCAGGCCCTTCTTGACCTCTTCTATCTTCGCCTTGGCTTCGGCGGGCACGTCATCGGCCAGCGAGACGATGTCGATCGCGCCTTCCTTCACGCCCCACCAGGTCTGCTGGCTGCTCCACTTGCCGTCCAGCATCTCGCGCACGGTCTTGGTGTAGTAGGGCGTCCAGTTGATGATGGCCGAGCCCAGGTGGGCCTTGGGGCCGTAGGCCGTCATGTCGGAGTCCCAGCCGAAGGCGCGCTTGCCCTTTTCCTCGGCCGTCTTGAGCACGGCGGCGGAGTCGGTGTTCTGGAACAGGATGTCGGCGCCGCCGTTGATCAGCGAAGTCGCAGCCTCGGTTTCCTTCGGGGGTGCGAACCACTCGTTGACCCAGACCACCTTGGTCTTGATCTTGGGGTTCATGGACTGCGCGCCCAGCGTGAAGCTGTTGATGTTGCGCAGCACTTCGGGAATCGGCACGGAGCCGACCACGCCCAGCACATTGGACTTGGTCATGGAGCCCGCGATGATGCCGGCCAGGTAGGCGCCTTCGTAGGTGCGGCTGTCGTAGGTGCTGACGTTGGCGGCGGTCTTGTAGCCGGTGGCGTGCTCGAACTTCACATCGGGGAAGTCGGGAGCGATCTTCTGGATGGGCTCCATGTAGCCGAAGGTGGTGCCGAAGACCAGCTTGTTGCCGTTGGCGGCCATGTCGCGCAGCACGCGCTCGGCGTCGGCGCCCTCGGGCACGCTCTCCACATAGGAGGTCTTGATCTTGTCGCCGAATTCCTTCTCCAGCGCCAGGCGGCCCTGGTCGTGGGCAAAGGTGTAGCCGCCGTCACCGACGGGGCCCACGTAGGCGAAGGCGATCTTCAAAGGCTCGGTTGCAGCGGCAGCAGGGGCCTCGGCAACGGGAGCGGGCGCAGGCGCGGCCTCCTCCTTCTTGCCACAGCCGGCCAGCGCGGCGGCGGCCACGGCCGACAGCGCTGCCACCTTGATCAGGGAGCGTTTGTGAAGATCAGTCATCGAAGTTTCCTCAAGTGGTCCTGCGGCAGGCAGGAAGAAGGCGGTGTCCGCAGGGGCGCAGACCCGCCGCGATGGGTCCCGAGAATAAAGCAAGAATGGCGCCAGCCGGCTGCGCCAGAGCCACCAGACATGCGGGAAAACCACATTTTGGGGGCTTTGCACAATCGTGGTGCATAGGGCGGACCCGTCTGGCGGATCGCGGCAGAAAAAAGGGCCCCGAAGGGCCCTTGTTGCATGGACTGCCGCCGGATCACTTGGCGCCCGGCACCTTGCCTTCGACGCCGTTGACGAAGAAGTTGATGCTGGTCATGAAGCCCAGGTCGCCGACCTGGCCTGCCGTCAGCACTTCCTTGCCGGTGTTGTCCTTGATGGGGCCGGTCCAGACGGCGAAGCTGCCGTCCTTCAAGCCGTCGCGTGCCTTGGCGACCTTGTCCTTGATGTCCTGGGGCACGTCGTCGGCGATCTTCACGAGGTCGATGGCGCCTTCCTTCACGCCCCACCAGAACGAGCCGCCCTGCCACTTGCCGTCCAGCGTGTCCTGGGTGACCTTGCTGTAGTAGGGCGTCCAGTCGATCACGGCCGAGCCCAGGTGGGCCTTGGGCGCGAAGGCGCTCATGTCGCCGTCCTTGCCGAAGGCGCGCGCACCGCGTTCCTCGGCCGTCTTGAGCACGGCCGGGGAGTTGGTGTTCTGGTAGAGCACGTCCACGCCGCCGTTGATCAGCGAGGTGGCAGCCTCGGACTCCTTGGGCGGGGCGAACCACTCGTTCACCCAGACCACCTTGGCCTTGATCGAGGGATCGACGCTTTGCGCACCCAGCACGAAGCTGTTGATGTTGCGCACCACTTCAGGAATCGGCACCGAGGCCACGACGCCGATGGTCTTGGTCTTGGTCATGCCACCGGCCACGATGCCGGCCAGGTAGGCGCCCTCGAAGGTCTTGGTGTCGTAGGTGGCCACGTTGTCGGCGTTCTTGTAGCCGGTGGCGTGCTCGAACTTCACGTCCTTGAGGTCGGCCGCGACCTTCTGCACGAACTCCTGGTAGCCGAAGCTGGTCGCGAAGATCAGCTTGTTGCCCTGGCCGGCCATGTCGCGCATCACGCGCTCGGCATCGGCGCTCTCAGGCACGCTTTCGACGAAGGAGGTTTCCACCTTGTCGCCGAACTTCTCCTGGATGGCCTTGCGGCCCAGCTCGTGCTGGAAGGTCCAGCCGCCGTCGCCGATGGGGCTGACGTACATGAAGCCGATCTTGAGCTTCTCGGCCGGCGCCTGGGCGGCAGGCGCGGCAGCGGGAGCGGGCGCTGCGGCCTCTTCCTTCTTGCCGCAGGCGGTCAGGGCCGCCACCGAGATGGCCGACAGGCCGATCATCTTCACGAGCGTGCTTTTCAGGCCAGGTTTCAGGGTGCGTTCGCGCAAAGCGGGCATGCGTTTGTCCTTTTGTGGTTCTGGAGGGAGAGAGAAAAAATGAAAGCGTCAGGAGCCCGGATAGAAGGGCTTGCCCAGCGAGGCCGGCATGTTGGCACGGATCCAGGTCGGATTGCGCGAGATCAGCACCAGCACGACGATGGTCGCCAGGTAGGGCAGCATGGACAGCAGCTGGCTGGCCACCTGCACGCCCGTGGCCTGCAGGTGGAACTGCAGCATGGTCACGCCGCCGAACAGGTAGGCGCCCAGCAGCACGCGCGCAGGGCGCCAGGTGGCAAAGGTGGTCAGCGCCAGCGCGATCCAGCCCCGGCCCGACACCATGCCCTCCACCCACAGCGGCGTGTAGACGGTGGAGATGTAGGCGCCGGCCAGCCCGCACATGGCGCCGCCGAACACCACGGCCGCCAGGCGGATGCGGCGCACCGGGTAGCCCAGCGCGTGGGCCGACTGGGGCGACTCACCCACGGCGCGCAGCACCAGGCCGGCCCGCGTGCGGTAGAGGAACCAGACCAGGGCCGCCGCAATGACCACGGCCCCATAGACCAGCGGGTGCAGGCGGAACAGCGCCGTGCCGACCACGGGCAGGTCGGACAGCCAGGGCACGGCGAACTTGGGCAGCTCGGGCAGGCGCGCCTGCACATAGCCCAGGCCCAGGAAGGCCGAGAAGCCCGTGCCGAACAGCGACAGGGCCAGCCCCGTCGCGTACTGGTTGGTGTTCAGCCAGATCACCAGCACGCCGAAGATGGCGGCCAGCAGCGCGCCCGCGCCCATGCCGGCCAGAAAGCCCACGGTGGTGCTGCCCGTGTGGACCACGGCGGCAAAGCCCGCGATGGCGGCGCACAGCATCATGCCCTCGGCACCCAGGTTGACGATGCCGGCCTTTTCATTGATCAGCAGGCCCAGCGCGGCCAGCGCCAGCACGGTGCCGGCGCTGAGCGTGGAGCCCAGCAGCAGTGCATAGGATTCCATCAGCGGGCCTCCTTGACGGCAGGCGCCGCTGCGGGCGGGACCACGGGCGTGCGGGACACCCAGCGCACGCGGTAGGCCACCAGCGTGTCGCAGGCCAGCAGCGTGAACAGCAGCAGGCCCTGGAACACGCCGGTCAGCGCCTTGGGCAGGCCCAGGCGCGACTGGGCGAGTTCGCCCCCGATATAGAACATGCTCATGAGAATCGCGGAAAAGATCATGCCCACGGGATGCAGGCGGCCGACGAAGGCCACGATGATGGCGGCAAAGCCGTAGCCGGCCGGGACATAGGGCGTGAGCTGGCCCAGCGGGCCGGCCACTTCCAGCGCACCGGCCAGGCCGGCGGCGGCGCCCGAGATCAGCAGCGCCGTCCACAGCGCGCGGCGCGAGGAAAAGCCCGCGTAGCGCGCAGCAGCCGGGGCCAGGCCACCGACCTGCAGCGCAAAGCCGGCGCGGGTGCGGAACAGGAAGACCCACAGCATGGCCGCCGCAGCCAGCGCCAGCAGCAGCCCGATGTTGGTGCGCATGCCCTGCATGAGCTTGGGGATCTGCGTGACGCGCTCGAAGGTCTTGGTCTGCGGGAAGTTGTAGCCCATGGGGTCCTTCCACGGACCGTAGACCAGAAAGCCCAGCACCAGGGTGGCCACGTAGACCAGCATCAGGCTGACCAGGATTTCATTGGCGTTGAAGCGGTCGCGCAGCAGGGCCACGATGCCGGCCCAGACCATGCCGCCGAGCATGCCGGCCACCAGGATGGCGGGCACGATCCACGGCCCCGTGGTCTTGTCCGCCAGCAGCGCCACGCCGCCTGCGGCCACGGCGCCGATCACGAACTGGCCTTCGGCACCGATGTTCCACACATTGGAGCGAAAGCACACGGCCAGTCCCAGCGCGATCAGCAGCAGCGGCGTGGCCTTGACGGCCAGCTCGCCCAGCGCATAGGTGGACTTGACGGGGTCCCAGAAGAAGGCCTGCAGGCCGCGCACCGGGTCCTTGCCCAGCATCACGAACAGGCACACGCCGATCAGCACGGTGATGGCCAGCGCCAGCACGGGCGAACCGTAGGTCCACAGCTTCGAGGCCTGGGGGCGTTGCTCAAGCTTGAACATGGGCGCCTCCCCTGGCGGCATTCTGGGCGGCGTTCGGGGCGGCAGCACCGTCCCACAGGCCGCTCATCCACTCGCCGATCTGCTGCACGGTGGCATCGGCCCGCGCCACCGAGGGCGACAGCCGGCCCTTGGCCACCACATGCAGGCGGTCACATATTTCAAACAATTCGTCCAACTCCTCGCTGAGCACCAGCACGGCGCAGCCTTCGTCACGCAATTGCAGGATGGCGCCGCGGATCTGCGCGGCCGCCCCCACGTCCACCCCCCAGGTAGGCTGGGAGATGATGAGCAGCTTGGGCCTGGCATCGATCTCGCGGCCCACGATGAATTTCTGCAGGTTGCCGCCCGACAGCGACTGCGCCGCCGCGTTGGGGCCACCGGCCTTGACGTTGAAGCGCGCGATGATGGCGCGCGCCTGCTCCTGCAACTGGCCCATGCGGATCCAGCCGCCCGCGCCCAGCGCGGTCTTGCGCGTCAGCAGCAGGTTGTGCGCCAGGCCCATGCTGGGCACGGCGCCCCGGCCAAGACGCTCCTCCGGCACGAAGTGCAGGCCCAGCGCACGGCGCCGGCCGGGGCCCAGGCGCCCCGCCTCCCGGCCGGCAATCTGCACCATTTCGGGCGCTGCGCGCGTGTCCTCGCCGGACAGCGCATACAGCAATTCCTTCTGGCCATTGCCCGAGACACCGGCGATGCCCACGACTTCGCCCGCGCGCACATCGAGCTGTATGCCATGCAGGTCCACGCCGAAGGGCTCCGAGCGCGCCAGCGCCAGGCCTTGCACGCGCAGCACGCTGGTGCCGACCTGGGATTCGCGGTGCGTGAGCTCGGGCGGCTCCGAGCCGATCATCAGCCGCGACAGCGAGGCATTGCTCTCCACGGCCGGGTTGCACACGCCGGTCACCTGCCCGCCGCGCAGCACGGTACAGGCCGTGCACAGCGAACGGATCTCGTGCAGCTTGTGGCTGATGTAGAGGATGGAGCAGCCCTCGGACGCCAGGCGGCGCAGCACGACGAAGAGCTTCTCCACCGCCTGCGGCGTGAGCACCGAGGTGGGCTCGTCAAGAATGAGCACGCGCGGGTGCGTGAGCAGAGCGCGGATGATTTCCACGCGCTGCATCTCGCCCACGCTCAGCGTGTGCACGGGGCGGTGGGGATCGACCTCCAGCCCGTAGTCATGCGCCGTGGACTCGATGCGCTTCACCACCTCGGCCAGCGGCAGGCTCTTGTCCAGGCCCAGCCAGACGTTCTCGGCCACGGACAGCGTGTCGAACAGGCTGAAATGCTGGAACACCATGGCGATGCCCAGCTGGCGCGCCTCCTGCGGGTTGCGGATGTGGACCGGCTTGCCATCGACCTCGATGCGGCCCTCGTCAGGCTTGACGGCGCCGTAGATGATCTTCATCAGCGTGGACTTGCCGGCACCGTTCTCACCCAGGATGGCATGCACTTCGCCGGCGCCCACGGTCAGCGAAATACCGTTGTTGGCCACCACCGCCGGATAGCGCTTGGTGATGCCTGTCAGCTGCAGCCGGGGCGGCGCTGCGGCTGGCAGGGGGACTGTATCGGGGGGATTCATGGCTGGGATTGTCTTTCAATTTCTGCAACAAACTGGAACACAAGTCCTTGAAACCGCCTCGGCGGCCCTCATATCGACCACCACTTTGTTCACCAAAAAGGCGGTTCCTGCCGCCATCGCCTAGCGGGCACGGGACATCAGGGCCACATGCCGCACGGCGTCGCGCAGCCAGCGCGTGGAGGCGCCCATGTGCGTGCGGGCGTGCCACAGCTGGTAGTACACCAGCGGCGCAAACTCCACCGGGCAGGGCAGGATCACCAGGGGCAGGCGCTGGCTGAAGCGCTCGCAGAACAGCCGCCCCGTGGTCAGCACCAGCAAGCTGGTGGCCACGATGTCGGGGATCAGGCTGAAATGCGCGCAGCGCGCCGCCACCTGGCGCTGCAGGCCCATGCGGGACAGCTGGTCGTCGATCACGCCGCGCGCGCCCGGGTAGGTGGGCGTGGGCGCGATGTGCTCGGCCTCCAGCCACTGGGCCACGTCCCAGCCGCGGCGCACGGCCGGGTGCTGGGGGCTGACCAGGCAGACCACCTCGTCCTCGAACAGGCTGGCCATGTGCAGGCCCTGCGGCGGCTCGGGCCAGTTGCCGATCACCACGTCCACATCACCCTGGGCCAGCTGCACCTCGTAGTGCGCGTCGCCGTTGAGCGCCAGGATGTCCACGGGGCAGCCGGGCGCCTCGGTCTTGAGATGGGCCACTAGGCGCGGCAGGAACAGCGGGTCCAGGTAGTCGCTGGCAGCGATGCGGAAGGTGCGCGTGGAGGTGCGGGGATCGAAATGGCGCGCATCGCTGAACAGGCCCTCGGCCGCGCGCAGGATGTCGGCGGCCGGCTGCACCATGCGCAGCCCGGCCTCGGTGGGCTGCATGTGCGCGCCCGAGCGCACCAGCAGCGAATCGCCGGCCAGGTCGCGCAGGCGCTTGAGCGCAGCGGACACCGCCGGCTGGTGCATGCCCAGGCGCAATGCGGCACGCGAGACGCTGCGCTCGGTCAGCACCGTGTGCAGCACCCGTATCAGGTGCAGATCAATCTTGTCGAACAGGGCCTGGTCGCGCATGTAGCGAAGCAATCAGCGAAAAAAAGAGCGGTCGCGCCGGGGACGCGCCGCAGGTCATGGGGAGCCCGCAGCGTAACCCAGCCATGACCCCCGCCAGCTAGATACAAGCACCAAGAATGCCCTGGGCAGGGGCGGTTAAACACTTGTGCACGCAGCACATGCAATATGCGAGCCAGTCGCCGGCAAACCATTGTCCAAACCTATACAGACTTGCAGACTGTTAGCGTGATTCAATGAAATCGCTTCAAAAGGAAGTGGATTGCAGGAGACAAGACGATGAAACAGCCAACCCCTTTTTCGGGCATGGTGGCCGCAGCCACGCTCGCCAGTGTGCTGACCGCCTGCGGCGGCAGCGGTGACTCAGACCTGGGTGTCATCGAGATACGCAGCCTGTCCAACCGGGCCGACATGATCAGCGACGGCAATGCCTATATTGAAATTGTGCTGCCCAAGGGCAGCCCGCCCGGTGCGCTGAAGGTGGCGCTCAATGGCACGGATGTCACCGCCCGGTTCGCCCAGCGCGCCAATGGCCGGATTCTGGGCCGGGTCGAGGGATTGAAGGTGGGCGCCAACACCCTCACCGCCACGGCGGCCGGCAGCGCGAGGGCACGGCTGGACATCACCAACCATGGCCGGGGCGATCCCATCTTCGCCGGGCCGCAGACCGCGCCGTGGATCTGCGCCACGCGCAATGGCGCGCAAGCCACCGTTTCCGTGCCGGGCACGGCACTTTCGGCGACCGTCACCACGCGCGTCAGCGGTCTGGATACCGATCCGGTGGATGTCCAGTGCAATACCAGGACCCAGTACACCTACTACTACATGCCCAAGGCCAGGCAAGGCAGCGCCTGCACGATGGGTCCGGCAGGCGCCACGCCCTGCCATGTGGCCTACGACCCATCGCAGCGCCCGGCCGACAGCGAGATCGCCGACTTCACCAACGACCGCGGAGATACGGTCAAGCACCTGCTGCGCATGGAAACTGGCGTCATGGGCCGCGGCACCTTCCAGATCCTGGCCTACCATGACCCCGCGCAGGCCTGGACGCCCTGGGAGCCGCAAAAGGGATGGAACGGCAAAGTGCTGTGGCGATTCGGCGCAGCCGCTTCCGGCAATCGCTTCCAGGAGTCGGCGGTCAACCTCCTCGACCAGTTCAGCGGCAGCCTGCCTTTCGACCCCAACGCGCTCGCGGCAGGCCACATGGTCGTGAAAGCCATGCTGACCAACCACCTGCACAACAACAACGAGTTGCTGGCCGCCGAGAACATGATGCGCATCAAGGAGCATCTGATCGAGAACTACGGCGAAGTGCGCTACACCATGGGCGACGGCGACTCGGGTGGCTCCATGATGCAGACAGTGATCGCCTCCGCCATGCCGGGTCTGCTGCAGGGCATACAGATGGGGCTGAGCTATCCCGATGCGGTATCCACCTGGATGGAAACACGCGACTGCGGCCTGCTGTCCAGCTACTACAGGACCGCCGCAGGACAGGCACTGAGCGACACCGCGAAGGCCGCCATCAATGGCCATCCGGCCAGCTACTGCGACAAATGGGTAGGGAGCTTCATCGCCCCCCAGAACCCCCGGCTGCCCGACAACTGCGGCGTGGGCTTTCCCGCCTCCATCGTCTACGACCCGCGCACACGCGGCCAGGGCGTGCGCTGCTCGATCCACGACATGCTGGTCCCGGTGTTCGGGACGTTCAAGGACACCGACGGCCACACCAAGCCGCAGCTGCCGTATGACAACACGGGCCTGCAGTACGGACTCAAGGCACTGCAGTCGGGCGCCATCGACGCGGAGGCTTTCGTGCAGCTCAACGAAGGCATCGGCAGCTACACCAACGACATGGACTGGACCGGCGGCACTGCGTCCCGGCCGGCAGCCCGCGAGCGCGCAGTGGCCAGCCTGCTGCCCAGGCTCTACAGCAGTGGCCTCACCAGCAACGGCAGGAACCTGTCCCAGGTGGCCATCATTGACCTGCGGCCCGAGGGCGGCAGCGACATCCACATGACCTGGCGCAGCCTGCAGCAACGCGCACGGCTGGATGCCGCCAACGGCCACCATGACAACCATGTGATCCGCGCCAGCAAGGGTATGGTCCCGCTGCTGATCGCCCCGGCCATGCGACGCGAGGCCTTTGTCATGATGGACCGCTGGCTGACCGCCGTGGAGCGCGACACCACCGGCGCTGCGCTGGCACAGAAAGTGGTGCGCAACAGGCCTTCGGATGTCAGGGATGGATGCATCGCCGCAACGGGAGCCGCCCCTTCGGATCTGGACAAAGTCCTGGCCCTGGACGACCCAGCCTGTCCCCTCAAGCCGACCCTGTCGCCACGCCAGGTGGCCGGAGGTCCGCTCGCGGAGGACATCTACCAGTGCCAGCTCAAGCCCCTTTCGTTCTCCAGCCCGGAGTACGCCGGCATCACCTTCAGCCCGGCCCAGCAAAAGCGCCTTGCCGCAGTGTTTGCGGCGGGAGTGTGCGACTGGAGCCAGGCCGGAACGGGCCAGAGCCGGGAGGCGGCCTTCCTGACCGATTTCAGTGCCGGCCCGGCGGGCACCAAGGCCGGGCCTGCGCCGGTCTCGCGCAACGATTGAGTTGCGCCCTGCGCGAAGTCCCGCAGGGGTCCGGGGGCCGGTGATCAGGGTTTGCAGCGTGCCAATTCATGCAATGAAGCAGCAGACTTTCATTGAAGATTTGCATCAAGCACCATGCAGCCGCCCACGATCAACGCCGTCCTCAAGTCCGCGCCCTTTGCGCCCCACCTGAGCAGGGCCCACCTGCTCAGGTTGCGGCGGGAGGTGCTGTTGCGGCACATACCGGCCGGCACCCCGCTTTGCCACAAGACGCACCGGGCCGGCCACTGGGCCGGCGTCGTCCAGGGAGCGGTCAAGATCCATGCGCTGTCGCCTACCGGGCGCAGCACCACGCTGGCCACCTTTACCCCGGGTTGCTGGTTCGGCGAGGGCACACTGCTCAAGCACGAATGCTGGCCGTTCGACGCGACGGCGATCGAGGATACGCTGGTGGCACTGATGCCGGCCAGCACCTTTCACTGGCTGCTGGAGCGCAGCCTCGGCTTCAACCGCTTCCTGCTGGACCAGCTCAATGCGCGCCTGGGCCAGTTCATCGGCCGCTGCGAGCATGCACGGCTGCACCATTCCAGCCGCCATGTGGCGCACTGCATCTCGGAGCTGACCGATTCGAGGCTGTATCCGGACACCGGCAACCGGCACCTGGGCATGTCGCAGGAGGAGTTGGCCAGCCTGGCCGGCGTGTCGCGCCAGATCGTCAATCGCACCCTGGGGGAGCTGGAGGACATCGGAGCCGTCCGCGTCTCCTATGGCGCATTGACCCTGATCGATCCCGAAGGACTGCGGCGCTTCAGCGAATCCTTCGAGTGAGGCACGGCCCCGGCGCTCAGGCGGCCTCCAGCACCTCGACGCGGTTGCGGCCCTTGCGCTTGGCCGCATAGCAGGCCATGTCGGCCGAGCGCAGCGCGCTGCTGACCGTGTGCTGGCGGGCATCGAGCACCACCATGCCGACGCTGGCGCCCATCAGGTAGCGCTGGCCCTCGTGCGCGCCTTCCCAGTCCTGCACGGCCATGCACAGGCTTTGCGCCAGCAGCATGCCCTGCTCCGCCGAGGTGCCCGCCAGCAGCACGGCGAATTCATCACCGCCCAGGCGCGCCACCCAGCCCAGCGGCCGGACCACGCTGTCGATCAGCCGGGCCATGTGGCACAGCACCTCGTCGCCCGCCGCATGGCCGCCCTGCTGGTTGACGTGGGCGAAGTGGTCCAGGTCCAGGAACAGGATCACGCCATGCTGCTGCAGGCCGACGGTCTCCTCCGCCGCCTCTTCCTCCGCCTCTTGCGCCTCCTCGATCGTGGCGACGGCGGTGTTGTCGCTCTGCTGCAAGGCGGATTCACCCTGCTGCAGCGCCTCGGCCGGCAGGCGCTGGGCGGCACTGCATTCCTGCAGCCATTCATGCAGGCGCATGGCAAAGGCCTCGCGGTTGGGCAGCAGGGTCAGCGGATCGTGCATGGCCTTCCAGCCCGGCTGCTCGCGCACCAGTCGCTGCATGGTCACGTCCTCGACCACCCAGACCAGGGTGGGGTCTGCCGGCACCACGGCGCGCGGCTCCAGGCCGCGCTGCAGGCGCTGCAAGCTCTGGCCGTGCAGGCGCACCCAGATGGGGCGGCCGTCCTTGCGGACAAAGCACTGCTCGCTGTCGAACTGGCCGTACATGTCCAGGTCCTTGCGCACGCGCTCCAGCAATTGGATGTGCGCCGCGTCGGAGGCGCACAGCTGGCGTATCGCCTGCCCCTGCAGCTCGCGCGGCGGGTAGCCGAGCATGCGCGCGGCCTGCAGGCCCACCAGCTCCAGATGCGCCGACCGCGTGACCACCAGGCCCACGGGCGCGTAGTCCATCAGCGTCTGCAGCTGCAGTTGCAACCGGCCGACCTCGTGCGCCTGCTCCTGCCCCATCTGCCCCAGGCGATGCAGGGCCTGCCACAGCGTGGAGGCTTCGCCCCAGGCATGGGTCCAGGGCATGCGCCAGCCGCCTTCCTCGGCATGGCCCGGCTCGGGTTCGGGCGCGGGATCGGGCTCCTCGGCCATCAGCCTGCCCTGGCTCGCCAGCCATTGGCGTGCAGTGCGGTGCAGGGCCGCCATGGGTTCGGTGACCAGGATCAGAAGCAGGACCAGCAGGCCAGCGACACCGGCCACGGCGGCCAGCAGCCACCACAGCACGCGCGGCGCCAGGCTGGGCGCGATGGCTTCCTCGGGGGTGATCCTGACCACCAGCCACTGCGGCAGCGGCATGCCTGCCGTCGTCACCAGGTAGCCCGCGCGCCGCTGGGTGTCGGGGCCCACCTGCACTGCGCCGGCCGCGGGGTCCTGCAGCCAGTCCGCGCCCAGGCCGGGCTCGGCCTCGGCGCGCGCCGACCAGCGCGAGGGGTCGGAGTGGGCCAGGATCTGCCCGTCGCGCTGCATGACCAGCAGGCGCCCGCCGGAGCGCGAGGGATCGATGCTGGGCGGCAGCAGTGCCTGGGCGGACATGCGCACGCCGGCCGACAGCACGCCGCTGACCGTGCCGTTGCCAGTGCGCAGCGGCACGGCGTACAGCAACTCCATCATTCCGGGATCAGCCCCCTTGCGCACCATGGTGGAGACCACGGGCCGGCCATCGGCCAGGCTGCGCCGCATCACGTCGCGCACGCCTTCGTCCAGATCGACCAGGGGCTCGGAACGGCCGCCGCGCAGGCTGAGCTGCAACTGGCCACGCGCGTCGGCCAGTTGCAGGGTGTCGAACAGCCGCACGGATGCGTCTCCGCGCAGCATCTCGCCCATCAGCCGGCTCGGGTCGCTGCCCTGGTCGGCAATGCCCTGGGCCAGCACCCACAGCAGGCGCTGCTGCTGCTCCAGCCGCGCGGCCAGCATGCGCGCCACGGTATCGACCTCGTCGGCCTGCCGGGCCATGGCGCGCTCCAGTGTCTGCTGGCGCATGTTGTGCGAGACCCACCAGGCACTGCCAAGGCCCGCCAGCAGCACGGCCGCAGCGGCCAGCGCCAGCACCGTGCAGCGCATGGCGCCCCAGCCTGTGGCCGCGCGCGGCCGCGAGGGTGAATCCGGCAGCTGCGGAGCATCCTGGGATGCCAGCAGTGCCTGGAAAAAGGGAGATCGGCGGGCGTCCAGTGACATGACGCCATCAATATATGCAGGCCCGAAAGCCGTCCCACTGGGTGGAACCCGCGAACCAGTGGATACCCCGCCCCGCAAGGCCCGGCGCTTGCAGGCCGGCACCCGTCAGCGGCGTGGGAATCAGCCTACTGCGAGCACTTCGAGGGCCGCCGGCTTGGGCAGATCGATGACATTGCCCCGGCCCGCGATGAGCCCGTGCTCACGCAACTGGCGCAGCACGCGCGAGAAGGTCTCGGGCGCAATGCCGAGCTGGGCGGCGATCAGCCGCTTGCGCAGGTGCAGCGTCACGCGCAGGCCACCAGCTTCGTGCGGCATGGCATGGCGCAGCAGCCACTGGGCGCAGCGCGCCTCGGCGTCCTTGGACAGGCGGCTCACCGCCAGCTCGGTCTGCGCGCAGTAGGCCTGGGCCATGTCCTGCAGCAGTTGCTGGGCGGGCGAAGGCAGCTGCGAGACGGCCTTCAGGAAGTCGGCCTGGGGAAGTTGCTGCACGCGGACATCGCTGTCGGCCAGCATGTCCAGGCTGCTGCCGCGCCGCTGCAGCACAAAGGCGGCATCCAGCCAGGCAGGCCCCTCCACGACACCGAGCTGGTGGCGCATCTGCCCACCCTGGCCTATGCCCAGGAGCACGCGACCGCGCTCCAGATACATCACCGTATCCGGCGACTGCCGACGCAGCCTGAGCCAGGTACCCGCGGCCAACACCTGGGCGGAACCCGGCGCGAAGGCGAAAGCTTGCAAGGAAGACAGGGCGAACATGCATGCAACTTTGCCGGCTTTGCTCCCGCCGCGTTTTGAGCCATGTCAATCCACCGCCAGCACACCGGTCCGCAGGCGGCATACTTGTCACAAGAATGTCACCAGTGAAACGTAATGTATCCAACTGAAAAGTTGAGCCCATGATCGATCCCCAGATGCTCGCCAGCCTGCCCGCTGCCGCGGCCGTGCTCTCCGCCGCCGTGCGGTCCGGCGCAGGCCCCGTGGCGCAGCTCATGCGCGCGGGCGGCCTGTACTGCGTCTTCCAGCCGCTGGCCGACTTGCGCAGCGGCAGCATCTACGCGCATGAGGCGCTGATCCGCGGCCCCCATGGAACGCCGCTGCACACGCCCGATGCCCTGCTCAAGGGCGCGGCGGCCGAGGGCATTCTTCGGGAATTCGAGCTGCTGGCGGTCTGCGTGGCGCTGCAGGACTGGGGCCGGCAGAGTGCGCCGGGCCGGCTGTTCGTCAACCTCAGCGCCCAGGCGCTGGTGCAGGCCGTGGGGGTCTGCGGCCCCGGCATGGTCGGGGACACGGTGCGCAGCTTCGGCGTGCAGGCCCGCTCCCTGGTGGTGGAGATCACCGAACACGACCATGTGACCGACATGCCCGCCGTCTGCGCCGCCGTGAAGGCCGTGCATGCCACGGGCGCGCGCCTGGCGCTCGATGACTTTGGCGACGGCCGCTCCAGCCTGCGCCTGTGGTCCGAGGCCAAGCCCGACTTCGTCAAAATCGACAAATACTTCATCCACCAGATCGAGCAGCGCCCGGCCACGCTGCAGCTGCTGCAGGCCATCAAGGGCATTGCCGAGGTCTTCGGCACCACGCTGATCGCAGAAGGCATAGAGACCGAGGACGAGCTGCGCACCCTGCGCGACCTGGGCATTCCGTATGGCCAGGGCTGGCTGCTGGGCCGCCCTGCCGAAACCGCCCAGCCCCAGATCAGCACGCAGGCGCGCAGCGTGGCCCAGGACCCGCGCGTGGCCGTGCTGCCCCACCAGGGACACAGCGCGCGCCCGGGGGTGCTGCGCAATCTGATGGTGATGCAGGCGCCCTGCGTGGTGCCCACGGCCAGCAACGACGAGGTGGCCGAGCTGTTCAAGGCCGGCCAGCAGCTGCATGCCATTGCCGTCGTGGAGGCCGGCCGGCCGCTGGCGCTCATCAACCGCCAGCAGTTCATGAACCACTACGCCACGCTGTACTTCCGCGAAGTGCACGGGCGCAAGCCCTGCCTGGCCTTTGCCAACGTGCAGCCGCGCATCGTGGAGCTCGATTGCGATGTGGACCAGCTCGTGGGCATCCTGACCTCGCAGGACCAGCGCTACCTGAGCGACGGCTTCATCGTCACCGACAACGGCCGCTATGTGGGCCTGGGCACGGGCGAGCAGCTGGTGCGCCGCGTGACCGAGGCCCGCATCGAGGCCGCGCGCCACGCCAACCCGCTGACCTTCCTGCCCGGCAACATCCCCATCAGCCTGCACATGCAGCGACTGCTGGACAGCGGCGCCGGCTTCGTGGCCTGCTACGCCGACCTCAACCACTTCAAGCCCTTCAACGACCACTACGGCTACTGGCGCGGCGACCAGATGATCCGCCTGGTGGCGCGGCTGGCCGTGGCGCACTGCGATGCGCGGCGCGACTTCGTGGGCCATGTGGGCGGGGACGACTTCATGCTGTTGCTGCAAAGCGAGGACTGGCAGCGGCGCTGCGAAGGCATTGTGGGCGCCTTCACCAGCGAGGCGCGCCAGCTGTTCGACGACCAGGCGCGCGAGGCCGGAGGCATCTGGGCCGAGGACCGCCACGGCATCCGGCGATTCTTTGCCTGCACCACGCTGTCCATCGGCGTGGTGCGCGTCGCGCCGGGCAGCGTGCTGGCACCCGAGGACATCGCCAACCTGGCGGCCCTGGCCAAGCAGCAGGCCAAGGCACAAAGCCTGCCGGGGCGCGGCGCCATCGCGCTGCACACGCCGCGCGATGAAGCGCGGCGCCCGGCCCTGCACGGCACCGCAGCAGCCTGGCCTGCCTGAAACAGAAAGCCCGCAGGCTCTTGCGAGGCTGCGGGCTGGTGGCTGGTGGCTGGTGGCTGGCCGCCGAACGCTGACAGCAAACGCCGACAGCGTCTGGGCGCGGCCCAGCGATCAATTCACCGATGCACCAGACTCGTACCAGCGCTTGACCATGCTGCGCTCGTCATCGTTCAGGGCACCCGGATTGCCAAAGGGCATCTTGCGCAGTTGCACCACCTGCTGGTAGATCTGCTGGGCGTGGGCCTTGACCTGCTCGGGCGAGTCCAGGCGCACATTCTTTTGCTGCAGGGCGGCACCGTGGCAGACCACGCAATGCTGCTGGAAGAAGGGCGCCATCTGGGCGTAGCCCACGGCGCCGTCGGCGGCGGGAGCAGCGGCCGCAACGGGTGCAGCAGCTTCGGCACCGGGCGCCGCCGTCGCAGCGGGCTCGGCACCAGCAGGCGCCTGCACGGCGGCGGGAGCCGGTGCGGGGGCTGCGGCAGGCGCAGACACAGGGGCGGCGGCAGGCGCCGGTGCAGGCTTGAGCCAGACGGCCGTGCCGATCAGCACCAGCACGCCGACCAAGGCGTAGGGCCAGGGATGGGCATTGCGGCCCAGCTTGAAGCCGTG
The DNA here is from genome assembly GCF_000632165.1 of Delftia sp. RIT313. Lineage (NCBI taxonomy): Bacteria > Pseudomonadati > Pseudomonadota > Betaproteobacteria > Burkholderiales > Comamonadaceae > Delftia > Delftia sp. RIT313. The sequence goes on along the minus strand of NZ_JFYT01000068.1, from coordinate 106,613 downwards.
GCGCATCACGAAGAACTGGCGGATGGCAGCGCCCGCGAACATCATCAGGATCAGCACCAGCCAGTTCAGCTCATGGCTGTACAGCCAGCCATAGTGGTTGGACAGCATGGCGAACAGCACCGGCAGCGTGAAGTACGTGTTGTGCACGCTGCGCTGCTTGCCGCGCTTGCCGTGGATGGGGTCCACGGGCTGCCCTTCCTTCAGGGCCTTCACCACCGTGCGCTGGCCGGGGATGATCCAGAAGAACACGTTGGCGCTCATCGAGGTCGCCAGCATGGCGCCCATCAGCAGGAAGGCGGCCTGGCCCGGGAAGATGTGGCAGGCCAGGAAGGCCGCAATGCACACCAGCACCAGCACCATGGCGCCCACCGTGGCGTCGCCGTTCTTCTTCTGGCCGAAGACGCGGCAGATGCCGTCGTACAGCAGCCAGAAAACGACCAGGAAGGCCAGGGCCGAGGCAATGGCCGCAGCCGAGCCCATGGCATTGGGATCGGCCGGATTGACGAGGTAGATCTTGGCGTTCCACAGATACGACACCGTCAGCAGCGCAAAACCGCTGAGCCAGGTGGTGTAGCTTTCCCAGTAGAACCAGTGCAGGTGGTCCGGCAGCTTGGGCGGGGAGACATTGAACTTGACGGGGTGGTAGAACCCACCGCCGTGCACGGCCCAGAGTTCGCCGCTGACGCCCTGCTTCTTGAGGTCGTCATCGACAGGCGGCGTCAGGCTGCTGTCGAGGAAGACGAAATAGAAGGAGGAACCGACCCAGGCGATGGCCGTAATGACGTGGAGCCACCGCAACAGCAGGTTGGCCCAGTCGAGAATGTAGCTTTCCATAGCTCTCAACCTTGGCAGCGTGGGGGCCGCCGGTGTTCAACCTGCTCACCACTGCGGGCGCTCTGAGCAGAAGAAAAAGGCCGCGCACCCGGTAGATATACCGCCGGTGCACCGCTGCGACCATTTCGTAGACACAAAGTGTATGCAATTTTTCGACAGCCAGCCGTCTTGCGCGACATCAATTCACTAGAGATTTCCCTGATTCTGCGCGGGCGCGGCGCTGCGCCGCTGCAGCAGCTGCGCCGCCACGGCCACCGCGATCACCTCAGGCTCCTTGCCCTTGATGCCGGGCACGCCGATGGGGCAGGTCACATGGTCCAGCTCCGCATCGCTGAAGCCGCGCTCGCGCAGCCTGCGCCGGAAGGTGGCCCATTTGGTGGCGCTGCCGATCAGGCCCACATAGGGCAGGTCGCCGTGCTGGCGCTGGCGGCTCAGGCATTGGGCGACCACCTCCAGGTCCTCGGCATGGCTGAAGCTCATGATCAGCACCTGGGAGCCGGTGGGCAGGTCGGCCACGGCGGACTGCACGGGATCGGAGTATTCACACTGCACGAGCTCGTGCTCCTCCTCGGGGAAGACCGAATCGCGGCTGTCCACCCACATCACGCGGTAGGGAAGATTGCACAGCAGGCGCACCAGCGCATGGCCGACGTGGCCTGCACCGAACAGGGCCACGCAGTCGCGCGGCGGCTGCAGCCGCTCGCGCAGCATGTCCATGCGGCCCTGGGGAACCAGCACGAACCTCAGCATCACCACGCCGCCGCAGCACTGGCCCAGGCTGGGTCCCAGCGGATAGCGGTGCTGGTGCTCGGCAAGGGCGGGACCGGCCTGCCCAGGCTGTCCGGGCAATCCGGCCTGAAGCGCAGCGTCGCGCAGCAGGCTGCGCGCGCGGTCGATGGCGTCGAACTCCAGGTGCCCGCCGCCAATGGTGCCGGCCACGCGGTCGGCAAACACGGCCATCCAGGCGCCACGCTCGCGCGGCACCGAGCCGCGCGACTCCATCACCTCGACCCAGCACAGCGGCCCCTGCGCAAGGCCCTGCTCGACTTTCTTGAACGTGTCACTCCACATGGGCGCACCTGACAGCCCGTCGTGGCGCCTGCGGGCTTCGTTGGAATTTGTTGCGGGATTTTCCGCTGCGGCACTTGAGTTTTGCGCTCCGACTGCCGGTGCCGCAGCGTTTCAGGATACGCTCGCAATCATGCCCGATTCCCCCGATTCCTCTCAGCACAGTTCCGTGCAAAAGCCACGTTCCGGCCGTCCCTGGCTGTGGGCGGGACTGATGGCCGCCATTGCCTCCCTGGTCACGGCCTGCAAGTCGCCACCCGGCCCCGGCCCGCGCCCCGACGAGGCCACCTCCAGCGCACAGCTGCAGTACCGCAAGGTGGCGGCCAACCATCTGTACGCGCGCAATGCCGAGCGCATCTACAAGGGCCAGCTGCCGCCCATGCTCTACGCGATCGGCGTGCTGCAGGTGCAGATCGACCGCAACGGCCAGGTCCAGCGCCTGCACTGGATGCGCGCGCCCAGCCATGCCCCCGAAGTGGTGAACGAGATCGAGCGCCTGGTGCGCGCCGCCGCGCCCTTCCCCGCCCCGGCCGGCGCCGCCCGCATCACCTATACCGATACCTGGCTCTGGGACAAGTCCGGCCGCTTCCAGCTCGACACGCTGACCGAAGGCCAGCTCTGAGCTTCAGCACGGTTCAGGCAGATTCACGCGGCTGGCCGTCGGCAAAGCTCCTGGCGCTTCTGAGCAGGCAGGTCACGGCATACAGCACCAGGTCCTCCGGGGCATCGTCGTTCACGCGGTCGATGACCTCGATGGCATAGCCCAGGTCCTGCGACATCTGCGGCAGCACGCCTGCCGCACGGTCGCCGGCCTGCAGGCTGGCCACCGCCTGGTCAGCGCTGGCGTGGTAGCCGCGCAGCAAATCACGCGCGGCACACACCATGGCCGAGCCGGCGCGCTCTGCATGCAGCTCCAGCACGCCCAGGGCCGCGCCCATGTGGCACAGCGCATCGACCGCCAGCACCTCCTGGTGCTGTGGTGAGTATCTTCGGTGGCTGCGGCCCGATGGGTTGACTGTCTTCATGGCTCCCCTTGCGCGGGACCGTGCTGGTCCCGCAGCAACAATACCTTTCAGGTCCCTTGCAGTCAATACCTTTCCGGTCCATGATTGCCGGCGATGAAACAGACCGATCCTCAGTACAAGCTGCGCCTGCCGCAGGAACTCAAGGACCTCGTCGAGGAGGCAGCCAAGCGCACCGGCCGTTCCATGAACGCCGAAGTCGTGGCCCGGCTGCAGACCACGTTCGAGGCCCCTCTGCTCGGCCGCCTGTCGGCCGCGACGGACCCTGCGCTGGAATGCGAGGAGCCCGTGAGCATCTACGACATCAAGATGAGCGCCGAAGCCGTGGAGCGCATCGAAAAGCGCCTCGAACGCATAGAGCAGGCCGTGCTCCCGCCCGCTGCGCCGGGCAGCGCCAATGAAGACGGCGCCGCTGGCGCCGACTGAGACGATCGCACAAAGAAAAACCGGCCCGCAGGCCGGTTTCGTTCAAAGGCCCCTCAGGGCCGGGATCACTCGACCACCTTGGTGATCTTCGAGCCCTGCAGCGACACGCCGGCTTCCAGGCCCGCATTGGTCAGCACATAGCTGGTCACGGGGCCCTGGGCGGTCGTGGTGTCCACGCTGCCATTGGCGCCCACCTTGCCTGCGGCAACCGTGGCATCGGCGCCCACGGACCAGCCCTCGCTGGCCAGGAACTTGTCCAGCGCTTCCTGGGTGTTGAACACATAGATCACAGCCTTGGACTGGCCACCGGCCTGCCAGCCCACCGAGGCGCCGGTCGTGCTGTAGTAGCCCTTGTTCTGGCCGCCGACGCGCAGCACGCCGCGGCCATGCTCGACACCGATGACGAAGCTGCCGCCGATCACCGAGGGGAAGATCAGCACGCCCTTGGAGCGGGCCACCATTTCCTTGGAGCCTGGCGCCGTCTGGTACAGCCGCTCCAGCGCGGCGTTGGCTCGCGCATTGACGGTGGTGGCATCAGCGCGCGGCGCGGACTGGGTTTCCGGCTTGGTGGTGGTGCAGCCGACCATGGCAATGCTGCCGGCCGCCAGTGCAGTGGCCATCACGACGGTACGCAAAGAAAACTGACGCATGGGAAAACCTGCCTTTCTTGATTGGACGTTTTGGGGAGACCCCATCGGTTCATTGGATTGATCACCTTGCCTCACGGTCCCGGGCACCCCTTCCAGTGCTCGCAAACCGTTTCCGAGACAGGCTGGGGATGATGCTAGGCGGCTTTGCGGTACTTGTGATGAGACATGTCACAAGTTGCGCCATAGGACTACAGGCCCGCAGGAAATGTCTGAAAATCCCGTGCCGGGCCGCCACAGCCGACACCGAAAGCGCGCTGATGCCAGAATGCACGCACAGCAACACCCGGCCCACCGGGCCTATCCACACCGAGGGAGTTCATGAAGTTCTGGAGCCACTTTCACCATCCCCAGGCAGCCATGGTGCTGCTGCGCGTCACGCTCGCGGTCCTGTTGCTTTTTCACGGCTGGGCCAAGCTGCGCTACGGCATAGGCAGCATCGAGCGCATGGTGGAGTCCACGGGCGCACCGGGCTGGCTGGCCTATGCGGTCTATCTGGGTGAGGTGGTGGCGCCGCTGCTGCTGCTGGTCGGCCTGTGGGTGGTGCCTGCGGCGCTGGTGATTGCGATCAACATGGTCGTGGCCTTTGCGCTGGTGCACACGGGCCAGGTGATGCAGCTGCACAGCTCGGGAGGCTGGGCGCTGGAGCTGCAGGCCTTCTTCTTCATCACGGCCCTGGTCGTGGCCATGGGGCACGCCAAGGGCAAGTAGCCCGCCCTCTTGCTCAAGCAGCAAAAGCAACGGCCCGCAATGCGGGCCGTTCGTCATTTCAGGTTTCACTCCAGGCCATCCCCCGACAGCCTGCGCCTGCAGTCCAGGGCTCAGGAGCCCCGGTACGTGGAATAGCTCCAGGGGCTGACCAGCAGGGGCACATGGTAATGCTGGTCGGCATGGGCCACGCCGAAGTCCAGGCTCACCTTGTTGAGGAAGTTGGGCTCGGGCAGTTGCACGCCACGGGCCTTGAAGTAGGCCGCCACGTCGAAGGTCAGGCGGTAGGTGCCGGTCCTGAGGCTGTTGTTGTCGAACAGCGGCGCATCGGTGCGGCCGTCGTGGTTGAGCACCAGGCTCTTGATCAGCGTGGCCTGGTCGCCATCGGTGGAATACAGCGCGACAGCCATGCCGGCTGCGGGGCAGCCATTCATGGTGTCGAGGACGTGGGTGCTCAGGCCCATGGAAATCTCCTGTGCGGCGGGAGCTGGCCCGCCCGGTTGTCATTGGTTGGTCAATGCACGGAGCGCGGCGCGCGACAGCACTCGCGGCCCTGCCCTGCATTCTCAAAGTGTATACAGTTTTTGTACGCCCTTGAAGGGCGTTGCACGGCCGACGCCTAGGCAGATACCCGCACTTTCGGCGCCCGGGCCGGCGCGCGGGAAGGCTGCCGACGCCATGCTTCTACACTGTGGTCCGCCGCCGCCCCGGCCGCAGGACCATCCGGCCAGCGCACACAGGGCGGCACAGGACGCGCGCTCTTTTTCCACTGTTCCACTGTTTCATCTGCCAAGGAGATACCGATGCAACTTCGCTCCCCCTTGCTTGCAACCAGCCTGGCGCTGGCCATTGCCAGCCTGGCCGCCTGCAGCAGCACGCAGCCGCCCGCGGCTTCGGCGGCGCCAGCACCCGTGGCCGCAGCGCCTACCCCGGCAGCGGCGCCCATCACGCAGAGCAGCGCGGCCCAGGCCGCCAGCGCCGCCTATGACTTCGACATGGATGTGTTCCATCCCGTCGTGGGCAGGAGCGGCATGGTGGCCAGCGAGCAGGAGCTGGCCTCGCGCATCGGCCTGCAGATCCTGAAGTCCGGCGGCAATGCGGTGGACGCCGCCGTGGCCATGGGCTTTGCGCTGGCCGTGGCCCTGCCCAACGCAGGCAACATCGGCGGCGGCGGCTTCATGGTGGTGCATGACGCCAAGAGCGGCAAGAACATTGCGCTGGACTTCCGCGAGGTCGCGCCCTCCAAGGCCACGCGCGACATGTACGTGGGTGCGGATGGCAAGGTCATCGACGGCAAATCGCTCTACACCCACTACGCCGTGGGCGTGCCCGGCACCGTGGCCGGCATGGAGCATGCATTGAAGAAATGGGGATCGCTGCCCTTGTCCACGGTGATTGCGCCGGCCGCAAAGCTGGCCGACAAGGGCTTTACGGTCAGCGAGACCCTGGCCAAGATCCTGGAGCAGGAAAAGAAGAACATGGGCCAGTGGCCCGCCACCCAGGCCATCTTCTGGCGCAACGGCGAGCCCCTCAAGCGCGGCGACCGCCTGGTGCAAAAGGACCTGGCGCAGTCGCTGCGCCTGATCGGCCAGCAGGGCTCCAAGGTGTTCTACGAAGGCTCCATCGCCCGCAAGATCGCGGCCGAGATGGCGCCGCATGCAGGCGCCCTCTCGCTGCAGGACCTCAAGAGCTACAAGGTCGCCGAGCGCGAGCCGCTGCGCGGCACCTACCGCGGCTACGAGATCGTGACCATGCCGCCTCCGTCCTCCGGCGGCGCCCACCTGATCCAGATCCTCAACATGATGGAACGCTGGCCCATGAACCAGTGGGGCGTCAACAGCGCGCAGAGCATCCACTACATGGCGGAAAGCATGAAGCTGGCCTATGCCGACCGTGCCGAATACCTGGGTGATCCCGACTTCGTGACCGTGCCGCTCAAGGGCCTGACCTCCAAGCGCTATGCCGAGGCACTGGCCGCCGGCATCGACCCCTACCAGGCGCGCGCCGGCAAGGACATCCGGCCCGGCAAGCCCCAGCCCTACGAGAGCGACCAGACCACGCACTACTCGGTGGTGGACAAGGCGGGCAACGCCGTGGCCGTGACCTATACGCTGAACACCAACTTCGGCAGCGGCATCGTGGCCAAGGGCACGGGCATCCTGCTCAACAACGAGATGGACGATTTCTCGGCCAAGCCCGGCGTGGCCAACGCCTACGGCCTGGTCGGCGGCGATGCCAATGCGGTGGCCGCAGGCAAGCGCCCTCTGTCGTCGATGACGCCGACCATGGTGCTCAAGGGCGGCAAGCCCGTTCTGGTCACCGGCAGCCCCGGCGGCGCACGCATCATCACCACCGTGCTGCAGACCGTGGTCAACACCATCGACTTCGGCATGAACCCGGCCGAGGCCGCCGCCACGCCGCGCTTTCACCACCAGTGGACGCCCGATGAGCTGCGCGTGGAAAAGGGCATCAGCCCCGACACCGTGGCCCTGCTCAAGTCGCGCGGCCACAACGTTGCCGTGAAGGCGTCGATGGGCCGCACGCAGACCATCGAGCTGCGCGACGGCATGCTCTACGGCGCCTCCGACCCGCGCAACCCCGACGGGCAGACACTGGGCTATTGAAGCAAGAAAAAGCCGCGCCCGTTGCCGAGCGCGGCTTTTCACAACAGGGCGGCGCAAGGCCGCCCTCCCACCAATCGTTGTCTCAAAGGCCGGCCATCAGTCCTGGACCTTCTGGCCCACTTCGAAGTTGGCCTGGATCTCCAGCGCACGCACCATGCCCGAGTGATCCCAGTTCGCGCCGCCGTGGGCCACGCAGCTGTTGAACAGCTCCTGGGCCTGGGCCGTGTTGGGCAGGGACACACCGAGCTGGCGCGCGCTGCTCAGGGCCAGGTTCAGGTCCTTCTGGTGCAGCGAGATGCGGAAGCCCGGGTCGAACGTGCGCTTGATCATGCGCTCGGCATGCACTTCCAGGATCTTGGACGAGGCAAAGCCGCCCAGCAGCGCCTCGCGCACGCGGGCCGGGTCGGCACCGGCGCGCGACGCGAACAGCAGGGCCTCGGCCACGGCCTCGATGTTCAGCGCCACGATGATCTGGTTGGCCACCTTGGCGGTCTGGCCGTCGCCGTTGCCGCCCACCAGGGTGATGTTCTTGCCCATGCGCTCGAACAGCGGCTTGACGCGCGCGAACACGTCCTCGGGGCCGCCGACCATGATGGACAGGGTGGCGTTCTTGGCGCCCACCTCGCCGCCGGAGACCGGCGCATCCAGGTACTGGGCGCCGATGGCCTCGATGCGGCGAGCGAAGTCCTTGGTGGCCACGGGAGAGATGGAGCTCATGTCCACCACCACCTTGCCGCTGCTGCCCTTGAGGCCGGCGGCCACGCCGTCCTCGCCGAACAGCACCTTCTCGACATCGGGCGTGTCGGGCAGCATCAGGAAGATGATGTCGGCACGCTCGGCCACGCCGCGCGCGGTGGTGCACTGGGTGGCGCTGCTTTCGGCGATCTGCGCGGGGATCTTGCCCAGGGTGTTCACGAACAGCTGGTGGCCTGCCGTGAGCAGGTGGCCCGCCATGGGCGCGCCCATGATGCCCAGGCCCACGAAACCAAGCTTGAGAGAGGATGCATTCATGCTGTGTACTCCTTGTCGTTTTTGAAAAGCTGAGAAAAAACTCCGGCGGCGCTCAGGCGGCGACTGCCGCGCGCACGCTGGTGTGGGCGTCCAGCCAGCCCAGGCCCGATTCGGTATCGCGCGCGGGCTTGTACTCGCAGCCCACCCAGCCCTGGTAGCCGATGCGGTCCAGGTGCGCGAACAGGAAGGGGTAGTTGATCTCGCCCGTGCCCGGCTCGTTGCGGCCCGGGTTGTCGGCCAGCTGCACGTGGCCGATGCGCGCCAGGTGCTTTTGCAGCGTGGCCGCCAGCTCGCCCTCGGTGCGCTGCGCGTGGTAGATGTCGTACTGCACGAAGGCGTTGGGCGCGCCCACCTCGTCGAGGATGGACAGGGCCTCGTCCGTGCGGTTCAGGTAGAAGCCGGGAATGTCGAAGGGGTTGATGGGCTCGATCAGCAGGCGCAGATTGGCCGCGCTCAGCGCCGATGCGGCAAAGCGCAGGTTGTCCACGAAGGTGCGGCGCAGCAGCGCGGCATCGGCATCGGCAGGCGCCTTGCCGGCCAGGCAGTTGAGCTGGGGCACGCCCAGCGCATGGCCATAGGTCACGGCCTTGGCCACGCCGGCGCGGAACTCGTCCACGCGGTCGGGGTGGCAGGCAATGCCGCGCTCGCCCGCATCCCAGTCGCCGGCAGGCAGGTTGTGCAGCACGATCTGCAGGCCGTGGGCGTCCACGCGCTCCTTGATCTCTTCGACCGTATGGGCGTAGGGAAACAGGAATTCCACGGCCTCGAAGCCGGCGCGCGCCGCGCGCTCGAAGCGGTCGAGGAAGGGCACCTCGGTGAACAGCATGCTGAGGTTGGCAGCAAAACGGGGCATGTCAGAAGTCTCCGGTAGTCGTTTGGTGGGTGGGTGGCGGCAGGGCAAGCAAGGCGCCCCGCCGGTAAAAATGCCCAAGGGGCAATGGAAATCGGAACCCCCGAGTGCCTGCACCGCCCGCCATGCAGGCATTGGCGCAGCGCCAGCCAGGGATGCCAGGCAAGGGCCGCCCCGCAGCGATGGCGTCGTCCCCCTCCGAAGAGAGGGGAAAGCGGCGCAGCCGCTCAGGGGGTGCCTTGCTTCAATCCAGCAGGGCCAGGGCGCTGGGCACGTCGGCCGGCGCTGCGGCCAGGTCCTCGAACTCGATCACGTTGTCGATCTCGGCGCCCATGGAGATGTTGGTCACGCGCTCCAGGATGACCTCGACGACGACCGGCGTGCGGTGCTCTGCCATCCAGGCCTCGGCCTGCTGCATGGCGGGCGCGAAGTCCTCAGGACGGTGCACGCGGATGGCCTTGCAGCCCAGGCCCTCGACCACCTTGACGTGGTCCACGCCATAGCCCTTGGACTCTTCCTTGTCGTCGACATTGATGTTGTCGAAGGCCAGTTGCACGCAGTAGTCGATGGAGAAGGCACGCTGCGCCTGGCGGATCAGGCCCAGGTAGCTGTTGTTGACCAGCACATGGATGTAGGGCAGCTTGAACTGCGCACCCACGGCCAGCTCCTCGATCATGAACTGGAAGTCATAGTCGCCCGACAGCGCCACGATCTTGCGGGCCGGGTCGGCCACGCGCACGCCCAGGGCGGCCGGCACGGTCCAGCCCAGCGGACCGGCCTGGCCGCAGTTGATCCAGTTGCGCGGCTTGTAGACATGCAGGAACTGCGCGCCGGCAATCTGCGACAGGCCGATGGTGGAGACATAGCAGGTGTCCTTGTCCAGGCTGCGGTTCATGCACTGGTAGACGCGCTGCGGCTTCATGGGCACGTTGTCGAAATTGGTCTTGCGCAGGTACTCCACATTGTTCTTGCGGGCCTGGCATTCGGCCACCCAGCCGCTGCGGTCCTTCAGGCGGCCGGCCGCCTTCCACTCGCGCGCCACCTCCACGAAGAGCTTGAGCGCAGCGCCGGCATCCGAGACGATGCCGTAGTCGGGCGCGAACACGCGGCCGATCTGAGTGGGCTCGATGTCCACGTGCACGAACTTGCGGCCCTTGGTGTAGACCTCGACCGAGCCCGTGTGGCGGTTGGCCCAGCGGTTGCCGATGCCCAGCACGAAGTCGGAGGCCAGCATGGTGGCATTGCCGTAGCGGTGGCTGGTCTGCAGGCCGCACATGCCGGCCATCAGGCGGTGGTCGTCAGGGATGGTGCCCCAGCCCATCAGCGTGGGAATCACGGGCACGTCCAGCAGCTCGGCGAACTCCACCAGCAGCTCGGACGCATCGGCGTTGATCACGCCGCCGCCCGAGACCAGCAGCGGGCGCTCGGACTCGTTGAGCATGGCGATGGCCTTTTCCACCTGCTTGCGCGTGGCAGCCGGCTTGTAGACCGGCAGGGGCTCGTAGGTGTCGATGTCGAACTCGATCTCGGCCAGCTGCACGTCGATGGGCAGGTCGATCAGCACGGGGCCGGGGCGGCCCGAGCGCATCAGGTGGAAGGCCTGCTGGAAGGCGCGCGGCACCTGGGCCGGCTCCAGCACCGTGGTGGCCCACTTGGTCACTGTCTTGGCGATGGAGGCAATGTCCACGGCCTGGAAATCTTCCTTGTGCAAACGCGAGCGCGGCGCCTGGCCGGTGATGCAGAGAATCGGAATCGAATCCGCGCTGGCCGAGTACAGGCCCGTGATCATGTCCGTGCCGGCCGGGCCGCTGGTGCCGATGCACACGCCGATGTTGCCGGCCACGGCGCGGGTGTAGCCCTCGGCCATGTGGCTTGCGCCTTCGACGTGGCGCGCCAGGATGTGGCCGATGCCGCCATGGTCCTTGAGCGCTGCGTACAGCGGGTTGATGGCGGCACCGGGAACGCCGAATGCGACGGTCACGCCTTCTTTTTCCAGCACGCGGACTGCGGCTTCGATTGCTTTCATTTTTGCCATGGGAGGTCTCCTTCAAATTGGAGTCAACTCTAGGCAGACAGGCCGATTGGCGGAACGCCTGCGCAGACCATAAAATTTATTCCGTACAGGAATAACTACCAATGAAAAAGGAGACAGCGCCATGGACAGACTCGATGCCATGCACATGTTCGTGCGCGTGGTGGAGACCAGCAGCTTCACCAAGGTCGCGCACGAATTCGCCACCACCCAGCCCACAGTCACCAAGCAGATCGCAGCCATGGAAGCGCGCCTGAAGGTGCGCCTGCTCAACCGCAACACGCGCGGCGTGAGCCTGACCGAAGCGGGCGCGCTGTACTACGAGAAATGCAAGGCCATCGTCAACGACGTGGCCGAGGCCGACAAGGTGGTCCAGGTGCGCCAGACCCAGGTGCAGGGCCAGCTGCGCATTGGCAGCTCGGTGGCCTTTGGCCGGCGCGTGCTGATACCGCTGGCGTTGGAATTCATGGCGCATAACCCCCAGGTGCAGGTCGACCTCAGCTTCGAGGACCGCTACACCGACCTAGTGGCCAACGGCATCGACGTGGCCCTGCGCCTGGGCAAGCTGGCCGACTCCAGCCTGGGCGCACGCACGCTGGGTGTGAACCCCTGGGTGCTGGTGGCCTCGCCCACCTACCTGCGCAAGCGCGGCACGCCGCGCCGCCCCTCCGACCTCAAGGAACATGCCACGCTGATCTACAGCAGCGTGCAGGGCAACGACATCTGGCGTCTGCGCAACGCCAGCGGAGAACCGGTCTCGGTGGCGGTCACGGGCCGGCTGCGCTCCAACAACCTCTCGGCCCTGCTGGCGGCCTCACGCTCGCACATGGGCATTGCCGCCCTGCCCCGCTACGTGGCCCATGACTCGCTGCAGGCCGGCCGCGTGGTCGAAGTCCTCAAGACCTGCCGCCTGCCCGAGCAGGAAATCCACGCCGTCTACCCCTCGCCGCGCATGGTGCCACAGAAGGTGCAGTCCTTCATCGCCTTCCTGCAGGGGCGGTTCGATGCCGAATGGTGGGAGATGCTGCCGCGCGGGGCGTGAGCGCCTGAAACAGGCGAGCCTGAAACAAGTGGCCGGGCGCACGCCCCGGCCTCGAAAAACAAGCACCCGGCAGGAGCAAAAACCTAGAGAACCAGAATCGCCCGGAAGTCATTCACGTTGGTATGCGTGGGCCCGGTCACCACCAGATCCCCCAGCGCCTCAAAGAACCCATACGCATCATTGCGGTCCAGATACTCGGCAATCCGCATGCCCTGGTCCTGGGCCCGCGCCAACGTATCCGGTGACACCCGCGCCCCCGCGTTGTCTTCCACGCCATCGATGCCATCGGTATCGGCTGCCAGCGCCCAGACCTTCTCCTGCCCCTGCAGGGCCTGGGCCAGGCCCATGCAGAACTCGCCCGCGCGGCCGCCGCGTCCCTTGGGCGTGCCGGCCGGGCGCTGCCGGATGGTGACCGTGGTCTCGCCGCCGGACAGGATCACGCAGGGCTTTGCAAACGGCTGGCCGTGGCGGGCCACGGCGCGCGCCAGGGCGGCGTGGACCTTGGCGACTTCGCGCGATTCGCCCTCGATCTCGTCGGACAGCACGTGGGTGCGCAGGCCTGCGGCCTCGGCCACGCGTGCGGCCGCCTCCAGCGAGTGCTGGGGCGTGGCGATCATGTGGACCTCGTGGCCCGCAAAGCGCGCGTCGCCGGGCTTGGGTGTTTCCAGCTCGCCCGCCTCCAGCGCGCGGCGCACGGATTCAGGCACGTCGATGCGGTAGCGCGCGAGGATGGCCAGCGCGTCGGCGCAGCTGCTGGCATCGGGCACGGTGGGGCCGCTGGCGATGATGGAGGGATCGTCGCCCGGCACGTCGCTGATGGTCAGCGTGACCACGCGCGCAGGCGCGCAGGCCGCGCCCAGGCGCCCGCCCTTGATACGCGACAGGTGCTTGCGCACGCAGTTCATCTCGCCGATGGCGGCGCCGCTTTCCAGCAGGGCGCGGTTGATGCGCTGCTTTTCCTCCAGGTCGATGCCTTCGGCCGGCAGGGTCAGCAGGGCCGAGCCGCCGCCCGAGATCAGGCACAGCACGAGGTCGTCCTCGGTCAGCCCTTCGGTCAGCGCGAGGATGCGCTCGGCGGCGGCCAGGCCTGCCGCATCGGGCACGGGGTGGGCAGCCTCGACCACTTCGATGCGCTGCGCCAGCCCTTCGGGGCGCGGCGGGATGTGGTGGTAGCGCGTGACCACGAGGCCGGACAGCGGCGCGTCCGCTGGCCACAGCGCCTCCAGCGCCTGGGCCATGGAGCCGCCGGCCTTGCCCGCGCCCAGCACCAGGGTGCGGCCCTTGGGAGGCTTTGGCAGGCATTGGGCCATGCTGTACAGGGGCTGCGCATCCTTGACCGCAGCGCGGTAGAGGTCGAGCAGAAAGGCTTGGGGATCGGTGAGGTGCAGGTCCGTGGTGCTGGTCATGGTGTGTTGTCTCCGCCGGGCATTATGGAATTTCCTGCGCCGGCGGTGGCATGCGGTCAAGTCACAACTGATTCGCCCGGCCTCGTTCCTCGTGCCAACCCAACTCAATCCAGGGCCACCTTGGCATCCTTCACCAGCCTGGCGAAGCGGTCGGTGTCGTCGCGGATCTGGCGCGCCATCTGCTCGGGCGATCCGCCGATGGGCTCGGCGCCTATCTCTTCCATCTTCCTGCGGAACTGCGGGGACTCGATGATGCGGTTCATGTCCGCGCCCAGCCGCGCCAGTACCTCGCGGGGCGTGGCGGCCGGTGCCAGCACGCCGAACCAGGTGCCCATGTCGAAGCCCTTGAGCCCGGCCTCGTCCAGCGTGGGCACATCGGGCAGGGCCACCGAGCGCCTGGCCGTGGTCACGGCCAGCGCGCGCAGCTTGCCGGCCTTGATGTGGGGCAGCACAGGCGTGACGGTATCGAAGGACATGGCGATCTGCCCGCCCAGCAGGTCCGTGGTCAGCGGGCCGCTGCCCTTGTAGGGCACGTGCAGCAGCTCCACGCCGCCCATGGACTCGAACTGCGCGCCGATCAGGTGCTGGCCCGTGCCCGCGCCATTGGAGCCATAGGCCAGCTTGCCGGGCTGGGCCCGGGCCTGGGCCAGCAGCTCCTGCACGGTTTTGGCGGGCACCTGCGGATTGACCACCAGCACATTGGGGACCACGGCCACCACGGTGATGGGCGCCAGGTCCTTCTGGAAGTCATAGCCCAGCCTGCGGTAGACGCTGGTGGCAATGGTGTGGTGCACAGCGCCCATGAGCAGGGTGTAGCCGTCAGGTTTCGCCTTGGCCACATGGTCGGCGCCCAGGGTGGCGCCTGCGCCGGGGCGGTTTTCCACGACCACGGGCTGGCCCAGACTCTTGGACAGCTCCTGGCCCAGCGCACGTGCCAGCACATCGGTGGTACCGCCTGCGGGAAACGGCACGATGAGGTTGACGGGGCGCGCCGGCCAGGCCTGGGCCCAGGCCGAAGACATGGCGGCTGCAATGGTGGCGGCGGCCAGCGCGCACGCTGCGGCAACCCTGGTGATGCGGTTCATGGCTTGTCTCCTGTCTGTTCTTTTGTGGGTTATCGGACCATGCAGCGCGCGCTCAGGCAGGCACGGGCTCGGCCTGGGCCTCGGCGGTCTGCGCGCGCAGCCGTGCGCAGACCGCGTCGGTGACCTGGCGCGTGGTGGCCTTGCCGCCCAGGTCGCGCGTGTGCAGCGCGGCATCGGCCGTCACCTGCTCCACGGCCTGCATCAACCGCTGCGCGGCGCGGTGCTCGTCCAGGTGCTCCAGCAGCATCACGCAGCTCCAGAACGTGCCCACGGGGTTGGCCAGGCCCTGGCCCATGATGTCGAAGGCCGATCCGTGGATGGGCTCGAACATGCTGGGGTAGCGGCGCTCCGGATCGATGTTGCCTGTGGGCGCAATGCCCAGGCTGCCGGCCAGCGCGGCCGCCAGGTCGCTGAGGATGTCGGCATGCAGGTTGGTGGCGACCAGGGTGTCCAGCGAGGCCGGGCGGTTGACCATGCGCGCCGTGGCCGCGTCCACCAGCTCCTTGTCCCAGCGCACGTCGGGGAACTCGGCGGCCACCTGCACCGCGATCTCGTCCCACATCACCATGGCGTGGCGCTGGGCGTTGGACTTGGTGATCACCGTCAGCAGCTTGCGCGGCCGCGACTGCGCCAGGCGGAAGGCAAAGCGCATGATGCGCTCCACGCCCGCGCGGGTCATCATGCTCACGTCGGTGGCCACCTCGAGGGGATGGCCCTGGTGGGCGCGGCCGCCCACGCCCGCGTATTCGCCTTCGGAGTTCTCGCGCACGATGATCCAGTCCAGGTCCTCGCGCGCGCAGCGCTTGAGCGGCGCATCGATGCCCGGCAGGATGCGCGTGGGCCGCACATTGGCGTACTGATCGAACCCCTGACAGATCTTCAGGCGCAGGCCCCACAGCGTGACATGGTCGGGAATGTGCGGGTCGCCGGCCGAGCCGAACAGGATGGCGTCCTGGCCGCGCAGCGCGTCCAGCCCGTCGGCCGGCATCATCTCGCCGTGCGCGCGGTACCAGTCGCCGCCCCAGCCGAAACTGGTGAAGGCAAAGCCCAGGCCGGGCTGGGTTTCGGCCAGCGCCTGCAGCACCTCCTGCCCTGCGGGCACCACTTCCTTGCCGATGCCATCGCCGGGAATGCAGGCGATGCGGTATGTCTTTGTCATGAGGGCTCCTTGGATTGCGGTGGATGAAGCGCCATGCGGATCCATGGCCTTGTCCGTGAATCTATCGATGGAACAACGCCGCGCGCGCCTCTAGAGTGATGGCATCGTTCACTTTGATTCAACAATGAGCACTCCCGTCTCAGCGCCATCGGAGATGGCCTTCTTCTGCCTGCTGGCCCGCAGCGCCAGCCTGTCGGCCACGGCCCGCGAGCTGGGCATCACCACGCCGGCGGCCAGCAAGCGCCTGTCCCAGATGGAGGCGCGGCTGGGCGTGCAACTGGTCAGCCGCACGACGCGGCGCCTGGGCCTGACCGACGAGGGCCAGACCTACCTGGCCCATGCGCGGCGCATCCTGGACGACATTGCCGCCATGGAGCAGGCCGTGGCCGGCATGCCCGGGCAGCCGCAGGGCCTGCTGCGCATCAATGCCACGCTGGGATTCGGACGCAGCCATATCGCGCCGCTGATCGCCAGCTTCGTGCGCAGGCACCCGCAGATCCAGGTGCAGCTGCAGCTGTCGGCCTCGCCGCCGCCGTTGGTGGATGACAGCTTCGACCTGTGCATACGCTTTGGCGAGCCGCCGGACGCGCGCATCATCGCGCGGCGCCTGGCGCCCAACCGGCGGCTGCTGTGCGCGTCTGCCGCCTACCTGGCACGGCGCGGCACGCCGGCCACCCCGCGCGAGCTGATGCAGCACGACTGCATCGACATCCGCCAGGGCGACGACACCCACGGCGTCTGGCGCTTCACCCACAACGGCCCCGGCCGCAAGACCGAGGCCATCCGCCTGCGCGACAGCCTGAGCACCAACGATGGCGAGATCGCCGTGGGCTGGGCCCTGGCCGGCCTGGGCATCGTCATGCGCGCCGAATGGGATGTCGCCCGCTACCTGCGCAGCGGCCGCCTGGTGCAGGTGCTGGCCGACCATGCCACGGCGCCGGCCGACATCCATGTGGTCTATCCGCAGCGGCATGCGGCAACCCAGCGCGTGCAGCGCTTTGTGGAGCACCTGGCACGGCACTTCGATACGGCCGCGCCCGGTTTCTGAAAAGGGATGCCGTATGCGGGGAAACGCCAATAAGCAGTAGACAGAAACTGTATACAACTCTTGTGACCAGCCGCTATGATGGCTGAATGGAGACTTCCACCACCAGTTTCATTGTCGAGAGCCTGACCCGGGCCATCGTCGAACACCGTCTTCTGCCCGGCACCAAGCTGGCCGAGCAGAAATTGGCAGACCATTTCGGCGTCTCGCGCACCCTGGTGCGCCAGGCGCTGTTCCAGCTGTCGCAAAACCGCCTGATCCGGCTCGAACCCGCGCGCGGGGCCTTCGTGGCTACGCCCTCGGTGGACGAGGCGCGCCAGGTCTTCGCCGTGCGCCGCATGCTCGAAGCCGAGATGGTGCGCGCCTTCATCGCCCAGAGCACGCCGGCCAAGATCCGCGCGCTGCGGCAGCACGTGGCGGCCGAGAAAAAGGCCATGGACGGCAACGACGTCGGCCAGCGTACCGAGCTGCTGGGCGACTTCCACGTGCGCATGGCCGAGCTCATGGGCAACGAGGTGCTGGCCCAGCTGCTGGGCGAGCTGATCTCGCGCTGCGCGCTGATCACGCTGATGTACCAGTCCAGCACGGCTGCCGAGCATTCCCATGACGAGCATGCCGAAATCGTCACGGCCCTGGCCGGCGGCGACGCCGACCACGCCGTGCAGCTCATGCAGCAGCACCTGGACCACGTGGAAGCCGGCCTGACCTTCGACCGCGACATGCCGACCAGCGATCTTTCGATGGCCCTTTCCTCCGTATCCGCATGACCTACGACGCCACTGCCCCCTATCCCCGCGACCTGATCGGCTACGGTCGCACGCCCCCCCACGCCCGCTGGCCAGGCCAGGCCCGCGTGGCCGTGCAGTTCGTCCTCAACTATGAAGAGGGCGGCGAGAACTGCGTGCTGCACGGCGACGCCGCCAGCGAGCAGTTCCTGTCCGAAATGTTCAACCCGGCCGCCTACCCCGAGCGCCACATGAGCATGGAAGGCATCTATGAATACGGCTCGCGCGCAGGCGGCTGGCGCATCCTGCGCGAGGTCGAGAAGCGCGGCCTGCCGCTGACCGTGTTCGGCGTGGCCACGGCCCTGCAAAAGCACCGCGAGCTGGCCCAGGCCTTCGACGAGCTGGGCCATGAAGTGGCCTGCCACGGCCTCAAGTGGATCCACTACCAGGGCGTGCCCGCCGAGGTGGAACGCGCCCACATGCAGCAGTGCATGGAGATCTTCGGCGAGCTGTACGGCCACGATGGCGACCACGGCCTGGGCTGGTACACGGGCCGCGACAGCCCCAACACCCACCGCCTGGTGGCCGACGACGGCCGCTTCGCCTACGACAGCGACTACTACGGCGACGACCTGCCCTTCTGGATGAAGGTCGGCAAGAGCGACGGCAGCACCCGCAGCCAGCTCATCGTGCCCTACACGCTGGACTGCAACGACATGCGCTTTGCCCTGCCCCAGGGCTACTCGCACGCCGACCCGTTCTTCCAATACCTGAAGGACACGTTCGACGCCCTCTACGCCGAGGGCGATCCGGCCGGCGATGACTCCCCCAAGATGATGAGCATTGGCATGCACTGCCGCCTGCTGGGCCGCCCCGGCCGCATCACGGCACTGCAGCGCTTTCTGGACCACATTCAGCGGCACGACAAGGTCTGGGTCTGCCGCCGCATCGACCTCGCGCGCCACTGGGCGCACCACCATCCCGACAAGGAATAACGCAGCATGGCTCTGACGCTGGAACAACTCAACGCCGCCGACCTGGCCACCGCCGCCGGTCTGCTCGACGGCCTCTACGAACACTCGCCCTGGATTGCCGAGGCCGCGCTGGCCCAGCGCCCCTTCCGCTCGCTGGCACAGATCAAGTACGCCATGGCCCAGGTGCTGGACAAGGCACCCGTGCAGGCCAAGCTCGACCTGATCCGCGCCCACCCGGAGCTGGCCGGCAAAGCCATGGAGACCAACACGCTCACGGCCGAATCCACCAACGAGCAGAACAAGGCGGGCCTGACCCGCTGCACGCCCGAGGAGCTGGAGCACATCCGCAAGCTCAACGCCGAGTACGGCAAGCGCTTCGGCTTTCCCTTCATCCTGGCCGTGCGCGGTCCGCGCGGCGCGGGCCTGGCCAAGGCCGAGATCATCGAGACCTTCGAGCGCCGCCTGCACAACCACCCCGACTTCGAGCTGGGCGAGGCGCTGCGCAACATCCACCGCATTGCCGAGATCCGCCTGAACGACAAGTTCGGCTACACGCCCGAGCTGGGCAACGATGTCTGGGACTGGCAGGAAAAGCTGGCCCAGCACAGCGACCCCGGCTATGCCGAAAAGGGCCAGCTCACCGTCACCTACCTGACCGATGCCCACCGCGCCTGCGCCCAGCGCATCAGCCACTGGATGCGCGACTGCGGCTTCGACGAGGTCGAGATCGACGCCGTGGGCAACGTCGTGGGCCGCTACAAGGCGGCCACCGAGGACGCCAAGACCCTGCTGACCGGCAGCCACTACGACACCGTGCGCAACGGCGGCAAGTACGACGGCCGCCTGGGCATCTTCGTGCCCATGGCCTGCGTGCGCGAGCTGCACCGCCAGGGCAAGCGCCTGCCGTTCCACATCGAGGTCGTGGGCTTTTCCGAAGAGGAAGGCCAGCGCTACAAGGCCACCTTCCTGGGCTCGGGCGCACTGATCGGCGACTTCAGGCAGGAATGGCTGGAGCAAAAGGACGCCGACGGCATCACCCTGCGCGAGGCCATGCAGCACGCCGGCCTGTGCATTGACGACATTCCGAAGCTGCAGCGCGATCCGGCCCGCTACCTGGGCTTCATCGAAGTGCACATCGAACAGGGCCCGGTGCTCAACGAGCTGGACATCCCGCTGGGCATCGTCACCTCCATCAACGGCAGCGCGCGCTACATCTGCGAGATGATCGGCATGGCCAGCCACGCCGGCACCACGCCCATGGACCGCCGCCGCGATGCCGCCTGCGGCGTGGCCGAGCTGGCGCTGTACATCGAAAAGCGCGCCGCGCGCGACGGCACCTCGGTGGCCACCATGGGCCAGCTCAATGTGCCCAGCGGCTCGGTCAACGTGGTCCCCGGCCGCTGCCAGTTCAGCCTGGACCTGCGCGCGCCCACCAACGAACAGCGCGACGCCATGGTGGCCGACATCCTGGCCGAGATCGAGGCCATCGCCCAGCGCCGTGGCCTGCGCTACAGCACCGAGCTGGCCATGAAGGCCGCCGCCGCTCCCAGCGCCCCCGAATGGCAGCAGCGCTGGGAAGCCGCCGTGGACGCCCTGGGCGTGCCCCTGTACCGCATGCCCAGCGGCGCCGGCCACGACGCCATGAAGCTGCACGAAATCATGCCCCAGGCCATGCTGTTCGTGCGCGGCCTGAACGCCGGCATCAGCCACAACCCGCTGGAAAGCTCCACCGCCGACGACATGCAACTGTCCGTCGATGCCTTCTCCCACGTACTGAACCAGCTGGCCCAAGAGCAGCAATGACCGACATGAACCAAGACAAGCAAGCCACCTACGCCGCCCTGGACGCCTGGATCGACCAGCATTTCGATGAAGAGGTGCAATTCCTGCAGGCCCTGGTCCAGGTTCCGACCGACACCCCGCCCGGCAACAACGCACCCCACGCCGAGCGCACGGCCGAGCTGCTCAAGACCCTGGGCTACGAGGCCGAGAAGCACACCGTGCCCGAGGCCGACGTCAAGGCCTACGGCATGGAGTCCATCACCAACCTGATCGTGCGCCGCCCCTACGGCAGCGCAGGTGACGCCGGCGGCCTGACCATCGCGCTGAACGCCCACGGCGACGTGGTGCCGCCCGGTGAAGGCTGGACCCAGGACCCCTATGGCGCCGCCATCGAGGACGGCAAGCTCTACGGCCGCGCCGCCGCCGTGAGCAAGAGCGACTTCGCCACCTTCACCTACGCCGTGCGTGCGCTCGAAGCCGTGGCCCGGCCCTCCAAGGGCGCGGTGGAACTGCACTTCACCTATGACGAGGAATTCGGCGGCATCCTGGGCCCCGGCTGGCTGCTGGCCAACAACCTCACCAAGCCCGACCTCATGGTCGCGGCCGGCTTCAGCTACGAAGTCGTCACCGCCCACAACGGCTGCCTGCAGATGGAAGTGACCGTGCAGGGCAAGATGGCCCACGCCGCCGTGCCCCACACGGGCGTGGACGCGCTGCAGGCCGCCGTGGTGCTGATGAATGCGCTGTACGCCGAGAACACCAAGTACCAGCAGGTGACCTCCAAGGTGCCGGGCATCAAGCACCCCTACCTGAACATCGGCCGCATCGAAGGCGGCACCAACACCAACGTGGTGCCCGGCAAGGTCGTGCTCAAGATCGACCGCCGCATGATCCCCGAGGAGAACCCGGCCGAGGTCGAGGCCAGCATCCGCGCCGTCATCGCCCAGGCCATTGCCGACTTCAACGCCAAGGGCGGCTACACGGGCGAGGATGCCGTGCGCGTGGACATCAAGCGCCTGCTGCTGGCCAATGCCATGACGCCGCTGGCGGGCAACAAGCCCCTTGTGGACGCCATCCAGGCCCATGGCGAAGCCGTGTTCGGCGAGAAGCCCCCGGCCGTGGGCACGCCGCTGTACACCGACGTGCGCCTGTATGTGGAGCGCGGCATTCCCGGCGTGATCTACGGCGCCGGCCCGCGCACCGTGCTGGAATCCCACGCCAAGCGCGCCGACGAGCGCCTGGTGCTGGAGGACCTGCGCCGTGCCACCAAGGTCATCGCGCGCATGCTGTGCGACCTGACGGCCTGACCATCTGACGGCCCGCATCAAGGCCTGACACCCAAGCCCGGCGCCGCCGGGCTTTTTTGCGCCCGGGCACCGCATCGGGGCGCATGCACCACCGCAGCCCATGCCGTGCGCCAGAGCCGCGCACGAGCCGCGCACGAGCCGCGCCCAAGCCGCGCCAAGCCGCGCGGTAGCGGCCGCCAGGCACCAGCACGGTGCCTGGTGCTTGCCAGGCGGCTGGCATCCATCTTGCAATGCACCATGGCACTCCCGCCCTGGCAGGCGATGCGCACCAAAACGGGTTGGCGCGACTGCCGCAACAGGGTTTACCGGGAGCAGAAATTTCCCATGATCTGTATACACTTTTTGTATGGATGTTGGCGCCGAACCCTGCCACGCCGGCGTCCGTTCCCATAAATCCCGAGGAGACAAATCCCCATGCAATCTTCCGTTCATCCCGTCGATGAGATGCTGCCCGCAGGCAAGCTCACGGCGCTGGGCCTGCAGCACGTTCTCGTGATGTATGCGGGCGCCGTGGCCGTGCCCCTGATCGTCGGCCGCGCACTCAACCTGCCGCCCGAGCAGGTGGCCCACCTGATCTCGGCCGACCTGTTTTGCTGCGGCCTGATCACGCTGATCCAGGCCATGGGCGCGACCCAGTGGTTCGGCATCAAGCTGCCCGTGATGATGGGCGTGACCTTCGCCAGCGTGGCGCCCATGGTGTCCATGGCGCAGAGCACGGGCGGCTCGGCGGGGGCGGGGCTGATCTTCGGCTCGGTGATCGGGGCGGGGATCGTGTCCATCCTCATCGCCCCGCTGATCAGCCGCATGCTGCGCTTTTTCCCGCCCGTGGTGACCGGCACCATCATTGCCGTCATCGGCATCAGCCTGATGCGCGTGGGCGTGAACTGGATCTTCGGCAACCCCGTCGGCCCCACCGCTCCCAGCGTGCCCAACCCCGAGCACCTGAAATGGCTGGCCGACGCCCAGGCCACGGCCGGCGCGCCAGGCTCCTCGCTGCCGCCCGTGCCCAAGGGTTTCGCGGTCGTGCCCACCATTCCCAATCCCAAGTACGGCGACCTGACCGGCGTGGGCATCTCGGCCATCGTGCTGCTGTCCATCCTGCTGATCGCGCGCTTTGCCAAGGGCTTCCTGGCCAACGTCTCGGTGCTCATGGGCATCCTGATCGGTGGCGTGCTGTCCGTGGCCATGGGCCTGATGGACTTCAGCAAGGTCGCCAAGGCCGAATGGTTCACGATGGTGCTGCCCTTCGAGATCGCCACGCCGGTGTTCGACCCCATCCTCATCCTCACCATGAGCCTGGTGATGGTGGTGGTGATGATCGAGTCCACCGGCATGTTCCTGGCCCTGGGTGACATGACCGATCGCAAGATCAGCCAGGACGAGCTGACGCGCGGCCTGCGCACCGACGGCCTGGGCACGCTGATCGGCGGCATCTTCAACACCTTCCCCTACACCAGCTTCTCGCAGAACGTGGGCCTGGTCGCCGTCACCGGCGTCAAGAGCCGCTGGGTCTGCGTGGCCGGCGGCGTGATCCTGATCGTGCTGGGCGTGCTGCCCAAGATGGGCGCCCTGGTCGAGTCCCTGCCCACCGTGGTGCTGGGCGGCGCGGGCCTGGTGATGTTCGGCATGGTGGCCTCCACCGGCATCCGCATCCTGAGCAACGTGGATTTCCAGACCAACCGCAACAACGCCATGATCGTTGCCGTGTCCATCGGCGTGGGCATGATTCCGCTGGTGGCGCCGAATTTCCGCCAATGGATGCCCCACGGCATTCATCCGTTGATCGAATCCGGTATCCTGCTGGCCTCGATTACCGCGGTGGCATTGAACATTTTCTTCAACGGAGCCAGCAGCGATACCTCTGCTGCCGTCCGGGCCGCACGCCAGGCAGACGCCCACTGATGAAACAGTGCCCGCCCTGGCGGGCACGCCCAACAATCGCCCGGCCTACCCGCCGGGCTGTGCGCCCCCTGCCGTCCATAGGCGCCAGGGGGCTTGTTGTCGAAATCCCTGAGGCAAAACTGTCCTGACCCTCATAGGCTGTAGCTATCCGGTAAGCTCCGAGAGCATTTGCAGAGAATTCCTGTATGACCCAAAACCTGTCCAACGCCGAACAAGCCCTGCGCGACGCAGCCCGCGAATACCATCGCAGCCCCAACAAGGGCAAGATCTCCGTCACGCCCACCAAGCCCTTGTCCAACCAGCGCGACCTGTCGCTGGCCTATTCGCCCGGCGTGGCCTACCCCTGCCTGGACATCCAGGCCGACCCCTCGCTGGCCGCCGAATACACGGCGCGCGGCAACCTGGTCGGCGTCATCACCAACGGCACGGCCGTGCTGGGCCTGGGTGACATCGGCCCGCTGGCCGGCAAGCCGGTGATGGAAGGCAAGGGCTGCCTGTTCAAGAAGTTCGCCGGCGTCGACGTGTTCGACATCGAACTGGCCGAGCGCGATCCGGACAAGCTGATCGAGATCATCGCCTCGCTCGAACCCACGCTGGGCGGCATCAACCTTGAGGACATCAAGGCGCCCGAGTGCTTCTACATCGAGCAGGAGCTGTCCAAGCGCATGAACATCCCCGTGTTCCATGACGACCAGCACGGCACGGCCATCATCTCCAGCGCCGCCCTGCTCAACGGGCTGGAGCTGGTGGACAAGCAGATCGGCAACGTCAAGATCGCCGTCTCCGGTGCCGGCGCCGCTGCCATCGCCTGCGTGAACGTGATGGTGGGCCTGGGCGTCAAGCGCGAAAACGTCTTCATGTGCGACTCCAAGGGCGTGATCTACGAAGGCCGCCCCGGTGGCCTGGATGCCTCCAAGGCCCAGTACGCGCAAAAGACGGACGCCCGCACCCTGGCCGATGCCGTCAAGGACGCCGACGTCTTCCTGGGCTGCTCGGCTCCCGGCGTGCTCACTGCCGACATGGTCAAGACCATGGCCGACAAGCCCATCATCCTGGCCCTGGCCAACCCCGAACCCGAGATCCGCCCCGAGCTGGCCAAGGCCGTGCGCCCGGACTGCATCATGGCCACGGGCCGTTCGGACTACCCCAACCAGGTCAACAACGTCCTGTGCTTCCCCTACATCTTCCGTGGCGCGCTGGACTGCGGCGCCACCAAGATCACCGAAGCCATGAAGCTGGCCTGCGTGCGCGAAATCGCCGCACTGGCCAAGCAGGACGTCAGCGATGAAGTCGCCGCCGCCTACCAGGGCAAGGAGCTGAAGTTCGGCCCCGACTACCTGATCCCCACGCCCTTCGACACCCGCCTGATCCTGCGCATCGCGCCGGCCGTGGCCAAGGCTGCCGAAGAGTCCGGCGTCGCCACCCGCCCCATCGCCGACTACGACGCCTACCGCGAGAGCCTGACCCGCTTCGTCTACCAGACCAGCATGTTCATGCGTCCGGTGTTCGCCGCTGCCAAGGCCAACCAGCAGCGCGTGGCCTATGCCGAAGGCGAGGACGAGCGCGTGCTGCGCGCCGCCCAGGTCGCCGTCGATGACGGCCTGGCCAAGCCCATCCTGATCGGCCGACCCGCCGTGATCGAGGCCCGCATCGCCAAGGCCGGCCTGCGCCTGGTGCTGGGCAAGGACGTGGAGATCTGCAACCCCGAGGACGATCCGCGCTTCCGCCAGTACTGGGAAACCTACCACCGCCTGATGGGCCGCAACGGCGTCACGCCCGAGACCGCCAAGGCCGCCGTGCGCCGCTCCAACACGTTGATCGCCGCGCTCATGGTCCACCTGGGCGATGCCGACGCCATGCTCTGCGGCCTGGTCGGCAAGTTCGACAGCCACCTGGCCCATGTGCGCGACGTGCTCGGCCTCAAGCAAGGCGCCGGCGAGTTCGCCACCGTCAACGCCGTGATGCTGGACAGCGGCACGCTGTTCATCGCCGACACCTACATCAACGAGGCGCCCAACGCCACCGAGCTGGCCGACATCGCCCGCCTGGCGGCCGAGGAAGTGGCCCGCTTCGGCCTGCCGCCCAAGGTGGCCTTCCTGTCGCACAGCAACTACGGTTCGTCCAGCCGCCCCTCGGCGCTGAAGATGCGCGCCGCGCGCGACCTGTTCGCCGCCGCCAACCCCGACGTGGAATGCGATGGCGAAATGCACGGCGACTCCGCCCTGTCCGAAGCCATCCGCGACCGCGCCCTGCTCGAGTCCTCGCTGCACGGCGAGGCCAACGTGCTGATCTGCCCCAACCTCGACGCCGCGAACATCCTGTTCAACGTGCTCAAGACCACGGGCGGCCACGGCACGACCATCGGCCCCATCCTGCTGGGCGGCGCCGCGGCAGCCCATGTGCTGACCCCCTCCGCCACCGTGCGCCGCGTGGTCAACATGACGGCCCTGGCCGCAGCCCAGGCCATCGCTGCCCGCGGCTGATTCGCGCCGCACCCAAAAAAGGCGCCCCTTCACAGGGGCGTTTTTTTACGCCCCCTGCCCCGGCAGGAGCGGCATAAGCCCGGCTAGAATACGCAGCTTCGGAGACTTGGGTGAGCGGTTTAAACCAGCAGTCTTGAAAACTGCCGACGGGCAACCGTCCGTGAGTTCGAATCTCACAGTCTCCGCCAGATGACTAGGAAACAAGCGCTTTGCAAGGCGCTTTTTTCTTGTACCCATCAATGGACCGGGTGATGGCAAGCGTAGGCAGATCGCATCCCAAGGATGATCCGGAGCGAACCACGCCAATCGGTATGGTTCGCTACGGGCATGAGTTTTTGGTTTCTGCCTTCATTCTGTATAGAAATGCAGCTGAAGCAGACCACCGGATGGTCATACCTCCTGTACCTGCCATGTACCTTCTAGGTCATGGTCTGGAGTTGACCTTCAAGGCATATCTGTTAGCCAACGATGTTAGCCTCGCTCATCTTCGGCAGGCGGTGGGCCACGACCTGGAGAAGGCCCTCCTCGAAAGCAGGGCGCAAGGCTTAGACAGTTTGGTCCAGTGGAGCGCCTGTGAGGAGGCGGCCTTAACACTGTTAAACAGGCTCTACCGCTCGAAGGAGCTAGAGTACATCGTGACTGGAACCAAGCTCATTCCGCACTATCCATGGTTGCAGAATTTCGCAGTTCACACTTTCGACGCTGTAGCGAGCATGCTTGGCTTCCGGGAACGACTAACTTCTTGGAGCTTGTCAGACCCAAGAGCCTGGCAGCATCCCTGCTGAAGCAGCCAACTGTGCTATGTGCTTAGCGAGAGAACCTATGCCACATGATCTTGAACCCGTGCAGTGGATCGCCACATGCAGTGCATCTTCATGCTGAGCCACCAAGGGTTCCTAAAGTTTTCAAACACATCTTGGACTGGTACAATCCCCAAGACAACTGGATGTCCATCCAGTACTCTCACGGAGCAAGGCGATAAAAGTGCGAATTTACATCAATGGATAATATCTTTCATATAAAAGAGGTTTTATTTATTTCGCAGAAGGAGGCGCTAAATGAATGAAAAAAGTTTGGCTGTTGCACAATACATCCTATCCCAACGCATTCAAGTTGGCGATCAGGTTACTCCAATGCAATTAATTAAGCTCGTTTATATTGCAGAAGGAATTATGCTTGGACGCAATGGCAGATCACTAATAAATGAGCGAGTCGAGGCCTGGGAATATGGCCCAGTCATACGCAGCGTTTATCACGCCGTAAGAGAGTTTCGCAGCAATCCTGTTAGCTATGTTCCAGGCGCAAACCCAAATTATCCATTCAATCATGATGAGATTGAGGTAATGAATGCTGTCGCCCGCTCTTATGGACCTCATGATGGCATAAGACTTTCTGCCGCAACACATCAGCCCGGCACACCATGGTCTCAAACATGGGAAGGTCTTGGAAGAAATGGCACGATCTCTACAGATATAATCGAAAATCACTATAGCCGTTTGCTTAATGGCAACACTACGGGACTTTAAAAGTGGCTGCCACTCGTGAACCACTGGAGCTTGGTGATGGACTCGGACTTCCTTCCGATGGCGTCGGCCAAGATGGTAAGGCAGCTGTTGAAGCGCGAATGTTTAACACTGGTGACGATTTAGAAAAGGATGGAAAGACCCGAGAGCATAATCGTTATCAAAGTTTTCGCGATCATGCTAACGTGGCTGCAATTATGGTCTTCTGGACAGTAGTTCTGATGCTGCTGTGGGGTGTTGTGGTTTATGCAGCGCATATGTTGATGCCTAATCTGGTGAATTTTTTATCAGAAAAACAGCTTTCTCGTCTCGAATCTTTACTTGGGACCGCTCTACTTTCAAGTGCTTTGACTGGCTATGTAAATAAGCGCATGACAGACTGACAAATGATTTAGCGAAGTTATGGAAATAGATCTCTTCCTATCAGAGCTGATTGTTCCTTGGTTAGTTTTCTCTGTCGCAGTTGGCGTTCTTTGTCAATCTTTTGGCTGTCGTGGTATAGCGTGGTTCTTTGTTTCTCTAGCCATTTCCCCCCCCATTGCGGCCGTTTTAGCCATCGTGAGAAAACCTGTTTGGAATAGTCTACGTTCTTCATTCGAGAGATTTAGAGAAAAAAATAAAAAACCTTCTTTAACAGATAACAAGAATCCAGAAAACTCTCGATCTGCGCCATAACAGATTCCAGAAAGACTTCACCTGCCTAGCCAAGTTTAGGTGGCATAGGGGCGCAACATCTATCGCTCCATCTGTTCCGTTATGCCACTCTTCCAAGGAGGGAGGTGATGATGATGGACGCGCAGTCTCTGTACACACGCCAAGCTGCCGCTTTCCGCAGCGATATGAAGCAGACGTGCGCCGCGCTGGTCGGCATTGTTCAAGGGGTGCTTGCCGACGGCGAGCTGCACGACCGGGAAATCCAGTTCCTCGATGAGTGGTTGACCAAGGCAGAGAGCGTGCTCTCCTGTGGCCAGGCACCGTCATCGACGCCCAGGTGAAGCACATCCTTGCTGATGGCTTGGTCACACCTGAGGAGCGAGCCCAACTCATTGCCACGCTCAATGTGCTCATCGGAGGCGCTTTGGAACATTTGGCCGGGACGCCCCGCATCACCACACTAGCCTTTGACGACGATGTGGCGATCGAGCACCGCGAACGCCTGTTCTGCTTCACGGGAGACTTTGCATTCGGTCCGAGGAGCATCTGCGAGAAAGCAGTCATTGCCCGCGGTGGGAGTGTTGCCAACGTCACCAAAAAGATTCACTACTTGGTCATCGGCGGCCTTGGCAGTGCTGAATGGAAGCACGGATCTTTCGGTACGAAGATCGAGAAGGCCATGGAGCTAAAACAGAAGGGACTGGATCTCAAGATCGTCCCAGAAGGTGCATGGGCCATGGCGCTTGGCGCCACGCCAGTGCATTCGATCTACAGCTAGCGCCGTGTTGTACAGGCTGGAAGCCGTCTATCAATGCTATGGCCAAGGCCCTGGGTTTTGATGCCAGATAATCCGACATCAAAGGCGACCGGAATCATGGCCGCTTGTGCGCACGTCGTGTGAGAAGGGGGTGTCAGTTTCGACACCCCCTTTTTGGGACACGGTCCATGGCTCTCATGCATGGCAAGCGCCCGCCTATGGCTTTATTTCAGATGCAGTACCCGGCTCAGATTTGAGCCGGGCCTCATGTCACCAGTTCGAACAAGAGTAAGTGCTCAGCTGAGCCTCGCTACTGCAGTGTTGGTGCGGCGTCGTGTCTCGTCCGCCAGTTGGTTCTGGGTCCTGCGGTCGATACGGCCTTGCACCACGAACTGGTTGTGCTGGGTGAATCCGCCGCCACCCCTCCTGATAGGGTCCACTCTGCCGTTGCCAGAGCTCATCAGGAACGTCCTGCCGCCCTGGGTGAGTAGCTCATCATCTTTCTCATTCACCTCGTAGAACTTGCCGGCCTGGACAGGTCCGCCATTTGCACGCGCGCCTCCGAAGAGCCCGCCCAGGAAGTCCAGGATGCCGCCCCCAGAGGTCACCGCTTGGCCTCCCAAGCCGGTTGTAGCGCTCGCCGCTGCTGCTGCCAGTGCGGATATCGATGCCGCTGCCGTGGCCGCGCTCGTGGCAAGGGCTGCCGTCGATGCAGAAGCGCCTGCCGCAACCCCGTCCCCAGAGTTGCTACCCAGCCCCAGAACATTGCTCAGGAAGCCCTCAATCTGGCTGTTGGCGGTGCTGGCTGCCTTGGCAGTGCCAAGAACGTTTTGGGAGAACCAGCTCCCCACGCCACCAGGCCCTATCTCACTGAAGAGGGACTTCATGAGGTTCTCGCCCAGCCTCTGGGCCACGAGATTGTTGAAGGTCTGGAACACCGTGTTGCCCAGGTCCAGCACGGCGTCCTTGGCACTTTTAGAGCCACTGGAGATGTCACGGAAGAAGCTGCCGGCAGCAGTGTTCAAGTCCTTGTTGATCATGTTCGCGATGGGGTCTGCTGAAGCCAGCAGCTCGGCCATCTGCTGCCTCAACTGACCAATGGCCAGGCTCTGTTCGGGCGTCAGTTTCCCGATCTGCGAGAGCTTGTCGATCTCCTGCTGCATCAGGCCCAGGCGAGCGCGACGTGCCTCTCCGGTCTTCTGCAGGGCTTCCAGTTCGCCGACGGCGCCCGTCTCACGATCCAATGCGATCCGCTGCTCGGACAGGTGCAGGTCTCCCAGGATGCGGTTGAAATCCTGAGTCACTTTGTTAATGGAGGCCTGGCCCATCTCATACTGGCGCAGCTCCTCGATCTGTTTGATCTGGCCGCTCATGTTGTTGGCCTCGAGCATCTTGCGCAGACTCTCGTTCTGGGCATCGAAGCGAATGGCAGCGGCGCCCGCCAGGTTCCCTTTCATCTCCTGATACCTGGCGTTCAGGTCTTCCACCGATCGCGTGAGATCCTTCAGGGACTCTTGCTGCTTGATATCCATCTCGATACCCGTCAAGCCAGCGTCCTGCAGCAGCTTGCGGCGCTTGTCGAGCAGCTCATTGATCTTGCCCTCAGCATCTGCACGATCAGTCTTCTTGTCGGCCTTGGATTGGTACTCCTGCAGCGCCTTGACCTGGGCGTCATAGGCTTTTACCTGGGCCTGGGTGGACTCATCGACAATGGCCCGCTGCACGTCGTAGTAGTCCTTGATCGAGATGAGGCCCTGGCTGTTGTAGAGATCCAGCATGCGGTTGCGGTCTGCCATCAAGCTGGTTTCGGCCGCGATCATCCGCTCGATGCCTTTCAGTTCGTTGTCCAGCAGCTTGGACGTGGGGTCGTCAGACCCACCGCCCTTGGCGAACTTCTTGCGGATGTCAGCCGCCTTGCGGTTGTATGCCTCCAGAGCCGATGTGTACTGCGCACTTCCCTTGACCAGACCTTGAGTCGCTGACTCGAAGGCGACCTTCTCCGCGGACAGCTCGGCATTCATCTTCGCGGAGTCAGACCTTCGATCGGCAAGGTACTTGTCGAGGAAGTTGCCGCTGCCGGTGTTGGGCGCGCTCACCGAGGGCTTGGATCCGTCAGCAGACACAGCGAACTGTTTGAGAGCTTCGGATGCTGCCGACGCCTCCTGGCTGACCGAAGCAATGCGCTGCCGCAGCTTGTCCAGGCTTTGCTGATTCCTACCCACGTTGTCGCCGCGGTCAATAGCGACCTGGTAGCGCTCGGCCATATCGGTCAGCCGTTTGAGGTTGTCCTGTGCCGCCTGGGAACGTTGCTGCAGCTGGCCGAACTCATCGCTGCCCGTTAGCCCAGCAACCACGCGGCCGAAGGTGATCAGCGAAGCACGGGCGATCCCTTCTGTCTCAGACACCTTCAACAAGTATTTGTTTAGCTCAGCGAGTGCGGAGATGCCTGGGCCTGCAATCTTTGCTGCAAGGCCTGTGGTGGCCTTGTCGAGTTGCTCCAGGTCATCACGCAGTTGCTTGGAGGCAGCAATCGTCTCGCTGCTCAGGATCGATCCCAGACGCTGCGCCCGGTCGCCCAGTTCCTGAAGCCCTTTGCCGCCATCACGCAGCAGCGGGATAAGGGCAGTGGTGTCGCTGGCCATGGACTCCAGGTAGAAGCTCATCTCCTTCTGACCGAGGCCCGCCTTCTCCAAGCTGTTGTAGTACAGCTGGAGCGCCTCGGGGCCAGAGAGATTGCGGAAGGCATCAGCAGTGATGTCGATCCTTGGCGCGATCTGCTCGAAGAAGTCCTTCATGCCGCCGCCACCGGTCTGCTGGAACTCGCCCACCTTCTCGTTGAAGTCCTTCAACTGGTCGGCCAACTTCTCCTGCGAGATACCGACGGTCTGCGAGGCGCTGGCCCATCGCTGGAACTCCGTGACGCCGGCATTGGCCAGTTCGCTGGAGCGCGCGATCTCCGCTCCAGCACTGACGGCGCGGGATGTGAAGACACTCAATGCGCCGGCCGCTGCAGTCGATGCGACGGTCGCGGCGCTCACAGCTTTGCTCCAGGCCGCGTCAATCGACTTGGCCAGCTTTTCGTGCTCTTCTTTGAGCTTCTTCGCTGTCTTGTCCGTCTGCCGTTCGGCCTGGTTCATGCCAGCAGTGAAGCCGCCTACACGGGCGATCAGATCGAGCGTCAATACGCCGAGGCTACGTGATGCCATGATCGTTCTCCTTTGTTCATTGGTTGGATGCTTGTCTGCCTACCATCGGAGGATGGAAGGCATGGTGGAGAGGGCAGCCCCCAAAACGGGGGCCTGCAACCTTTTTTTGTGGACGTTTAGAAAAGGAAGACTGGGGGCGCGGTGTCCGTCGCGGCATGCCCAGATTCGGCAGCATCCCCCCCTCCCATCAGCACCATGCAGGGCGTGTCCTCTTGAGCAACTGCACAAACCTGTGCAGTTACCGTCGTCCCCGCCGCAAGTGCTTGCCCACGCACTAGCAAATTCCATATTTCGCGGCGGTAAAAATCCTCCTGGGGGCGCGGTGTCCTGTTCGAGAAGCCTTGGACAATTTCCAGCCCCCCCGGGGCTACCGGATCAATGCACCTCCACCGGAGGAGCCGCACCAGTCATGCGGTCGATGCATGCGGCCTGCTCTTCATGCATCTCTGCAGTCGCGCCCATCAGCATGTCTACCGTTGCTGCGGGGACTCCCTCAGCCAGCAACTTGGCGCGTGCCTTCGCTCGTTCCTGGGCCAGCCAGGCACGGGGGTTGTCCAGTGGATTCATCGTGCATCCCTTCCTCGCTTCACTGCGAGAGTCCAAGCGGGGCCATCGCCGGGGCGGCTGGTGGTCTCCCTGTTGCAATGCCAGAGGCTGCCGTCGTGCGTGACGAACGTTCCTTTGACATAGCTCTTGCCCTGTTCATGCGGGCCGTCGTACTGAATCGGGGTAGCCTCCAGTGCCTCAACCCTTTTCTGCAGGTCGGCCAAGAGATCGCGGTCCCGCCGAAACATCTTCTTGATGGAGTCGAGCACCTCAGCCAGCATTCCAACCCGCACCACCACGTTGCTCTCGGCCAATGCGGCCAGTGCTGCGTCTTTCTGCTCTTGCATGACGCACCTCACGCGACGACGGGCTCATCACCCACGGTCACGGGTTCGCCACCCGCGGTGACAAAACTGCTGAACGATTCCGTTGAGAAGCCCGTGATGGTCACCACAGCATTTGCACGACCTACGGTCCAATTGACGGTGCGCTCCACCCGCAGAGCAATCGAATTGGTCTGCCACAGTGACACCATCTGAGCCGGTCCAGATCCGGGTGTATCGCTCATCAGGATGGCGGTCTGGTCCGATCGAGCCCCCT
Source organism: Delftia sp. RIT313 (assembly GCF_000632165.1). Lineage (NCBI taxonomy): Bacteria > Pseudomonadati > Pseudomonadota > Betaproteobacteria > Burkholderiales > Comamonadaceae > Delftia > Delftia sp. RIT313. The sequence goes on along the minus strand of NZ_JFYT01000068.1, from coordinate 73,195 downwards.
GAATGCCGTCCTCTGCATAAAGGATGGAGGCAGCATCCAGCAGGGTGATGCTGGTGCCGCTCGAGTCGTAAGGGACCCCTTCACTGGTGATGACCGGCAGCCCGGCCAGGGTGCCGCCCAGGGCGCCGAGGTCATTGGCTTCCCCGCTGGAACTCAATGTCATTCCGATAGCCACTGCAGCACGGGGATGCATCACCCAAGCGGCCGTCATCAGGCTGCCTGCAAATGCTGCAATGGCGCGCTCCACATCAGCGCGGATCGCTTCGGCCGTGGATCCTGAGGATGGGATGGAGACAGCGCCGGCAGTGACTGCAGCAGGCTGTTGGTTGGGGATACCTGCGTTTCCCGGATCAATGAAGGCACTGTCCGTCGCCACAGCGATGGCATTGGCGAGGTCATCACGCAAGGTGATCTCCGCGGTTGGGCCGAATGTGATGAGCTCCTCACTCACCACCAGCAGGCCTGCGACCTTGGTGGGGCCGAGGCGCGTACGGTTGAACGCAGCAGAAGTGACGGGCTTGATCTTTCCCTCGCCGACCCAGTAGGAAACAGCTCCTGCAGACTGCGTCGCAACGGGCGCTTTGACGGGCACCCTGCGCAGGTTCGCCAGCCGGCCGACGATGGTCAACGGACGCACGACCTCCAGGAATTCCAGCTGTGCACCGCGGCTCTCGGCCAGGCTTCCAGCCCAGAGGTCGTCATGCAGAGAGCCCGCTGCGACGGCTGCCTTCATGAGCGTGACCACCTGGCTTGTTGCACCCCACCTGCGCTGTGCCACCGTGAGCGCATTGCGGACACCGGGGCTCTCGGCGAGAGCGATGACGCTTCGGACAAAGGTGGACCCTCGATATTGACTCATGGTGAACCTTCCAAATGTTTTGATGCTTTGATTTCATCTGCGACGCCGCTTTTGCGCGAGGCCGTAGAGGGGAGTTACGGGAACTTCAGTGGCCTAACATGGGCCGTCATCGCGTGTGGACTCGATCCAGCGCGCGAGATCATCCAGGCGGTAGGTCACGCGGCCACCTTTGATGCCAATGCGGTAGTGCCGTGGGCCTTTGCCCTCGGCGCGCCAATTCGCCAGCGTGTCTTTGGCAATGCCCAGCAATCCGGCTACGGCCTCATCGGTGACGCGACCATCTCCAGTGATGAAGTGCCCGGCCTCACGGCATGCGGCTTCCAACATGCGGAAGCTGCTGGCTGCGCGCTCCTCGGGCGTCGGCTCCTCGGACGTGCTGAAGGTGCGTTCCATGGGGGTTCTCGCCTCCTCAAACCGGGCCAACCGTCGATCCCACCAGCAAATCTGTGCCGTCTATGCAGGCGATGAAGCATGTGACTGTCGGCAGTGCTCCCTGGCGCATACGAACGCGCAGCTCCATCTCCCCGCCTTCCAGGATGCGAGCCAGGAGCGATGGATGCCGGCTTTTGTCTGTGCCGTTCATGCAGCGCTTGGTGATCTCTAGTGCATCGAGGAGGAACCGCTGGGCCAGTTCTTTCGCATCGGTCTTCTGGGTGTCTTGTTCGCTCGTCATGACGGTTCCTTCAATGTTTGGTGTTGGACTGGCCAAGGACATAGGCCGGATATGCCTGTTGCAGATGGGCAAGCAGGTCGGCGCGCAGATGTGGTGGAGTGGAGAGGCAGTCCTGGCGCATCTGCTCGCGGGCTGCAGGGCTGTCGTTCCAGTGGTCGCAGACATGCATGGCGACCTGGTGCAGTTGGACCGTCACGCGGCGCAGCTGTTTCACCAGGCCAATGAGCTCGGACTTGTGGAGGACGACCAGTGCACGCTGCTCGGACGTGAGGGCATTTGCAGGCACGGACAGCGACTCGCCATCGGCCGTGCACTGCAGATCAATGCCGCTGGCCAGCAGGTCGGCGAAGAGCTCGGCGGCGGTCATATGACCTCCCGGGCATCGCCAGCTTGAACATGCCCAACCAGCGAAGATGCCCCGAAGGTGCCCAAGATGCCCTGTTTTAAAAGTTGGGCACCTTGGGCATCTTCGAGGGCATCTTCGCGCACACCCACCGCTGCGAGCCATTCCGGCTTGGGCACAAATCCGTCCGGAAGCGACCAGTACCAGCCGGCACCCATGCCGCTTTTTTGGGGCTTTACGCCCATCTTTTCGCGGGCCGTCCGGATCTGCTTTTTGCTGTAGCCCATGCTCACGAGGGCCGTTTCGACCCCCTTGCTGGGCGTCGAACCATCGCGCAGTTCCGCCCACAACAGCATCGGCAGATCGCTCTTCTCGGCTGGGACCTCGTCCTGGTCCTCATCCGGGTCCGTGAGCAGGTCACGGGCCGAGCCCTGTACAGCACCACCCCATCCGATGCGCGAGGCCTGGATGCCGGGCAGTGGCTCGCATTGCTGGAGGTGATAGGAGAACCCACCATCGTCAGGACCAATGTTGGATTTGGTGCGGGCCAGAATGCGGGCGTCCTGCCCGTCCTCCAGACTCTTGACCTTGGCCGCGACCATTACCACCCGGGCGACTGCGGTGAAGGCAACACTGCCAACAACCCGCTGCGCAGGATCCACGCCCTGGCCACCCTTGGCGAAGTGCGTGATGCCCAGGACGGCGCAATCACAGGCTGCGGCCAGATTCACCAAAGGCTGCAGCGCGCGGCGGACCTCGGTGTTCTTGTGGCTGTCTCCCGTGACCGCAGAGACCACGGGATCGATCACCAGCAGACGGATGCCACCAATTCCCTGGATGGCCTCCAGCAGCCCTTGCAGGTCGCGCGCTGGATCAAAGGGCTGGACCTCTCCCTCTTCGCTGCGTGCGCCCTCGATGAAGAAACACCGCCCCCGCTCGGCGCCGGCAGCGAGCAGGCGGGGCAGCAAGGTGTCTGCAGGGTCGTCCTCACAGCTCCAGATCAGGATGTTGCCGGCATCACAGCGGCTCTTGTCCGGCCAGTAGCCACCAATGGTCACGGTCGCCGCCATCGTCAGCGCGAGCGTGGTCTTGCCCTGGCCAGGAGCGCCGGCCAGGATATGCAGCTTGCCCAGGGCCAGCCAGTGCTCCCACAGCCAGCGAATGGGCTCGGGGTTCAGTTCGGTGCCGCAGGTCAGCACCACCGTGCTTCCATGCGTACCGGGGCGCGTACCAGGCTGCGTACCGAAGTCCTCCGAGTAGCTCTCCAGCGGGGGGAAGGTCGGATCTGGGGGCGCCTGGGGTGCCCTGGCCGGCGGGCGGTAGGCCAATGCTGCGGCGACGTTAGCGTCCACCGCCGCAACGGCCGCGTTGTTTCGTCCATTCATGCATACACCTCCGCAATGCGCAGCACCCGACCCGCTGCCTGCAGGAGGCGCGTGCGCTCTGTTTCGGAAAGCACCACGCCGCGGCCGATGTTCCCTGCGACAACGGCGATGAGGTTCACCTCCGTCATCAGGACTTCGAGGGCTTGGCGCGGCGTGAACGGGGCCGGAGCCGTGGGCGGTTGCTTGCCGTCATCCACCCAGGCCCCCAGATCCTTGGCCGCCTCGATGAACTCCAGGCCATGAACGGCCATGCAATAAGCCAGCACATCACCACCACGCGCACCACAGCCAGCCATGCAGACGAACGCGCCGCTCTGCAGGTTGATGCGCATGGAGTCGCTGCCTTGGTGGAACTGGCAAGCCGTGGTGACCCACTTCTTGCCCTTGCTGAGGACCAGGCCCTGAGCCTCGTAGTAGCTGCGTGGGTCTGGGAGACGATCGCGTTCAAACGTCATGTCAGCAGCCCTCCAACAACTTTTGGATGCCCTCAGTTTTGAGGACGTCATCACCACCGAGCACAGACATCACCACGCTGTTCAGATGCCGGCCGACGACTTCCAATTCATAGGAGTCCTGCAGTGCGAACTCCAGGCGCTTGCTTTGCGCCTTAGCGGTGGAAGAGCGGTTAGTCGGCATGACCCACCTCCGCTCCAAAGAAATCCAGCAATTCAAAAAGCACTTCGAACTGGCGTCGTGCTGCAATCAACCTGCGGTAGTACAGGGAATCGGGTCGGCTGAAGGTCTTCGCGGCCAGATTCACGGCAGCTCCAGCCATGAACCATTTGCTCTCGAAAGTGCTGCGATCCAAAGGAATCTCCGCACGGAGCAGGCGAACATGGGTCAGCGCCAAGTCCACAGCGAAGTCCACGTCTACGTCCTTGTCGTCCCAACCGACGTCCTTGCAGCGCTCTTTAATCACCTCCTCGAGACTCCACTCCACATACGAAGTGACAAGCAGCATCGTCTGCTGCAACGTGGGCATGGGCTGCGCCACCGCAGACAGAGGCAGACCCAAAGCAATGCAGTCCAGAGCATCACGCGGCTGCATGTCAGACTTTTTTTGGCAAGGCTTCGCCTTCACTGCCACGCGGGCAGCGTTTTTCTGAGTAGCCATGGTTTAGACCTCCGTCTTCCGGATGAGGGCGGGATTAGTCGAGGTGGCGTCCAGGATGGACTTTCCGATTTCGATCAGATGGAATACTCCCCAGAGCTTGTCATCCGTGGAATCCGCTGCCATTCCATACAGCAGGTCTTTGGCAGATGCCAAATAGCAGGAAGCCTTTTCCAGAGCGTCGCGGGGGGGCGTGTTGGAGTCAATGACCAGCTGGCAACCATTGAAATCGCCGAGTTGCGTTTGCATTGCAGACATGGTTCAACCCTCCAGGCTCAGATCGAGGCCGCGCAGGGCAGCCAGGGCTTGCACAGCTTTGCGGCGGGCACCAGGCACATTGGCCTTGGGCTGACGCAGGTAGAAGACAGCCATGCTCAGCGCGTTGTGAGCATCAGCGAAGGCCTGGATGGGGTCAGAGGTGCCCGTGGCGGGCGTGGGTGCAGCAGTGTGCGCACGATGGGATGCAGACATGGTCTTGGTTCCTTCGGGAGAAACAAGGAAGACCACCATTTGTGTTTTGAAGCACAGCAGGTGGACGAGATGTTCAAAACACGCCCGAAGTCGTGCGGCCGTCCTCGCGGATAGGCCCATCTCGCCCGTAACCATGAGGCGATGCACCAACCAGTGCATCGACCAAAATTTGGGCGTGACAAAACCCCGCTTGCAGGTGGGGGTTGCGACCTCTTCAGGTTTGGTGTTTTGAAGCACCGGGCCTCTCGGCTTGCCGTCAGTGTAGCGGCTCCGCAGGGAAGTGCAATACATGTCGCACCTCACTTCTTGGCCTGAGCGTCGCGCCACGCGATCAGCTGATCACCCGGGATGACAGTGCAGCGAGCGGACAGCCGGATGGGCTTGGGGAAGTCCGGGCGACTCTTGATCCAGCGCCAGAGAGTGGCGGTGCCGATGCCCAACAGATCTGCGGCTTGCTTGGGTCGGTAGGACTGGGGAAATGAGGTCAATGTTCACTCCATTTGGTCCCGCGTTGCATCAAGTGCTGCGGTATGGAGCGAACGGTATGAGCCTGTCAGGACACAAAGCTACCTAGGTGTCCTCAGCCTTCAAGTACCGCTTAAAAAAACTCGCCTTTTTTAGCTGGTCAGTTGCCCCATCGCCGCAGCGGACGGCATGCAGCGTGTCGCCGTGAATAGAGCAATCAAAACTCTGGCCATCCACTCCTCCACAATCGACTTCAACCTCGCCGGCATCACGAAGAGAAGTCCATAAATTTTCCTTGCTGTAGCCTGGCCAACGTGCTCGTGCCTTTCGGGCTAGCTCAACTGCCCAAGCTTTCTTTTTCTCAGCCTCTCCACCTTTTCTTCCCCCTGCCACCTGCGCACGGTAAGTTGTCTCAGTAACGATGCGAAGGGCTTCTGCATCCCCTCTTCCAGCGAGAAGTCCCGTGAGAGTCGCAGCCATCTGGCCTGCATCGAATGCGCAGTGCCAGGCTGCGGCAACATGACCGGTTTCATCCTTTCGTATGGCTTCCATGGCGTAAGCTGTCGCACACCACAGTAAACGCACTTCAGAAGGAATCCCGTCTATCGACATGAAGCCAGCGTGCGCTTCGTCTCCAGACAGATTTCCTTGCAACAGGACTTGGTCTGTGACCACAGCCAAGTCTTGTCCAATCACGCTGTGTGACAACGCTGCCAAGTCCTGCAGCACCGCATTGGCCCGCAATGCAGCTGTCGCGCTTTCCCTGAAATGGCTTGCCAACTCCAGGAATTTTTTTGCGTCCGGCGAGTAGGTATCCATGGGTAAGTCTCACGCCTCCCGTGCCGTAGGATCTGCGTCATACAGCGAAATCACGTACTGAGCCCAAGCGGCCATCATCTCAGCCCGCTTCGCGAACAAGTCGCCGCGCCGGTAGGCCGCCTCCACTGCGTTGCCGATGGTGTGGGCCAGTGCCATCTCTGCGACCTCTCTGGGGAAGTCCGTTCGCTCAGCCGCCCAGTCGCGGAAGCTGGACCGCATACCGTGGGGCACAGCGTCAACCTCCATTCGCCGCATCAGGGCCGTCATGGTCATATCGGACAGCACTCCACCACGAGGTGCGGGGAAGACGAGGTCATTGCCTTCAATCCGCGGGAGACTCGCCAGCAAGGCCAGCGCTTGGGGCGAGAGCGGAACCCTGTGCTCTTTGTGGGCCTTCATGCGCTCGGCCGGCACGGTCCACACAGCAGCGTCCATGTCGATCTCAGACCAAGTCGCGCCCCGTACCTCGCCGGAGCGTGCCGCCGTCAGTACAAGGAACTCCAGAGCCCGGGCGGTCACTCCCTTGCGTTGCCGTAGAGCCGCCACGAAGCCAGGTATGGCATCGATGGGGAGAGCCTTGTGATGGACCACGCGGGCAATCTTGGTAGGAGCCGGCAGCAGCTTGTCGAGGTGGCCACGCCAGCGCGCAGGGTTCTCGCCGTCACGAAAGCCGCGCACGCGGGACCAGTCAAGCACCTGCTCAATGCGTCCGCGCAAACGGTTGGCGGTCTCGGTCTTGTCTTTCCATATGGGCTGCAGCACGTTGAGCACCTGGGCCTGTCCCACGTCACCTACCTGCAGCTTTCCAATGATCGGAAATGCGTAGGTCTCCAAGGACGCAGACCATTGCGCGCGATGCTTGGCATTGCGCCATTCATCACTCTTTGCGTCGATCAACGCGAGGCACGCAGCCTCGAAGGTCATGCTCTTCGCCTGCTCGGCGCGCAGAAGGCTCACGGCACGTTCACGCTCCAAGATAGGGTCGAGGCCTTGCTCAATCTTGGCCCGCGCCTCGCGTGCCTTTTCTCGTGCGATCGCGAGCGTCACATCGGGGAAGCCGCCCAGGCCCATGTCTCGGCGTTTGCCTCCAACCATGGCCCGCAGGATCCATGAGCGGGCTCCGCTGGAGGTGACTTGAAGGTAGAGCCCAGACACTCCACCAACGGCGTGCAAGCCAGGCTCGCGCAGCCGGCTGACAGCCAGCGCGCCCAGCTCAGTTGCTTTTCGTGACATTTACTCTCCGTCGAACTCAAGGCGAGTTTGTATACCCATCAACGTACCCATCATAGGGCTTGAGATTGATCGAGTCTATGAGAGGTCACGTGAGACAAAAGCATAGCAAGCAAGCCTTGCCAGACTTGAAAAATGAGACTACCCGAGGTTATGCGCCACCCTATCTCGTCGGTCACAGCCTCCGCCAGATCCTCGTATCAACCGACAGGCGGCCAAAGAGCCGGTCATGTTGCACAGCGCCCCGATGCCGCAAGGCAGCGGGGCGTTCCTGCGTCTGGGGCATTGGCGGGCACCTCAGCGTGGCGGCTCGTGGTTGGTGACGAAGTCGGCGGGCACGTCCGGCCCCCAGACGTAGAGCGAATCCTCGGGAGGATGGTCGGCCGCAGGCCACACCGCGCCCGCCTCGACAAAGTCGATGTCGCAGGAGTACTCGGCGAAGCTGCCCCAGGGATCGCGCACATAGCGAAAGAAGTTGGAGCCCAGCACATGCCTGCCCACGCCCCAGCCCTGCGCATAGCCCGCCTCGGCCATCTGCCGGGCGCCGCTGCCCACGGCGTCGACAGAAGGCACGCACCAGCTGCTGTGGTGCAGGCCGGGTCCATGCGATGCGGCCAGTGCCAGCAGGTGGTGGTCGCTGCCGTGCGGGCTGTGCAGGAAGGCGATGACCGAGCCCGAGCGGTCCGAGAGCCTGAGTCCCAGCACATCGGTGTAGAACGCCAGCGCGGCATTCACGTCGGCGCAGAACAAAAGCACATGCGACAGGTGCAGCGGCCGGATCTGCGGCATGAGGCTGCGAGCCGGCGCGCGGCCGGCATTGCGGCAGGCCGGCGGCAGCACGTGCGGTGCGGGCGCCGACGGAGAGCTCTTGGCGGCTGCACGCAACTGGATGGGCACCCCGTCGGGGCTGGCGATCCAGATACCGTCGGTCTGCGCACCGGCCGGCGCAGGAATGCGTGCGATCCCCGCGCCGTCGATCCGGCGCGAGAAGGCATCGAGATCGGCCGCATGGATGCCCAGGCTCAGCCACTGCAGCCGCTTGTGCGTTGCGGCCTCCAGCACCCGCGCCCAGCGGTGGGGGTGCCCGTAGGTGTGCAGCGCCAGCGCGCCGTCGATGTCGCGCACCTCGAGCCCGAAACTGGCGTAGAAATGCCGCGCCGCTTCGAGATCGGGCACGCTGAAGACGAACTCATCGATCGAATGCACGGCCGGCTGCCCGGCCGCGCCGGACGGCGTTCCAGGTGTCGTTCCAGATGGCGTGGGAAGGCTGCTCATGGTGTCCCCTCCTTTGCATGTTCACTGTGCGAAGACCGGCGGACGCCGCCACGCGGCCGGTGGGCGGGCGAGGCCATCACCGCACCCGCTGGAGCTGCCGCCCAAGAACCCCGCCGTCCAGCGTCATGACATCGCCGGACTTCAGGAAGCGGGGCGGCTTCATGCCCAGGCCGACACCTGCGGGCGTGCCGGTGATGACAAGGTCGCCGGGCAGCAGCGTCATGAACTGGCTCAGATAGGACACGAGACAGGCCACCGGAAAAATCATGTCTGCCGTGCTGCTGCGCTGCATGACCTCGCCATTGACGGACAGCGTCAGTTCGATGGCCTGGGGGTCGGGCAGCTCGTCGGCCGTGACCAGCCACGGCCCGACCGGGCCGAAGCCATCGAAGCTCTTGCCCTTGCCCCACTGGCCGTTGCGCTTGATCTGCCAGTCACGCTCGGAGATGTCGTTGGCCAGCAGGTAGCCGGCCACATGCGCGAGCGCACCTTCCACGGGGATGCGGCTTGCGCGCGTGCCGATCACAAAGCCCAGTTCGATCTCCCAGTCGGTGGCAACCGACGCTTCGGGCAGGCGCACCTCGTCGTCCGGCCCGGCCAGCGATGAAAGCGCCTTGTGAAAGACCACGGGCTCCTTCGGAATGTCGAGACCCGACTCCTCGGCATGCCGCCGGTAGTTGAGCCCGATGGCAACGAACTGGCGCGTGCCGGCGACAGGGGCGCCCAGGCGGCTGCCTTGCGCCACCAGCGGCAACCGCTGCAGATCGACGGCGGCCAGCGCGGCCAGCCTGCCGGGCGCCATCCACTCGGGCGTGAAATCGGGCACCAGGTCCGACAGGTCGCGCGCCTGGCCTTGGGAATCGATGGCGCCGGGCTTCTCGCAGCCGCTGGCGCCGTGGCGTATCAGTTTCATGTTCTGTCTCCTGGAACGGGAAGTGGAAAGTGGGAAGGAAATGGATCGGGACGCGGACCCCGCATGCGGGTTGAGCCTCAGAAGCTATGCCGCACGCCGGCAGCGAAGCCGTTCTGCGAACGCCCGGGGGCGGGCGCGGCGCCTGGCGCCGCATTGCTGACCGACAGCGCAAGTGCTCCCTCGTTGGACAGATGCCCTGCGGTCGCATACAGCGTGGTGCGCTTGGACAGCGAGTACCGGGCCCGCAGGGCAAAGAGCCGGGCCCCGTCGTCGCTTCGCCTGAAACGCAGATCCAAGGCCTGCGCGTCGAGGGTCAGGGCCGGTGTGGCGGCGACACTGGCGCCCAGGTACCAGAGATCGCTGCGTGGCGCGTCGGGACGGCCGTCGTTGTGGCGGGCAATGACCCCGGCGCCGAGCTTCCATGCTCCCCAGCGCACCCATCCCGCGGCGGTGGAGCGACGGTCCTTGCGCGCGCTGCTGGTCAGGCCTGCGAAGGCGCCGGGGCCTCCACGGATTTCATCGACGGCCAGCGCGATGCCCCAGGCCTTGGCCTCGTACTTGAGCATTGCCGACCATTGCCGGCAGGTGCTGGAGTCGCCCGGCTGCTCGCCGGGGCAGTTGGTTCCCGCGGGACCGGGGCCCGCATTGACGGCATCACGCCCCAGGCTGTAGGTCGCGCCGACGGTGAAGCCGCCAAGGCCGGCACGCCACGCAAGCGCGTTGTCCGCGCGCGCATTGGGCAGGTAGCTGTCCAGCGAGGCCGCACCGTAGGCATTCGGGCCGAGGATGTCCGCATCGAGCTGGGACCAGTACAGCATGGTGTACTGGCGCCCCAGTGTGAGGCTGCCCCAGTCGCCGGACAGGCCGACGAAGGCCTGGCGCCCCCAGGCGCGCCCGCCCTGGTTCAGCACGCCCGCGTCGAGCGCCAGGCCCTGCTCCATCGTGAACAGGGCACGCAGGCCGCCGCCCAGGTCCTCCGAGCCGCGCAGGCCGATGCGCGACGGCACGCTGCCGGTGAGGCCCGGCATGCGGTTCAGCGAAGCGCCTCCCTGGCCCACATCGGTCAGGTGCTCGACGGATGCATCGAGCAGGCCATAGAGCGTGACGCCCTGGGCCAGGGCGGGTGCCGAGGGCACGGCAGCGGCACCGGCCAGGCATAGCGCGGCGCGAACAGGAAAGGAGGGGTGTGGCATGTTGTCTCCTGAAAGTGATGGATGTCGGCAAGGACGGCGAAGCCTCAGTCCCAGGCGCGGGCCGGCGTCCCCCGGCCGGACTGGCCAGGGTCACGAAAGCGCAAGGCCGGACGGCCCGGGGAGCAGGCGGCCGGATGGGCCGGGGCTAGCCGGGCCCCACCGGCGGGGTGCGATGGCCCAGTGCCAGCGCCATGACCTCGGTCGGCTGCGCCGCACCATCGCCGCGCCAGGCGATGTGGTGGTCCGGGCGGATCAGGACGCGGTCGGCGCCATACAGCGCACGCGTCTGCCCGTCTTCGCTCCTCACCACATCCAGCCGGATGCCGTATTGCGCAGCAGCCTGCCTCCAGGGCTCCAGCCCGTCCGGGCCGTCCGGGCCGAATGCAAGCAGTGTGAAATCGCGTCCGAAGTCATCGAGCAGGGACAGGTCCGGCCCCGTTGCCACATGCGGAGCGCGCGTGCCGGGATAACCTCCAGGCAGGTAGCGATTGGGCTCGTCCGGCGGGGGCTCGGCCAACTCCCGGGCGACGACGGGGCTGTCGGCATAGCGCAGGCCCAGTTGCAGCCCCGGGATGTTGAACTCGCGCGCCACATGCTCCGAAAGTGCCTGCCCGAGCGCATGGCGGGCGCCGTCGCCCGCGGGCCCCTCCTGCTCCACTGCGGCCGTGACCGGCAGGCATCCGATGCTGTCGGCCATGCTGCGTGCAAAACTGGTGTTGCGCTGGGCGATCGGCCGCCGCTCGGCCTCATAGCTGTCCAGCAGCGCCGGGCCGGCCGCCCCCTGGATGGCCGCCGCCAGCTTCCAGCCCAGGTTCACGACGTCGTCCACGCTGGTGTTGTAGCCCATGCCGCCCGTGGGCGTGAACAGGTGCGCCGCATCGCCGGCGATGAACATCCTGCCGTGCCGCAGGCGCTCGGCCACCAGGGCATAGCCAGCGTTCCAGGGGGTCAGCGCGATCAGCTCGTGCGCAAAAGGCCGGCCGACGACGGCCTGCAGCGCCTGCTGCGGATGGAAATCGGCAGGCTGGGTGCCTTGGGGCAGCTGCACGATCAGCACGAACCGGTCCACGCCGTCGATGGCGCACAGCAGGCCGCGCTGCCCGGGACCGACGGCCCAGTACTGCCAGGCCCTGGGCTTGCCGATCAGCCCGTACAGACCGGGAGCGCGGAAGTAGATGGACATCATCTGGCCGCCCAGGAAGTCCCGCCGCTCGCGGCCATGGCCTGCGTAGACGACGCCCATGGCCTGACGGACCAGGCTGCGCGGCCCGTCGCAGCCGACCACATAGGCGGCCTGCAGCAACTCGGTACGGCCCGTGTCCGGCTCGCGGCATTCGATCTGGACTGCGCAACCGGTGTCCTGCACCGCCTCGGCCCTCAGGCCAAAACGCAGCACGGCGCTGGCATGGCGTTCGGCCTGCGCCCTGAGCACGGGCTCGATGAACATCTGCTGCGCCCGATGCGGCAGCTCGGGCGTGGGCCAGGCCTGTTCTCCGTAGTCGCCATAGGCCGTGCCCGAGGCGGCCTCCTCGGCCGAGGGAATGCGAAAGCGCGCCAGCTCGGGCCCCGTGAGCCGCGTGCAATAGACGACGTCCTGGGGGTGCGAGGGCGGCAGGCCCAGCCTGCGCACCTGGTCGGCAAAACCCCGGCGGCGGTAATGCTCCATGGTCCGGGACGAGGTGGCATTGGCCTTGGGCAGCGTCGGCGGCCCGCTGCGCTCCTCGATCAGCACGCACGGTATGTCCCTGCAGCCCAGCTCGATGGCCAGCATCAGCCCTGCGGGCCCTCCTCCGATGATCGCAACTTCGGTCTTCATGGCGTCTCCCCGGGGCTCAATCGACGGTCACCTTGACGCGGCGCAGCACTTCGGCATAGCGCTCGCGGTCGGCCTGCATGAGGTCGGCGACCTGCCTTGCGGGGCCGATGCTGGTGAAGAAGCCGAAACCGGCCAGGCGATCCCTGACGTCAGGCGCGGACAGGGCCCGGTTCACCGCCTCGTTGACGCGCTCGGCGACGGCCGGCGGCGTGCCCTTGGGCGCCATGAGCGCAACCCAGGTCAGCGCATCGATGCCGGCCGGGCCACCGGCCTCCTGCACGGTCGGCACATCGGGCAGCGCCGGGGAACGCTGGCTGTCCGCCACGGCAAGAAAACGCAGCTTGCCAGCCTGCTGCAGGGGGCCGGACGTCGCAATGCTGCCGTAAGCCCAGTCCACCTCGCCCGTCGACACGGAGGCGTACAACTGCGAAGTCTCCTTGTAGGGGACATGCATCATTTCGACACCCATGGCGGTCGCGGCCCGGGCCGCGCCCAGATGCAGCGGCCCGCCCACCGCATTGGAGCCATAGGTCATGCCGGGCTTGCGCCGCGCCGCCGCCATCAGTTCGGCCAGACTGTGGAAGGGGCTTTGCGCGCCGACCACCATAAAGAAAGCGGTCTTGTAGAGCAGCGCCACCGGCGTCAGCTCGCTTTGCGGGTCATAGGCCAGCTTGCGCAAGACCAGCGGATTGATGGACAAGTGGCCTACGTCCACCACCACCAGGTCGTTGCCCGTGGGCGGCGCGTTCTTCATCGAATTGATGGCCACCACGCCGGCCCCACCCGGCCGGGGATCGACGACGACCGGCTGTCTCCATTGCGCCGAGAGCTTGTCGGCGACCAGCCGGGCCACCACGTCAGGGCCGCTGCCCGCGGGAAAGGCGCTGGTGATGCGCACCGTGCCGCCGGCGGCCGTCTGCGCGGCGACGGAGCCCGCCGCCAGGGTTGCCAGTGCACAGGCGCCGGCCCATTTCCTCATGCTCATGCTGCTTGTCTCCTATGGGGTCGCCGGGCTGTGCCGACGTTATGGAGGGCATGCTAGGTCTGGCAGGCCGGCTGCGGCAGAGGGCAGAAACGCCTCAGCGATGCATGGCTGTTATCACTGGAGCGTTCTGCGGCGGCTCAGGCGCGGCGGAGCCCGCGTGCACGGCCCCTGCGGGAAATCCCCTGGCCTTGGCGCGCTCGGAAACGGGCATAAACACGCTCCGACCGATGCCCAAACTTCATCACCTTCGCAATTTCGTCGCCGTTGCCCGGGCACGCAGCCTGCGCAGCGCCGCCCGCAGCCTGGGCCTGACCCAGCCGGCACTGACGCGCAGCGTGCGCGAGCTGGAAGCCGAGCTCGGCGTGGCGCTGTTCCAGCGCCATGCGCGCGGGGTATCGCTGACCGTGGCGGGCGAGCGATTCCTGCTGCGCGCGCAGGCCGCGCTCGAGGAACTGCGTCGCGGCAGCGAGGAGGCCGCCCAGGCGCGCGGCGAAATGCAGGGCCATGTCGCCGTCGCTCTGTCCAGCGCGCCCGTGCTGTCGCTGCTGGCCCGCGCCTATGCCCAGTTCCGGCGCGACTGGCCGGATGTGCACCTGCGTTTCGTCGAAGGCCTGTTTCCGGCCGTCGAGCCGGCGCTGCGCGACGGCCGGCTGGACTTCTATCTGGGGCCTCGGCCCGAGAGGCAATTGAGCGCCAGCTACCAGGTGGCCCTGGTTCACCGCAACGAGCGTGTCGTGCTGGCCCGCCGCGGCCATCCGCTGCGCAGCGCCGGCAGCCTGCAGGCGCTGCTGGACGCGGACTGGATCGTCACCGGCCTGCGCGAGCGCCGCGAGGAAGAGTTCGAGGAGCAGTTCTCCGCGCTCGGCCTGCGCAGCCCGCGCGTGGTGACGGTCGCCGAATCGTTGATGGCCCTGCTGGCGCTGCTGGCCAGCAGCGACGCCCTCGCCTTCTTGCCGCGCCAGTGGGCCGATACGCCTCTCTTCAACGGTGTACTGGAGCCCATTGCCGTGCGCGAGAACCTGATGGCGCCCGACATCGTGCAGGTCACGCGTGCTGCGCTGCCTCTGACGCCCGCCGCGGAACGCCTGTCGATGCTGCTGCTGCGCGCGGCAGTCCACGACTTCGGCGAGCCGGCCGGCGCCTGAGCCGCAGCCGGCGTCTCCACAGTATCTTCATACAATCTTTACATTGTATTGACCAGGCAGACATATTCTGCCGGACTCATAGCGCCTCGCGTAAGCCAAGAGTCCGTAGCCAACGCTGAAGCTCCCGTTCGACCGCCTTCCTGGGAATTTCCCCTGTGCCAGCGCACTTGTCATCGCCGCTGGCATTTCCTATGACCCATCCCGTCCCCTCACAATCAGCGAGCGCGATCACGCGAAGCGCTCCGCTGGCCATGCCCGCACCGTCGCTTTCCCTGGACATCAAGGTCCTCATCGGCCTCTTTCTCTTCTCGGTGGTCTGGCTGCTGCAGATCGACAGCTCCAGCCTCACGGCACCCAAGGACAACCTCGAACAACTGACCTGGGTGCACAGCCTGGAGTGGGGCTACTACAAGCACCCGCCCCTGCCGACCTGGCTGCTTTCGGTGCCGGTCCATTTGTTCGGCCTGTCTGCGCGCACCAGCTACGCCACCGGCGCGCTTTTCACGCTGGCGGGCCTGTTCCTTTTCTGGAAGCTGCTGAATGACTTGCGCGGCAGCCGCTACGCCACGCTGGCCCTGTTGGCGGCCATGTGCATCACCTACTACAACGAGCGGATGCACTTCTTCAACCATGAAGTCGTGCTGATGCCCTTCTTCGCGACCAGCGCCCTGCTGGTGTGGCGTGCGGTGGGCAGCAGGCAGCTGCGCTGGTGGGCCGCCCTGGGCTGCTGCCTGGGGCTGGGCGCACTGGCCAAGTACCAGATGATCCTGGCCGCCGTGGCGGTATTCCTGTTCTGGCTGGCGTCAGGCGCCTGGCGCGAGCGGGTCCACATGATCGGCCTGGTGCTGGCGGCAGCCATCTCGCTGGCCATCATCTCGCCGCACCTGTACTGGCTTTTCCTGAACGACTTCGGCCCCATCCGCTATGCCACCGAATCCTCGCTGGGCGCCAGCCTGGGCGGTGGCGCAAGACTGCTCAATACGCTGCACTGGCTGGCCGACCAGCTGCTCAACCGTGCATTGCTCGCCTGGGTGCTGCTGGGACTGGTGATGGCCCTGCACCGCCGCAGCCGCCGTGCGCCGCAGGACACACCGCAGCGTCCCGGGACAGCCGATGCATCGCGCGCGCTGATCCTGTGCTTTGGCCTCACGCCCATCGTGCTGACCTGCGCCATCGGCATCTTTGCGGGCTCGTCGCTGCAGTTGCACTGGGGCACGCCCTTTCTGCTGCTGGCCATTCCCGTCGCCCTGGAGCTGGCCGGTGCCAGGCTGCACGCGTCGCACATATCGATCACCACCGCCATCAAGTGCTTCGTGGCACTTCAACTGGCCTTGCTGCTCGTGGCCCAGATGACCTCGGCGCGCAGTGAACTGCGGCTTAACAGCCGGCACTGGAGAAACTTCGATTCAAAGGCCTTGAGCCAGGCGCTTGCCGAACCCGCGCGCGAAGCGCTGGGCGGCGATATCCGCGTGATCGCAGGCCCCACGGCCGAGGCCAAGGCCCTGGCCCTGAAGCTGCGCGAAAAGCCGCTGGTGCTGATCGATGGCCGCATGGACATCAGCCCCTGGATTTCCCAGCACATGGTGGATGCCTGCGGCGTGCTGCACCTGCAGCTGGCGGCATCGCAGCCGCCCGGCCATCAGCCGGTGGGCGAAGGCTTTCCATCCCTCTTCTGGCGTGTCACCCCGCCGGAGGAAGATGCGGGCAACTGCGTCCCAAGCTGAACAGGGTGATGGCTGAGCCGGGCCGGGCACTAGCGAACCAGCACGTGCCGCACATCGATGGCAAAGCCGCTCAAACCCTTGCCCGGGGTTTCGCCGTCTTCGACGTCCACATCGAACAACTGCCAGTGCGCTTGCCTGCCTTGCGGCAAAGGCAGACAGGAGATCTGCGGCCCCATGTCGATCATGGCTGCGATGTCATTGACAGCATGCGCCTGTGCCGCGCGCACCAGGGGCATCAGCAAGTCGTCGGCAATGCCCAACGCGCGCAGGCGGCCCAGCGCCTGCTGCGCATCGCTGAGCAACGGGCCTTCGTTGACGTTCAGATCTCCTTGGTGCAACTGCTCCAGCCAGCGGCTGTCTCCGGCAGCCGATACCTCGCTGCACAACCCGTGAACCAGTGCCGCCATTGCCACGGTGGGCTCTCCGCGGCTTTCGCTCAGAGCCCATAGCACGGGCTCGGCAAAACCCAGGGATTCGTAGTACGGAAAAAGCGCGTGCAGCTCGGGATGCTGTTCGAGCAAGTATTCGCTGTAAGTCTTCTTGGGCTTCTTGGACATGGACGCGCTATGTGTTTCAAATCAAGGCTTGTCAATTTTCTGCTGTCTGGGCTGAATCACGGTCACATATCCAATGACCATTCCACCGATCAAGGCGATGGGCCAACCCAAAAGAAACACCACCACATAGGCCATGGATGCACCGCCGCCTGCATAGGGCGCGCATTCTTGTGCATTGGCCCACAGACTGAAAATCAGCACCGTTGCCGCAGAAACCAGGCAAGGCCAGGAACTGGGCCAGGCCAGCATGCCCAGCGGCACCAGCATCACGAGTGCATTGGCAAGCCAGAAACGGGTCAGACCTGCATGGCACCAGATCTGTGTGAACAGGGATTGAATGGGAAAGCTGGCAAGCAGGGCCAGCATGCCAAGCCGTCTGACCGCGTAATGGCGACGCAAAAATCCAGGCCTCATGTCACATTGCCTTGCTCGAGAAATGATGGGCAGAAAGAATACGCTGCCTGCGGGCCGCGCCTGTCCGCATTGCGTGATTGCACCCCTTGTTGAGAACCACCGCCGTGCCCATGAAATCCCCCTGCGAAGAACTCATCGACATGCTGGGCCAGCCCTATGACGCCGGCAAAGTGGCCCGACTGCTTGGCCCATTGGGTGTCAAGCGAATGCCCAGGCCGTCGAGCCATTTTGACGATGACATCATCTGGTCCGCCAAGTCCTCGCTGCGCATCGATGTCTATCGTCCCCGGGCACTTTCCAGGCGGACGGGGAGAGACTGGGAGGATGGCGATGTCTGGCTCATTGGCTCCGTGCATTTTCTTGCGCCGGGGGCAGACAGCAGAATCCGGGCCGTATTTGCGGGCAGCCTGCCTTCGGGGCTGAGCATGCGATCCCCACCTGAAGCGCTGGTGGCGGTTTTTGGGCCGCCGCAAATGGATGATGGGATCGAGCGACCGGGACATGGCGGACGTCTGCTGGCCTGGCGCAAGCCGCAGGTCAACATCGTGGCCGAGTATGAGAACGCGGGCGAAGCTGGCTCCATCACCAGCTTTGTGGTGTGCCTCATCGGCTGCATAGGCGCCTGGCGCCACGACGATCCGGAGGTCTTCGCGCCCTGAGGACCTGGCGGCCAAATCGCGCTTCGCATCCTCAACCCAGGGCAGGCGCTCGCAGATACCCCATCAGCACCTGCACGATGCCATCCTCCAGGGCCTGGGGGGTGAACATGGCCGGCGGATCGATGACGGCGGCATGCACCAGGGACTCCATGGTCTGCAGCAGCATCCAGGTGGCCAGGTCCAGATCGCGGTGGGCGAGCTGACTGCGGTGCAGCTCCAGGAGCTGGCGCACCTGGCGGAAGATGCCGCCGTCGGCCGCGCTTTGCTCGCGCGGCGCGTCGAAGAAGGGGAACTCCTTTTCCAGCACCCGGTGCAGATCGGGCTCGACCCGGTGCGCCGCCAGCAGCGCGCGGACCATGGCCTGCACATGGCCTTGCAGGCCCTGCGGCCGCTCGGCCGCAAGCACGGCGGCAATGGCCGCGTACATCTGCGCCGCGTGGCGCTCGTGCAAGGCCGTGATCAGCGAGTCCTTGTTGGGAAAGTACTGGTAGAGCGAACCCACGCTCACACCTGCGCGCTCGGCCACCAGATTGGTGTTGGTGGCGGCGTAGCCGCGTTCTGCAAGAACGCGAGCCGCGGCCTCCAGAATGGCCTCGACCGTGGCAAGGGAACGCGCCTGCCGTGGCTGCTTGCGGGGCTGGGGCGGCTGCCGCTGCGCCGACTGCGAATGCGAGTTTTCAATGCGAGCCATGGCTCATATTCTCCTGAACATGTGATCTGAGTTTTTACTCGTATTTGAAAGGGAATGCACATGTCTTCCGGAATTTCGCCATCCGCGGCCGCGTCGCCGCCGGTGAACGCATTTGCGCGGCTGCTGCCGCTGACGCTGGCGGTCTTCGTCAGCTTTCTCTGCCTGGGCATGCCCATGCCCGTGCTGCCCCTGCACCTGAGCCAGACCCTGGGACTGGGCACGCTGGGCGTGGGCACGGTGATGGGCTGCCAGTTCGCGGCGGCCCTGCTGTCGCGGGCCTGGGCCGGCTCTCTGGCCGACACGCGCGGCGCCAGGCGTGCCGTGGTGCTGGGTATGTTGCTGGCCGCCGCTTCGGGCGTGGCCTACCTGATGTCCCGCGCCTTCGAGGGCGGACAGGCCGCAGTCTGGGTGCTGGCCGCCGGCCGCGTGATGCTGGGCTGCGCCGAGAGCCTGATCATCACCGGCGCCCTGAGCTGGGGCATGGCAATGATCGGCCCGCAACATGCCGGCAAGGTGATGGCCTGGGTGGGCATTGCCATGTACGGCGCCTATGCGGCGGGCGCGCCGGCCGGCGTGGCAGTGCAGGCCGTCTGGGGCTTCTCGGGCATTGCCGTGGCCACCATCGTGCTGCCGCTGGCCGCCCTGGCCATGGTCTGGGGCCTGCGCGCCACGCCGGCTGCGGCCCAGCGCCGCACACCGTTCTACAAGGTGCTGGGCACGGTGTGGCTGCCCGGCCTGGGGCTGGCCCTGTCCAGCGCGGGCTTTGGCGTGATCACCACTTTTGCGGCGCTGCTGTTCGCGTCGCGCGGGTGGGGCGCGTCCTCGCTGGCCTTCACGGCCTTCGGCTTGGCCTTCATAGGGGCGCGTTTGTTCTTCGGCCATCTGCCTGACAAGCTGGGCGGCGTGCGGGTGGCGCTGGCCAGCATTCCGCTGGAGGCGGCGGGCCTGCTGCTGATCTGGGGCGGCGGCGATGCGGCCTGGGCCTATGCGGGAGCCGCACTCACCGGCTTCGGCTATTCGCTGGCCTTCCCGGCCTTCGGCGTGGAGGCCGTCCGCCGTGCGCCACCCCAGGCGCGCGGTGCGGCCATGGGCGCCTATGTGGCCTTCTTCGACCTGTCCATGGGATTGACGGCCCCCGCCGCCGGGCTGCTGGCCAGCGTCACGGGCGTCGGAGACGTGTATTTCGCCGCCGCCGTGAGCGTGGCGCTGTCCATTGCCGTGGCCCTGCTGCTGCGCGTGAACGCAGCCCGGGGAGCCTCCCATGGCTGAGCCGCTTCACACCCCCGCCGGCACGCAGCGCGCCCTGGGCACCGTGGTGAACGTGCAGTCCATCACCCCGCGCATGCGCCGCATCACGCTGGGCGGCGAGCAGATTGCTGCCTTCTCCCGAGCGCCCGCAGCGGATGCGCCCGCCGCCTGGGTCAAGCTGTTCCTGCCGTCCGGCGAAGGCCGGGCCTATACGCTGCGCAGCGTGGACCGCCAGGCCGGCACGCTGGACATTGACCTGGTGCTGCATGGCGATGCGTTCAATGCCAACCATCAGAACAACACCTCCGCTGGCGGCGACGGCCCCGCCTCCCGCTGGGCCGCCCAGGCCCGCGTGGGCGAGCAGGTGGCCATTGCCGGTCCGCGCAGTGGCGGCTTCGCTCCACCAGCCGACACCGATTGGATGATGCTGGCAGGCGATGCCTCGGCCCTGCCGGCCATGCAGTCCATCGCCGCGAGTCTGCCGGCCTCCGCCCGGGTCAAGGCCTATGTGGAAATCGTCGACGACGGCGAATGCCAACCCATGGACAGCACCGCCAACTGGCGCACCGAGTGGATCACCGCTGCGCCAGGCCAGCCCGGCCAGAGGCTGTGCCAGCGGCTCATGTACCGGCCGCTGCCGCTGGGCACCGGCTATCTGTGGATGGCTGGCGAGTCCGGCGCCATGCGCACGTTGAAGATGCACTTCCTGGACCGTGGCATCGCCCGCACCCAGCTGAGCACCAAGGGCTACTGGAAATCCGGCGAGGCGGACCACAAGGATCGCCAGGATCGCTAGGGCCGCGCACGCAGCTTTCTCCCCCCATCAACAGCGCCACATCCCCCGGGTAACCACCCGGACGCGGGATGCAGGCGCTCACTAGAATCAAAAAATGAACTTTGACATCAACATTCAAATTCAATGAAAACCAATGGCTGCCAAACGGCGCCTCCCTCGGCCTCCGAACTGCATGCGGCGTATGCAGCCGGCACGCTGACGCCCATGCAAGCCACGGAGCACTGCCTGCGCGTTGCCTGCGCAAGCCAGTCCGTGTTCACGCGCATCACGGCGGACCGCGCGCTCGAAGAGGCCCGGCAGTCCACCGAGCGCTGGCGCACGGGCCGGCCGCTGGGGCCGCTGGACGGCATCCCCATCAGCTGGAAGGACTTGTTCGACGTGCGCGGCACGCCGACCACGGCGGCCTCGGCCCTGCTGCAGTCGGCCGCGCCAGCCCGGGCCGACGCCGCCGTGGTAGCGCGTGCCGCAGAGGCCGGCATGGTCTGCCTGGGCAAGACCAATCTCAGTGAGTTCGCCTACTCGGGCCTGGGGCTCAATCCCTGCTTCGGCACGCCGGTGTTTGCACATGAGGGAGGCCACGACCGGGCGCCCGGGGGCTCGTCCAGCGGCGCTGCGCTGGCCGTGGCCCTGGGGTGCGGGCCGCTGGCCATGGGCACGGACACGGCGGGGTCCGTTCGCATTCCCGCCGCCTTCAACGGGCTGGTGGGCTATCGCGCCAGCAGGGGGCGCTATTGCCTGCAGGGCGTGTTTGCGCTGGCGCCGTCCCTGGACACCCTGGGGCCGCTGGCCCTGAGCGTGGGCGACTGCATGGCGCTGGACCGCGTGCTGCGCGGGCTGACCGACGGCGGCCATGCCAACGCATCCCCCGCCGCGGACCTGCGCAATCAGGTGTTCTGCACGGACCTCAGCCTGCTGGATGACGACCGCGTGCAAGCTCCCGTGCGCAACAACCTCCTGTCCTCCCTGGCCTTGCTGGAGACCCGGGGTGCCCGCGTGGAGCGCCGCACGCTGCGCAGCCTGCGCGCCGTACGGACGCTGACCCGGCGCCATGGCTGGCTGGGCGCCCATGAAGCCTTTGCCACCCACCGCGCACGCCTGGACGATGCCGATCAGGCCGCACGCATGGACCCGCGCGTGCGCCAGCGCCTGGAGGCGGCCAGGCATCTGAGTCCTGACAGCTACCGGACATTGATCGCCCAGCGCGCACCACTGATGGCCTTGTTTGCGCAGGAGCTGGGCGATGCCACCCTGGTGCTGCCCACCACGGGCCACATCGCCCCCCTGCTGCTGCCGTTGCTGGACGACGACAGGCTGTTTGCCGAAACCAACCTCGCCACGCTGCGGCTGACCATGCCCGGCAGCTACCTGGACACGCCGGCCGTGGCCCTGCCCAGCGGCGTGCAGCGCATTCCCGGCCTGGACGGCAGGCCTGCGTTTCTGCCCACGGGCCTGCAGCTCATGCGCCCCCGGGGCGATGACGACCGGCTGCTGAGCATTGCGCTGAGCGTCGAACAGGTTCTTTCCCCCTCCACCGTTCCCATTGATAGGAGTGCATGACATGAGCAAGGAAATCCAGATCACGTTTGGCGTGGACGTCGATGCCGTCGGCGGCTGGCTCGGTTCGTATGGCGGGGAGGACTCGCCCGACGACATCTCGCGCGGCATGTTCGCGGGCGAGGTCGGCTCGCTGCGGCTGCTCAAGCTGTTCCACAAATACGGCCTGAAGACCACCTGGTTCATTCCGGGTCACTCCGCCGAGACCTTTCCCGAGCAGATGAAGGCCGTTGTGGACGCGGGCCACGAAATCGGCATCCACGGCTACAGCCATGAGAACCCGATTGCCATGACGCCCGAGCAGGAAGAGGCCGTGCTGGACCGCAGCATCGAAGTCATCACGCGGCTGGCCGGCCGCGCGCCCACGGGCTACGTCGCTCCGTGGTGGGAATTCAGCCCGGTCACCAACGAACTGCTGCTCAAGAAAGGCATCAAGTACGACCACAGCCTGATGCACAACGACTTCCACCCGTACTACGTGCGCGTGGGCGACCAGTGGACCCGCATCGACTACAGCAAGCATCCGGACACCTGGATGAAGCCCCTGGTGCGCGGCAAGGAGACACGGCTGGTCGAGATCCCCGCCAACTGGTATCTGGACGACCTGCCGCCCATGATGTTCATCAAGAAGTCGCCCAACAGCCACGGCTTCGTCAACCCGCGCGACATAGAGCAGATGTGGCGCGACCAGTTCGACTGGGTCTACCGCGAGCACGACTACGCGGTCTTCCCCATCACCATCCACCCCGATGTCTCCGGCCGCCCCCAGGTGCTGCTGATGCTGGAGCGCCTGATCGAGCATTTCCAGTCGCATGAGGGCGTGCGCTTCATGACGTGCGACCAGATCGCCGACGACTTCCTGCGCCGCCAGCCGCGTTGATGCCGCATCCCAACTCAGCGAGGACACCATGAATACCTCCGCCATTGCCTCCGACGCCCCAGGCGCCGGCCATCCGGCCCCGGCCGGCATCGATGCCCCCTGGACCGCGCCCACCGTGACGCGCAGGCAGGTCAGCTACGCCACCTGGGTCTGCTTTTTCGCCTGGGTCTTTGCCGTCTACGACTTCATCCTCTTCGGCACCCTGCTGCCGCAACTGGGCGAGCACTTCCAGTGGAGCGCCGAGCAGCAGGCGCGGCTGAACACCTGGGTGACGCTGGGCACGGTGATCGTGGCCTTCGGCATCGGCCCCATTGCCGACCGGCTGGGGCGACGCAAGGGCATCATCATCGCCGTGGCGGGCGCCGCGCTGTGCTCGGGCCTGACGGCGCTGGCCGGCTGGGTGATCGGGCTGTCGGCGGGCCTGGGCTTCGTGCTGCTGATCGTGGTGCGCTCGCTGGCGGGCCTGGGCTATGCCGAGCAAAGCATCAACGCCACCTACCTGAGCGAGCTGTTCTCCCTGGTCTATACCGACCCGGCCTCGCTGCGCCGGCGTGGCTTCATCTACTCGCTGGTGCAGGGTGGCTGGCCCGTGGGCGCCGTGCTCACCGCCGTGCTGGTGGCCCTGCTGTATCCGCTGGGAGAGCGCTGGTTCGGCCAGGGCGGCGGCTGGGCGCTGTCCTTCGTGTTCGCCATGTTCCCGGCCCTGGTGATCGCCGTGCTGGGCCGCCGGCTGGTGGAAACGCCCCAGTTCCTGACCGCGCGGCGCGTGGCCGATCTGCGCCGCGCCGGGCGCGAGGCAGAGGCCATGCGCCTGGCGCAGGAGCATGGCGCCAGCCCACAGCAGGAGCAGCACACCGGCCTGTCGGCCATGTTCCGCGGCGCCTCGCTGCGGCCCACGCTGTCGCTGGCCCTGGGCTTTTTCCTGAACTGGTTCGCCATCGTGATCTTCGCGGTGCTGGGCACCTCGGTGCTGGGCGGCGCGGGTGGCACGCCGGGCAAGGGCGTGGATTTCTCCAGCGCGCTGCAGGTGCTCATCATCTCCAATCTCGCGGGCTTTCTGGGCTATGTCTTCCATGGCTGGCTCGGTGACCGCATAGGCCGGCGCAACGCCGTGGCCATAGGCTGGATGCTGGGTGGCCTGGCCTTCGCGCTCATGCTGAACGCGCCCTCGGGCGACTTCTGGCGCATCGTGCCGCTGTACTCGCTGGGGCTGTTCTTCCTGATCGGCCCCTATGCCGCCGCCCTGTTCCTGATCGGCGAGAGCTTTCCCAGCCACATCCGTGCCACGGCCAGCTCCTTCGTCAACGCCATGGGCCAGGTGGGCGCCATCGCGGCAGGCTTTGGCGTGACCTGGACGCTGTCGCAAGGCTCGGACTGGGTGCAGGCGGCGCTGTACTGGGGCGCCATTCCCTGCGCGGCCTCGGGCCTGCTGATGTTTCTGGCGCCCCATGTCGATCCCGAGACCGTGAAGTGAGGCCGACATGAACCCGGACACCCCCAGCAACAAGGTGGCCCTCGTCACGGGCGCCGCCAGCGGCATCGGCCAGGCGCTGGCCGTGGCCTATGCGCAGGCAGGCATTGCCGTGGCCGGCAGCTACTACCCCCGGGATCCGCACGATCCCGGCCAGACCCTGGAACTCGTCGAACGCGCGGGCGGGCGGTGCGTCATGGAGGCGGTCGATGTGGGCGATGCCGAACAGGTCGAGCACCTGGCCCGGGTCGCCGTGGGCCGCTTCGGCCGGCTGGACTTCGCCGTCGCCAATGCGGGTTTGCTGCGCCAGGCGGCCCTGGTCGAGATGAGCGATGCGCAGTGGCTGGAGGTCATCAACATCGACCTGGGCGGCGTGATGCGCACTTTCCGGGCCAGTGCGCGCCACATGGCTGCAGGCGGGGCCATGGTGGCCGTCTCCTCCATTGCAGGCGGCGTCTACGGCTGGGAGCAGCATGCCCACTATGCAGCCGCCAAGGCAGGCGTGCCCGGGCTGTGCCGCGCCGTGGCCATGGAGCTGGCACCGCGCGGCATACGCTGCAATGCCGTGATTCCGGGCCTGATCGAGACGCCGCAATCGCTGGACCCGGTCAACTCGCTGGGGCCGGATGGCTTGGCGCTGGCGGCCAGGGGCATCCCGCTGGGACGCGTGGGGCAGGCCCGCGAAATCGCCGCCCTGATCCGCTTCCTGACCAGCGACGAGGCCTCCTACATCACCGGCCAATCCATCATTGCCGACGGCGGCCTGACCGTGCGCTGGCCCAGTTGAGGACATCCGACATGAACACCTCCAAGCCCCTGGACGGCCGCCGCGCCGTCGTGACAGGCGCCGGCAGCGGCATCGGCGAGGCCATCGCCCTGGCCTATGCGCAGGCCGGCGCGCAGCTGGTGCTGGCCGACATCGATGCCGCCCGCGCCGACAGCGTGGCACAGCGCTGCCGCGCGCTGGGCGCGCAGGCCGAGACCGTCATCGGCGACGTGGGCGACGAGTCCACGGCCCACCGCATCATCGACCGCTGCGTGCAGGCCTTCGGCGGCATCGACATCCTGGTGAACAACGCCGGCATGCTCACCCAGTCGCGCTGCGCCGACATGTCCACCGCGATGTGGGACGAGATGCTGCGCGTGGACCTGCGCAGCGTCTTCCTGTGCGCGCGGCGCGCGGTGCCGCACATGCAGGCCCAGCGCTGGGGCCGCATCATCAACATCGCCTCGCAGCTGGGCATCAAGGGCGGCGTGGAGCTGAGCCACTATGCGGCGGCCAAGGCCGGCGTGATCGGCTTCACCAAGTCGCTGGCGCTGGAAGTGGCACCCGACAACGTCCTGGTCAACGCCATTGCCCCCGGCCCCATCGCCACGCCGCTGGTCGATGGCATCAGCGCGGACTGGAAGCGCGCCAAGGAGGCCAGCCTGCCGCTGGGCCGCTTCGGCCGCGCCGACGAGGTGGCGCCCACGGCCGTGCTGCTGGCCTCCGATCCCGGTGGCAATCTGTATGTGGGACAGACGCTGGGGCCCAACTCCGGCGATGTCATGCCGTGAAAAGAAGCACCCCCTGAGTCGCTTCGCGCCTTCCCCCTCTCTTCGGAGGGGGGCGTACGCCCAGCCGGCGACACCCTCGGTGCGGGGCGGCGCGGCCGGCATAGGCCCTTCCTCGGTGTCTCTGCTCTTTGGCTGCGCCAGTTTCGCAGGCGGCTCCATTCGCAACCGAAAGGGTTTCTGTCATGTGTGGAATGTGCGGTTTGCTGCAGGCCTCCGGCCACTGGAGCCAGGTGCCGGCCGGATCGGCCGGGCGACGCCAGAGGCTGATTCAGATTGCGCGCGCCAACCGGCTGCTGGCGCTGTGGCGGCTGCGGCTCAGCGACTTCCATGGCCAGTCCTATGTGCTGGCCGGCCCCACGGGGGCCAGCGTGCTGATTGCCGATTTCGGCGCGCTGTGGCCCGCCGCCGAGCAGATGCTGGGCCGAGCCCTGGATCCGCTGGCCATGCCGTGGCAGCCGGCGCAGGCACAAGTGCGTGCACCAGCACAGGAACACAGGGAGCAGGTGCCATGAGCGGCCTGACGGACCACCACGGCGAGCGGCTGCCCGTGGGCGTGCTCACGGGCTTTCTGGGCAGCGGCAAGACCACGCTGCTCAGGCAGTGGCTGCAGGACTCGCCAGCGGGCGAGACTGCGGTGCTCATCAACGAATTCGGGGCCGTGGGGCTGGACCATCTGCTGGTGGGCCGCATAGACGCCGACACGGTGCTGCTGGACAACGGCTGCGTCTGCTGCGCCATACGCGGCGAACTCAAGGACGCTCTGTGGCGCCTGCACCAGCGCCGCCTGCGCGGCGAGCTGCCGCCTTTTCAAAGGGTGCTGGTGGAGACCACGGGGCTGGCCGCGCCCGGCCCCGTGATCGCCACCCTGATCGGCGATGCGCAGCTGCGCCAGATCTTCAGGCCGGCCTTCATCTCCACCGTGGTCGATGCACTGCATGCCCCGTGGCAACAGTCCCGGCGCCCCGAATGGCTGGCCCAGGTCGCGGCGGCCGACCGGCTGTACCTGAGCAAGACCGACCTGGCCACGCCACAGCAGGCCCAGGCACAGCGCGCGCAACTGGCGCAGATCAATCCCCTGGCCAGCATCGTCACCTGCGGCCCTGGCGCAGCGGTACCGCCTGCCTGGCAAATGCAGGAATCCCATGCCCTGCAAACCGATTGGCTGGCACGCGCCATTGCCGGCACGCCGCGCGGCCGCACGGGCCAGGGCCAGGGCCAGGGCCAGGGCCAGGGCCAGCGCCAGGGCCAGGGTCTGCACGCAGGCGCCCAGGCGTTCTGCCTGGAACTCGACAGCCCGGTGGACTGGTGCGTGCTCACCCTGTGGCTGACCATGCTGCTGCACCGCCATGGCGACCGGCTGCTGCGCCTGAAGGGACTGGTGGCCGTGGCCGCAGATGGCTGGCCGCAGGGGCAGCCCACGGCGCTGCACGGCATGGGCCATCTCATGCACGCCCCCGAGCACTTGCCCGAGTGGCCGGGCGAGGACAGGCGCTCCCGCCTGGTCTTCATCACGGCCGGGCTCGATGAGCAGCAGGTCAGGGCCTCCTGGCAATCGTTCCAATCGTTCTACCGCCTCCACTCGCAGGACAATGGCAGCCAGACCCCGGCAAGTCCCTCACTCCACACTGCGTGAACCTCCACGGCAAGGACCGCAACATGCGCAAGAACGATCCCGAACTGCGTGTCCTCGGCACCTCGGTGACGCTGACCGAAGCCCTGCGCCAGCGTGCGCAGCAGGACCTGGGCATACGCATCCATTTCGAGGTGCTGGACGGCTTCGACGCCCAGCGCCAGGCCGTGATGCGCCAGGACAGCTTCGACCTGTACGACCAGTGGTTCCACAGCGTGGATTTCCTGTGGCCCACCGGCACCCTGCAGCCCATCGACACGGCGCGCCTGACCTGTTGGGACGAGGTCAACGCCCTGCCCCGCACCGGCCGCATCACGCCGCAGGCGGCCTTTGGCGCGGGCTGCAATCCTGTCACGCGCCTGTATGTGCAGGCCGATGGCAGCGTCAGCGATGTGCCCAGCGCGCATATCTCCATGCTGCCGCTCACGCACAACGTCGACAGCTTTGTCTACCTGCCCGCCGCCCTGCCCGCGCTGTTCGACCAGGCCGAGGAAAGCTGGTCCTGGCTGGTCTCCCCCGCCTGCCGAGGGCGCGCTGCGCTGCAGGCCGATGCCGCCATCGGCGCGCTGGACGCGGCCCTTGCCCTGCAGGCCAGCGGCGACATGCGTTTCGGCGACATCAGCAACCTGGGGCTGGAGGAAATCGACCGGATGATGGCCGTGCTGCTGCAGCGGCAGGAGTCCGAGCAGTTCCGGGGCTTCTGGGGCAACTACGCCGATGCGGCACGGCTGATGATCGATGCAGGCGTTGCCATCCAGAGCCACTGGTCGCCGGCCATGGGCCACTACCGCGCGGCGGGGCTGGACTACCGGCTGGCCTGTCCGCGCGAAGGCTACCGCGCCTGGTACGGCGGCCTGGGCATCTCCAGCCAGGCCAGGGGCGACACGCTGGACGCCGCCTACCGCTACCTGAACTGGTGGCAATCCGGCTGGCCCGGTGCCGCTATGGCGCGGCAGGGCTACTACATCTCCAACCCGCTGCGCACGCGCGAGCACCTGAGCGCCAGCGAATGGGACTACTGGTACGCCGGCCTGCCCGCCGCCGAAGACCTGCAGGGCACCGACGGCCAGCTCGTGGTCCCGCGCGGCAGCGTGCGCGACGGCGGCTCCTACGAGCAGCGCCTGGGCCGCATCGCCGTCTGGAACACCGTCATGGACGAGCACAACTACCTGGTGCGCCAGTGGGCCACGCTGCTGCGCCGTGCGCGCGCCTTATAGTCCTGCCCGATGACGGCCCCGCCGGCGGCGGCACACGCACACGCACACGCACACGCACACGCAAATGAAGCAGGAATGAGAAGAGCCACACAAGCATCCACGCAGACTGCGCGGGACGAAGAGACCGGCGAGAGCGGCGAATCTGGCGATTCCGAGCGCCGGCTGCGCTATGAACTGATACGCCAGCGCCTGCGCCAGGCCATCGTCGAGCAGCGGGTGGCGCCCGGCCTGGTGCTGCTGGAGGGGCCGGTGGCCAAGGTCTTCGGCACCAGCCGCATTCCCGTGCGCAAGGCCTTCGAGCTGCTGCATGCCGAAGGACTGCTGAGCACCTTCGACGGACGCGGCTACCTGGTCGCCCGGCCCGGGCAGGCCGTGCAGCCCCAGCGCCTGACACTGGACGCGCAGGCCCTGGGCCTGGAGGCGGGCCAGGCCACGATCCACATTCCATCGGAAAGCGAGCGCATCCACGACGAGCTGGAGCAGTCCATCTCCATCGCCATGATTTTCGGGCGCTTTCAGATCGATGAGAGCGCCGCCATGGACCACTTCAACGTCAACCGCGTGGCCCTGCGCGAGGTGCTGAGCCGGCTGGTAGATAGAGGGCTGGTGGAGAAAAGCACCTACGCCGCCTGGCGTGTGGCCGCGCTGACGGCACGCGCGGTGAATCAGGACTTCGAACTGCTCGCCTTGCTGGCGCCCGCAGCGCTGCGCGAAAGCGGGCCGCGCCTGGACAGGGACATGCTCGCCAGCCTGCGCCACGGCCTGCAAGGCGCGACGGCGCCGGGGATTCCGGACACGCAGGAACCATTGCGCCTGGAGCAGCGCCTGGAACAGCGCGTGGAGCAGCACCTGCATGGCGACTTCCTGGCCCGGCATCCCAACGACAAGCTGGTGGGCATGCTGCAGCAGTGCCAGATGCCCTGGCTGATCCACAGCACCTTCTGCCGCATGTTTCCGCAATCGCCCAACCCGCCGCTGACGGAGAACTGCCGGCAGATCGTCGATGCCTTGTGGGAGGGGGAGTACGAGCGGGCCGCACAGGCGCTGCAGGACTATCTGGCCCAGGCGCGCAAGCGCGCCCAGCTGCAGCTCAAGGTGCTGGCCGTGCTGCCTGAGACGCAGCTGCCCGCCTACCTGGTGCGGCAGACCTGATCTTGTGATTGCTGCAGTCGGCTGCCGCAGGCCGGCGCGGCTGGTTGCATGTGGAACCGCTGGTTTGCCTGCCGTTCACCGGGCGTTTACGCAAGCACGGCATATTGGTCGCCCAAAGGACCGCACCGATGAACGCCTTGCGCATCAGCACCACCGTCTTCACCGAAGCCAGATTCTGGAGCCTGGTGGTTTTCTCGGTCGTTCTTCCCTGCGCCATCTACGCGGCCCTGCTGGCCAAGCGCAGCATCTCGCGCACCACGGTGCTGCTGTTCGGGCTGGCCCTGGTGGCCATGGCGGGGGTGGATGTCTACCTGCTGCAAAGCCTGGCATCGGCGGCCCGGCAGACGCCGTCGCTGTCGGACAACGCCATCTTCGTCTCGGAGCTGTCCACGGCGCTGTACCTGCTGCCGGCCATGATTGGCGGGATCGGCGTGAACATGACCTCGCATGTGCTGATACAGCATCTGTTCGATGCGGAGCGCCGGTTCGACAGCAACCGCAAGAACGAGACCACCTGAGCCGGCCGGGCCCCGCCTGGCGCTATCGGACGCTATCGGGCGCTATCGGGAGCAACCGGACTCGGCCCGGTTCAGCCCATCACGTCTTCGGAAAAGAGCTGCCAGCGCCCGCCCGTCTTGCGCCAGTACTGGCGCAGCGGCAGGCCTTCGGCGAAGGCCTTGCTGCTGGCGCGCAGGTTGACCACGCGGATCTCTCCCTTGGCATCTTTCCAGGAATAGATGGACAGGTCCTGCAGCGTCACGCCGGGGCGGTTCAGGTAGGCGGCCAGCCGTTCCTGCGATGCGCGCGAGGCGGGCGACTGCAGCAGGTCCGGCGCGTAAAGCGCGGCCAGCTTGCGCGGGTCGGCCCCGTCCCAGGCGCTCTTCCATTCCTCGACGACACGCACAAAGGCATCTGCCGCCTTCTGCTGGGCCTGGGCCTTGGGGGCCACCCACTGCAGCTTCTCGCGGATCAGCACCGGCGTCTGCCGGTCCACGGTCTGCATGAGCAAGGTGAGGTCGGGGTTGGCCAGCACCAGGCAGCCATCGCTGGCCTCGGGCGCGCGCGAGAACTGGTCGGGCGGCGAGCCATGCAGCCAGATGCCGCTGCCCGAGCGGCCCACGGCCTTGTCCCAGTCGTTGGGAAAGTTGACCGTGAGCGCGCCCTTGCCATAGAACTCCGGCAGCCGGGGTCCAGGGATGTGGCGGCCCACGAAGTAGATGCCCAGCGGCGTGCGCTGGTCGCCTTCCTGCCATTTGTCCGTGCCCAGCTTGCCCACGGAGACATAGAAATCCCCCACCAGCCGCAGCCCGCCCGCCTCATGGGCGAACAGGTACAGCCGTGACTTGCTGGCGTCGATGGCAATCGCATGCCGCACCGACGCGCCCAGCATCAGGAACTCGCCGGGAACGGAGCCCGCGGGCGGCGCGCCGCTGTCGGCCTGCAGGCGGCGCTTGAGTTCGTTTTGCAGATCCTGCAGTTGGGCCTGCGTGGGACTGGCCGGGCCTTCCAGCCGCGCGACACTGCCCACGGACAGGTTGTGCCGCACCAGCACGCCCTGGCCCGGATGGCCGGGAGCAGAGGAGGCGGCGACGGGCGTGCCCGCCAGCACCTCGCCGGCACGGCCGGTCTTGAAGCGCAGCAGGTCGGCATACACCAGCTGGGCTGCACGGAAATTGGGAACCTCGGCGGTGAGATCGCCGGCGGCCTTCAGCGCGCCGTCCAGATCCCGCTGCTCCACCTGGCGGATGATGGCCAGCAGGCGGGCCTCCGCCTGGCTTTGCTGTGCGGGGGCGGCGGCCTTGGCATGGGTGGCTGCCACGGCAACGGCACCGCCCGCCGTGGCCACCGCAGCGGCGGCCAGGGCGGGCTTGCCCGATGCCGCGCGCAGCCTGGCTGCGCCCGCCTTGCCGGAGGCAGGCTTGGAGGAGACAGGCTTGGCAGCTGCCGTTTTGGAGGACTTGGCCTTGGCCTGCCTGGCATGGGCCACCGGGCTGAAGGACACCGCGGACAGCGCGACCAGCAGCACGGCCACCCCGGCGGCCCGCGCATGCAGGCGCAGCAGGCCGTTGGGTGGCAGTGCCAGGGGACGCGCTTTTTCAGGCATCAGGAGCCGGTTCCTTCATGGGTGATGCGCCATTGTCCCTTTTCGCGCTGCATGCGCAGGGTCTTGCGGGTAGTGGTCTTGAGCGCGCCCGATGCGTAGTACTGGCGGAACTGGGCCGTGGCCTTGTCGCCATCCACGGTCACCTTCAGGTCGCGCACGTTGACGACGATGGCGGTGCGGCCAACGATGCGCTGGCGGCGCTGTTCCTTCCACTTGGCCAGGCTGCTGCCATCGGCCGGGGAGAAGTGGTCGCTGTAGGCGTCCAAGTAGCGGTCCATGTCCTGGCCGGCCCATGCGGTGGACCAGGCCTTGACGGCGGCTTCCACTTCCTGCGCGGCAGCCGATTGTGCGGCCTTCTTCTCATCGACGGCAGGCGCTGCCTTGGCAGGCTCGGCGGCGGCCACGGCGGTGGCGGCGGCTGCGGTGGCCGGAGCAGCGGCCTTGGCCGCTGCCTGCCTGGCTTCCTCGGCCGCGCGGGCCTTGTCCTGTGCTGCCTGAGCTGCCTGAGCTGTCTTTTCCTGGGCCAGCTTGGCCTCTGCCGCCTTGGCTTCCGCCGCCTTGGCCTGGGCCAGCTTGGCTTCTGCAGCCTTGGCCTCGGCGGCCTTGGCTTCTGCAGCCTTGGCCTCCGCCGCCTTGGCCTGGGCGGCCTTGGCATCGGCGGCCTTCACTTCAGCGGCCTTGAATTCGGCAGCCTTGGCCTCTGCGGCCTTGGCTTCGGCGGCGCGGGTCTCGGCCAGCTTGGCGTCCGCTTCGCGGGCCTGGGCTGCCTTGGCATCGGCCACCTTGGTCGAAGCGGCCGTTGCTGTGGCCGTGGTCTGGGCCGTCTTGACCTGGGCGCCGCCCTGCTTGGGGAAGATCTGCGTGATCAGGGCCAGCTTGGGCTGGATGGCCTGGCGCGATCCGTCCAGCTGCAAGGCCTTGGCATAGGCATCGCTGGCCATGCGCGCATACAGGTCGCCCAGGTTCTCATGCGCCGTGGCGTAGCTGGGGTTGGTGCGAATGGCCTGCTCCAGCACTTCCGAGGCCTTGCGCTCCTGGCCCTCGGCGGCGTAGAGCACGGCCAGGTTGTTGTAGGGCTCGGGCAGGCTGGGGTAATCACGGGTCAGCGCCGTGAAGATCTTGATGGCCTGGGCGTTCTGGCGCTGCTCCGCGGCGATCACGCCCTGCAGAAAGCGCATCTGCACATCGGCCGGGTTCTGCTTGAGGTAGGCCTCGGCCTGCTTGGCGGCCTGGGGCGCCTTGCCCTGCTCCAGCAGCCGGGAGACCTCGTCCACCGCCTCCTGCGACGCATGGGCAAACGCCCCGCACAAAGCGGCCCCCAGGCTGAAGGCGGCAATGGCCACAGGTCGGGCTATCCGCAAATAGGTACGACCCGGCACTCGCGACGGAACTCTGGACGAAATCAGCATATGGGCGCTCTCTACGCAATGAAAGTTGGAAGACGGGCCTGTTCGCTTTTGGGCTTCTTGCACACGCCGATATGCGCCTGCAGCCAAAAGCCAGCGATTTTATAGGCGAAAGCCACCTTGCCCCGCTGCATGGGTCCTTGAGACAAGGGCCATGAAACACGGCGCAAAGCCTGCTCCGAGGTAACGGAGCGGACCGGGCGGCGTTACGTAACGTGTGCCGTAACAGACCGTTGCTGAGACATTGTGATCAATAACAAAAACCATACAAATCAATATCTTAGGAAGATTCCTAGGCCATCCAGACCTGCCACCGGCACATGGCATGCATGTTGCACAAAAGGGCTCGACAGATTTCACGGCTTCCAAGCCACCGTCTGACCTTGTCGTTTCAACCCTTGTCTGGAGAGAGCAAATGACCGCCCAATCGATGCAGCCCACTGGCAACACCACCGTCAGCCCCGTGCAGTTTGCTGACCAGCAGCCCTCCACCGTTGTGCTTGCACAGCTGGGCACATCGAACACGCAGCCCGGCGCGGCTGCGGTGCTCATGCCCCGGGGCGCCGGCCCCGCCACGATGTCCCAGGTCAGCCCGGGCGTGCAGATCGTGCGCAACGGAGAAACCCTGATGGCCCAGCCCGGCAGCGCGCTGCAGGTGGGCGACAAGATCATCGTGCCCTCCGACGGCAGCGCCAAGGCGCTGTTCCAGGGCAAGGACGGCCAGACCCTGGTCGGCACCTTCGAGGGGGGCACGCAGGCCACGCTGACCCAGCGTGATGGCGACGGCGCAGGGGCCATGGTGCTGGACCTGGCCTCTGGCAACGTCCAGGTGGCACCCGCCAATGACGGCGACGCCCTGGGCCTGATCGTCACCAAGGAAAGCGCCGCGGCCGCAGCCGGTGGCTCCGTGCTCAGCGACTTCCTGCTGGCCGGCCTGATCGGCGCGGGCGGCGTGGGCCTGATCGCAGCAGCCAACAGCAGCGACGACGATCCGGCGCCCCCGCGCCCGACCGACCCCACCAACCCGACGAATCCGACGGATCCCACGAATCCGACCAACCCCACGAACCCGACAAACCCCACCAATCCGACCAACCCCACGGAGCCCACCAACCCGACCAACCCGACGAATCCGACCAACCCCACGGATCCCACGAACCCAACCAACCCCACGAACCCGACCAATCCGACCAACCCCACGGATCCTACGAACCCGACCAATCCCACGAACCCCACCAATCCGACCAACCCCACGGATCCTACGAACCCGACCAATCCCACGAACCCCACCAATCCGACCAACCCCACGGATCCTACGAACCCGACCAACCCCACCAATCCCACGGATCCGACGAACCCGACCAACCCGACCAACCCGACCAATCCCACGGACCCCACCAATCCGACGGATCCCACGGACGGCCATGGCCTGATCACCTCGGTGCAGGACGTGGTGGGCGCACTGGCAGGCGGCACGGTGGCCGGCCCGGTGGGCAACCTGATCGATACGCTGGTCAATCCCGGCAGCGGCACGCTGTCCGGGGTGACAGGC
Organism: Delftia sp. RIT313; assembly: GCF_000632165.1. NCBI lineage: Bacteria > Pseudomonadati > Pseudomonadota > Betaproteobacteria > Burkholderiales > Comamonadaceae > Delftia > Delftia sp. RIT313. Next base: position 37,900 of record NZ_JFYT01000068.1, on the reverse strand, counting down.
CTGCTGGAGAGCCTGACCAGCACCAATGGCGGGCCGCTGGGCGTGCTCACCGAGCTGGTGGACGGCCTGGTCAATATCCAGAATCAGGGCCTGGAGCCCCTGATCAGCACGCTCAATGAGCTGCTCAAGGGCCTGGACGAAGCGGGTTCCGGCGGCTCCATCGGTACGGTAGTGGACAACGTGCTCGGCGGTCTGCTCGACGAAGACGGTGCGCTGGGCGGCCTGCTGGCCGGCGTGGGTGGACTGCTGGGCGGCCTGGTGGGCGGCGGAACGGGCAATCCTCCCGGCACGCCGGACAGCGGCGTGGTCACCTCCGTGCAGGACGTCGTGGACGGCCTGCTGGGCGGCACCGTGGCGGCCCCCGTGGGCCAGTTGCTCGATGCGCTGACCAATCCCACGGACGGACTGCTGTCCACCGTGACCGGCGCGCTGGAGAACCTGACCAATGTCGAGGGCGGCCCGCTGGGCGTGCTGACCGAGCTGGTCAACGGCCTCACCCAGGTGGACGGCGAAGGCCTGGCCCCGGTGATCGGCACGCTCAACGAGCTGATTGCCGGTCTGGGCAACGGCCTGGGCGAAGATGGGCTGGGCGGACTGGTCGGCAGCCTGCTGGGCGGCCTGGTGCCCGGTGGCGGCACGGGCGGTGGCACGGGTGAAGGCCTGGTCACCACGGTGCAGGATGTGGTGGACGGCCTGCTTGGCGGCACCGTCGCAGCCCCTGTGGGCCAACTGCTGGATGCGCTTACCAATCCCACCGATGGAACGGCCTCGGTCGTCACCGGCCTGCTGGAAGGCCTGACCAGCGTGGACGGCGGCCCCCTGGGCGTGCTGACCGAACTGGTCAATGGCCTGACCCAGGTCGATGGCCAGGCCCTGCAGCCGGTGATCGGCACCCTCAACGGCCTGATTGCCGGCCTCGGCAACGGCCTGGGCGAGGGCGGCATCGGCGAGCTGGTGGACGGCCTGCTGGGCGGCCTGATCCCCGGCGGCACGGGCGGCGGCAGCGGCGACGGCCTGGTCACCACGGTCCAGGACGTGGTGGACGGCCTGCTCGGCGGCACCGTCGCAGCCCCTGTGGGCCAACTGCTGGACGCGCTGGCCAATCCCACCGATGGCACGGCCTCGGTCGTGACCGGCCTGCTGGAAGGCCTGACCAGCGTGGACGGCGGCCCTCTGGGCGTGCTGACCGAACTGGTCAATGGCCTGACCCAGGTGGACGGCCAGGCCCTGCAGCCGGTGATCGGCACCCTCAACGGCCTGATTGCCGGCCTGGGCAGCGGCCTGGGTGAAGGCGGCATTGGCGAGCTGGTCAGCGGTCTGCTGGGTGGCGATGGCGGCCTGCTGGGCGGCGTGATCGGCGGCGACGGTGGCTTGCTGGGCGGCGTGCTTGGCGATGACGGCCTGGTCGGCGGTCTGTTGGGCGGCGATGGTGGCCTGCTGGGCGGTGTCCTTGGCGGCGATGGAGGCCTGCTGGGTGGCGTGCTTGGCGAAGACGGCCTGGTCGGCGGTCTGCTGGGCGGCCTGGTTCCGGGCGGCGGCACAGGCAGCGGCGACGGCCTTGTCACCACGGTGCAGGACACCGTTGGCGACCTGCTCGGCGGCACGGCTGGAGCGCCTGTGGGCCAGGTACTGGATGCGCTGATCGACCCCGGCACCGGCGCCCTGTCCGTGGTCACGGGCCTGGTGGAAGGCGTGACCCAGGTCAACGGTGGTCCGCTGGGTGTGGTGACGGACCTGGCCAACGGTCTGACGCAGGTCCCGGGCCAGGCACTGCAGCCGGTGATCGGCACCGTCAACGGCGTGCTGGCCGGCCTGACGGGCGGCGATGGCCTTCTGGGTGGCGTGGTCGGCGGTGACGGCGGCCTGCTGGGTGGCGTGCTCGGCGACAACGGCCTCGTCGGCGGTCTGCTGGGCGGCGACGGTGGCCTGCTGGGCGGCGTGATCGGCGGCGATGGCGGCCTGCTGGGTGGCGTGCTTGGCGAAGACGGCCTGGTCGGCGGTCTGCTGGGCGGCGACGGTGGCCTGCTGGGCGGCGTGGTCGGCGGCGATGGCGGCCTGCTGGGTGGCGTGCTTGGCGATGATGGCCTGGTCGGCGGTCTGCTGGGCGGCGACGGTGGCCTGCTGGGTGGCGTGCTTGGCGAAGACGGCCTGGTCGGCGGCCTGCTGGGCGGCCTGGTTCCGGGCGGCGGCACAGGCAGCGGCGACGGCCTTGTCACCACGGTGCAGGACACCGTTGGCGACCTGCTCGGCGGCACGGCCGGCGCCCCTGTGGGCCAGGTACTGGATGCGCTGATCGACCCCGGCACCGGCGCCCTGTCCGTGGTCACGGGCCTGGTGGAAGGCGTGACCCAGGTCAACGGTGGTCCGCTGGGTGTGGTGACGGACCTGGCCAACGGTCTGACGCAGGTCCCGGGCCAGGCACTGCAGCCGGTGATCGGCACCGTCAACGGCGTGCTGGCCGGCCTGACCGGCGGCGATGGCCTGCTGGGTGGTGTGGTCGGCGGCGACGGCGGCTTGCTGGGTGGCGTGCTCGGCGATGACGGCCTGGTCGGCGGTCTGCTGGGTGGCGACGGCGGCCTGCTGGGCGGCGTCCTTGGCGGCGATGGCGGCCTGCTGGGTGGCCTCACGGGCGGACTGACGGGCGGCTCCGGCCTGGTCGGCGGCCTGCTCGATACGGTAGTGGGCGACAACGGCATCGTTGGCGGACTGCTGGGCGGCGACGGCGGCCTGCTGGGCGGCCTCACTGGCGGTCTGACGGGCGGCTCCGGCCTGGTCGGCGGGCTGCTCGACACGGTGGTGGGCGACAACGGCATCGTTGGCGGACTGCTGGGCGGTGACGGCGGCCTGCTGGGTGGCCTCACTGGCGGATCGGGCCTGGTCGGTGGCCTGCTGAACACCGTGACGGGCGACAACGGCGTCGTCGGCGGGGTGCTCAACACCGTGGCAGGTGACAACGGCGTCGTCAGCGGCGTTCTGGACACGGTGGCAGGCAACAACGGCATCGTCAGCGGCGTGCTCGACACCGTGGCCGGTGGCAGCGGCATCGTCAGCGGCGTGGTCAATACCGTGGCGGGCGACAACGGTGTCGTCAGCGGGCTGGTGAACACGGTGGCTGGTGACCACGGCATCGTCAGCGGCGTGGTCAATACCGTGGCCGGCGACAACGGTGTCGTCAGCGGGCTGGTGAACACCGTGGCTGGCGACAACGGAATCGTCAGCGGCGTGGTCAACACGGTGGCCGGCAACAACGGCATCGTCAGCGGCCTGCTGGGTGGCGGCAGCAGCGGCGGCGGCCTGCTGGGCGGGCTGCTGGGGGGATCGTCCGGCGGCGGGCTGCTCGGTGGCCTGCTGGGTGGCACATCGCACGCGGCAGCGGCCTCGGTCGCCGAGCTGGATCCGATTGCCACCTCCATCAGCAGCCATGCCAGCAGCACGGCCGATGCAGCAGCCAGCGTGCTGACGCAGCAACTGCACCACAACACCCTGCTCTGAGCGGCCGCGGCGCCTGCGGGCGCCGCATCCATACCCTGCGCCGCCGCCCCACGGTGGCGGCGCACGTCCCAGGAGACCCTCCATGTCACACACTTTCAGGCTGTGCACCATCGTGCTGCTGGCCGCAGGGCTGGCCGCCTGCGGATCCACCGCCACCACCAGCACGCAGCGTTCCGAGCACCACTACGCCTTCGGCAAGGCCCCGGCCCCGGCGCCGGCAAGCTCCGGCGTCGCGCCCGTGGTGGCCACCACGCAGGCCGACCAGCGCGGGCCCGCCAACGTCGCCCACATCGTCTACTTCGACTTCGACGCCTACACCATCCGCAACAGCGACCGGGCCATCGTGGAAAGCCATGCGCAGTGGCTGCGCAGCAATCCCGGGCGCTCGGTGATGCTGCGCGGCCATACGGACAGGCGCGGCGGCATCGAATACAACCTGGCGCTCGGCCAAAAACGTGCCGACGCGGTGCGCAACAGCCTGCAGCTGCTGGGCGTGAACCCGGCCCGCGTGGAGTCCGTCAGCTACGGCAAGGAGCGGCTGGCCGACGAAGGCACGAGCGAAGAAGCCCACCAGCGCAACCGGCGCGTGGAATTCGACTACCGCTGAGCCGCCGCGCTCCGCATCCGCCTGCCGCCGGGCCGCCATGAAGGAACAGATCCGCACGCGGTCGGTGCACCGCAGCCCGGCGTCCCGTCCCCACGGGAAGAGCAGCCTCCCAATGACCCTGACCGAGGCCGAGAGCATGTTGTCGCAGCAATTGGCAAATGGCCTGGAGTACCTGGCACGGCACATGGTGCTGCTGCCCGAACCCTACCCCGGCTGCATTCTTTTCTTCACGGTGTCGGCCGAGAACAAGGTTGCCTCCGTCTTCCATGTGCGCGCCACCACGCTGGAGGCTGCCTGGCGCGAGGGTGCGACACGCGTGCGCCAATGGGCCTGGGCCCGCAAGCGTGACGAGGTCGATCTGCGCATCGACTGGGCGCAGGACATCACGCCCCTGAAGGCGGACAGTCCGCTGCCGGACTGCAGCGCCTGGACCCAGGCGCCCATGCGCTCCCTGGCCCTGGCAGATGCCAGCCTGGAGCGTGCGCAGCTGCTGCAGCCCCTGCTGCCAGATCCGCACCCGCTGGGCAGTGAAACAGGCAGCGCCCAACGGCCCCTGCACCCGCCCTGCCTGCTGCTGCACCTGCGCGGCATCTATATCAGCGGGGAGCAGCCCGCCCTGGCCGTGCCGCGCACCGACCCGCCCGAGCAGCGCCTTTGGCCCCACCTCGTGCCCGTGCACGCTGCGCTGCAGCAACTTCTGGCGCAGCAGGGCACGGACGGAAGCTGGCCCGGTTGCGGGGATGTCTGCGACCACCTGGGCGTGACCTACGCCCTGCTGCAGGCCCAGCGCCATGCGGGCAGCGCCGCGCTGGCGCAGGCCATTGCGCTGGCCGTGGACCATGTGGAGCAACGGCTGCAGCCATTGCCCGGCGACTGCATGCCCAGCGCGCTGGCCATGCTGGTGCTGGCCCGCCACCTGCGCAACAGCTTTGTCCTGGGGCAGGGAGCCGACAGCCAGGCCCGCGCCCGCATTCCGGCGCTGATGGATCCGCTGGCGGAAAGCCTGCTGTCCATGGCTGCCGCTTCGGCCAGCACCACCAAGGCTGCCTCCGCTGCCGCCAATGCCGCTGAAGCCGGCACACCCCGCTCCGGCCAGCCCATGCTGACCTGGGCCGAGCTGGCCATGCATGTCTACGCAAGCTCGCGCCCCCCCACCAGCGACAGCCCCACGCTGCGCGCGGCGCGCAGCGCCCTGCCCGACACGGCGGCCCTGCCTGCCGCCTTCCTGCAGGCCGCGCTGCCGCAGCTGCTGGGCATGGATGGCGGCAATGACGGCAATGACGGCAATGACGGCAATCGCGACGATGGCGAAAGTGTCGACAAGGCAGGCGCCCTTTGTGCACGCTGGATAGGCATTGCCCTGGTCGAGAGCCTGCAGCTCGACGCAGGCCTGGAGCCGCAGCCCACCGACCTGCTGCGCCAATGGCAGATCAGCCTGCAGCGCCATCTGCAAGGCATGGCCCAGCGCGCCATCTGGCCTGAGCAGGCGCTGTACCTGCCACCCGCCCGGCGCCGCCATGCAGCCTTTGCCGATGGCAGCCTGCGCCAGGTCCTGCAGTCCCCGCGCGAAATCGCCTGGCTGCTGGCATCCAGCCTGGCAGGCCTGGAACTGCTGGACGCTCTGACCCAGGCACTGCGCGCGGCCACCAGCCATGCCGCTGCCGAATCCGGGGAAGACGCACTGCCTGCGCAGGCAGGCCATGGCTTGAGCGCGGGTGACAGCCTCGCCAAAGCTTCCCCGCCCTCGCCATCACTCTCCCTCGCGTCGCGGGCCGATGAGGCTGCGGGCCAGCCGGCTTTTCCGCCCACAGCGGGCTCCATGTACCCGTCCATGTCCTGGGACAGAGCTTCCCTGGCTGAACTGATGAACGGGTGCTGGCTGGATGCCACGACAGAGCCCGGCACAGATCCCAGCACTGATAGCGGCACCGGCTGCGCGGGATTGGACGCCAGCCGCCTGCACCACCAGCCCGGCGCCGCCGTGCTGGTGCGGCGTGCGGGCATGGCCCTGGGCGTGCAGGCTGCGGCCCTGCCCACGCTGCGCGCCTCGGCGCTGATCAGCAGCAGCCCGCAGGGCCTGCTGGACCACGGCGTGCCGGTGCTGCATGTGCCTGATATGGAAGAGGGCCTGCGCAATCTGGCGCAGGCGGCCCGCCGCCGCATCCAGTCGCCCGTGGTCGCCGTCAGCGGCTGCGTGGGCAAGACCTCCACCCTGGGCATGATGCGCCAGTGCCTGCAGGACGGGGGAGACGCGCGTGGCGATGCCCTGCTGTCCCAGGGCACGGCGCTGCAGATGATCAATTGGAGCGAGGCCTCGCCCTGCGCCCTGCTGGAGCTGCCATTGCAGGCACTGCGTGGCGACCTGCCGCTGATTGACCCAGATATTCTGGTTATTACTAATCTTTCAATAAATAACACCCCCCATTCAGGGGAGTCCGAGCCCTCCGGACAGGCCGGTCTGTCCGGTGAAAGAAAATACGAAGCATTGCAGGAAGTGCTTGAAGCCATGCAGCTCATGCACAAAGGCAGTGCGCTGGTGACCGATCAGGACATAGGTGGAAACCCCAGTGTTATTGAGCATGCTAGGCGCATGGGACTGCGCCTGATCACGTTTGGCCCCCATTGCAATGCACAGGTCCGTGAAATGGGGTTTCACAATGGAAATCTTCAAATAGGCATGGGCAGCCTGCGCCTGGGCATTTCCCTGCAATCCGACGGCCACCACATGGCACTCAATGCGCAGGCGGCCCTGGCGGCCCTGCATGCATTGGGCTATGCGCCCGCACAGGTGCAGGCCTCACTGGCCCATTGGCAGCCCATGATCGGAGCCGGGCAGCCGCAGCTCCTGCCCAGTGGAATCTGCCTGCTGGACCACAGCCTGAGCAACCACTTACTGTCCATGACGGCTGCATTTTCCCAGCTGCAGTCGGTCGCTCCCCATGTGAGCAGAAGGCTGATCGTGCTGGCGGGCATACAGCCCGGCCAGGCCAGCATAGACGCTGCGCAGCTGGCCCTGGAGCCGCTGGTGCGGGATGCCCAGGCCCGGCGCGTGCTGCTGTACGGGGAGCCGCTCAGGCCGCTGGCGGCAGCCTTGGGCGATCTTTTGCACGTCAATTGGTATGACGATCTGAATCAGCTGATTTGCTCGCTGCTGAGAACAACCCATAAAGGCGATACGGTTTTGTTGGCCGGCCGCGCCACGACCAATCTTGCCCTGGCGGCCGATGCCATACGGGATAGTTTCAGTGGCCACGGGGGCCATTTAATAGCGTCTATTCAGGCTCCCTGCTTTGATCCACATCAAAAACAAATGAACATGCATTCTTGATTGAATAAAACTTATAGAGGGCTGTATATAACTCGCTACAGTGTTTGTGAAACGAGTACCTTTACATTTTGTAAAGATGCTTACTAAGCCCATCAGAACATGATCCGATACCTTCTTCCCCGTCAGTTGGCCAAGGCCACGGCGATGCCGTCGGGAACGGAGACGGTGGGGGCTTTTGCATCTGCCATCGCCGAGTCCTTCGACCGGGCTGCGCACCAGCTGCGCCGGGCTGGCTGGCTGTCGCTGCCCATCAGTCTGCTGGGCCTGCTGCCGTCCATCTTCCTGCTGCAGGTCTACAACCGCGTCATTGCGCGTGGCGGCACCGCCACCCTCACGGCCATGGTGGCGGGCGTGCTGTTCTTCCTGGGTGTGGAATGGTGGCTGCGGCGCAGGCGCGCCCGCGCCCTGCGCGAAGCCGGCGCCATGATCGACCGCGACGTGTCCCAGGCGCTGATGCACTCCATGCTGCGCCACCCGCTGGCCGCGCTGGAGCAGCGCTCCTCCAGCCAGTGGCTGCAGCTGTTCCGCGACGTGAGCGCCATGCGCTCGGGCATGTCCGGGGGCCTGGCGACCTCGCTGCTGGACCTGCCCATGGCCCTGCTGGCCCTGGTGGTCATCGGCATCATTGCCTGGCCCGTGCTGCCGGTGATTCTGGTGGCCATGCTCATCATGGGCGTGCTGGCCTGGTGGTGGGCCGACGAGGTGCGCAGCGGCCGCGTGGAGGAAATCGCCCAGGCCCGCATGTTGGACCGGGGCACGGCCGAGATCTGCAATGCCCGCGCCACGCTCAAGGTGCTGGGCTACGACGCCGCCGCACGCCAGAACTGGCAAAGCGGCTATGACCGCTGGCTGGCCGAGAGCTTTGGCAAGAACGGCGAGATGGAAAACGCACGCGAGGCCAGCACCGTGCTGCTGACGCTGTTCTCCATTGCCGTGATCACCGTGGGCGCCATTGCCATCAATGCGCAGTGGATGAGCATCGGCAGCCTGATGGCCGTGAACCTGCTGTCGGGCAAGGCGCTGGGCCCCATCTCGCAACTGGCCAGCAACTGGCGCTCGCTGGCCCATGCCAACGAGGCCGCACGACGCCTGCAGGCCGTGCTGGAGGAACCCGTCGAGGCCATGACCGACACCGTGGACCTGCCCCGGCCCCAGGGCCGGCTGCGCCTGGACCAGGCAAGCTTCCACTACCCGGGCGGCCATGTGGCGCTGGAGCAGGCATCGCTGGAGATCGGCCCCGGCGGGCTGCACGCCATCGTGGGGCGCAACGGCGCCGGCAAGTCCACCCTGGCCAAGCTGCTGGCCGGCCTCTACCAGCCCACGCAGGGGCGCATCTTCATCGATGAATACGACATGGCCCAGTTCCCGCGCGCCGAGCTGGGCCGCTGGATAGGCTGCCTGGCCCAGCAGGTGTACTGGTTCAGCGGCCCCATCGTGGACGGGCTGCGCATGGTCAACCCCGATGCCGACGACCACAAGATCGTCACCGCCTGCCAGATCTCGGGCGCGCACGGCTTCATCAGCCGCCTGCCCCAGGGCTACCAGACCGTGCTGGGCGAAGGCGGCGCGGGCCTGTCGGCCGGCGAGCTGCGCAAGCTGGCCCTGGCCCAGCTGTTCCTGCGCAACCCCTCGGTGCTGATCCTGGACGAGCCCAGCAACGACCTGGACTTCGAGAGCGAAACCGCGCTGCTGCAGACGCTGCGGCAGATTGCGCTCAAGCACACGGTCATCGTCGTCACGCACTCGCTGCGCGTGGCCTCCATGGCCCAGCATCTCTACCACGTGCGCGGCGACGGCGGCATCGAGCATGGCTCGCCCCAGCTGCTGCTGCCCCAGCTGTTCGGCACGGCGCGCGAGCCTGCGGCCCCCGCAGCACCCGCAGCGTCCGCAGCCCCCGCAACGCCGGCCGACCCGGCCCCGCATGCCGATCACCCCGCCGTGGCGCAGGAGCTTGCCTCATGAGGGCCGGGCGCTACGACGACCTCCCCCTGGTGCTGCGCCAGTCGAGCGAAGCGCAGGCGGCCGTGCACGGCCAGCCGCCTGCGGACGCGTCCGGCGCAACGCCCCCCACCCCTGGCCGAACCGCCCTGGCGCGGGGCAAGTGGCTGCTCGTCATCCCCGTCGCCGCCCTGGTGGTCACCGGCCTGTTCTATCCGGTGGAGAACGTGGTGGTCGCCAGCGGCCAGGTCATCCCTTCCGACCGCGTGCAGACCGTGCAGCATCTGGAAGGCGGCATCGTCACCGCCGTCCATGTGCGCGAAGGCCAGGCCGTGACCCAGGGCCAGCCGCTGCTGGAAATCGACCTGGGCAGCAACAGCCTCAACCTCGAACAGCTCACCGCCCGCATGGCCACGGCCCAGGCCGTCAAGGCGCGTCTGGGCGCGGAAAGCCAGGGCCGGCCGCTGCAGCGCACCGCCTTCCCCGCCGACCTGGACGCGCAGGTGGTCCAGGCCGAACTGGGCGCCTTCTCGGCGCGCGCGCTGGAGCACCAGGGCAGCCTTGCCGCAGCCCAGGCCCAGCTGCAGCAGGCGCGCGGCGACGTGGCCCAGGTGCAGGCGCGCATCGAGGGGCTGGAGACCAATCTGCGCCTGCACCAGCAGGAGGCCTCCATTGCCGGCCAGCTCGCCTCCGAGCAGCTGATAGGCCAGCTGGAAGTGCTGGACAAGCAGCGGGCGCTGGAGCAGGTGCGGGCCGAGCTGGCTGCCTCGCGCCAGACGCTTTTCAGCAACCGCGCCAAGATCGAGCAGGCCCAGGCCAAGCTGCAGGAGACCCAGGGCGCCTTCCGCCGCCGCGCCTCCGACGAGCTGGCCCAGACCGAACGCGAGCTGGCCAGCCTCAACGAAGACCTGGTCCGCGCCCGCACCCAGCGCACGCGCACGGCCGTGCTGGCGCCCACCAGCGGCTTCGTCAAGGGCCTGCGCAGCTCGGGCGCAGGCTGGGTGGTCAAGCCCGGCGAGCCCATCCTCGAAATCGTTCCGGACAAGGACGAAGTCATCGTCGAGGCGCGCCTGAGCCCCGCCGACCGTGGCTATGTGCACCCCGGCCAGGCCACCCGGGTGAAGATCTCGGCCTACGACTTCCTGCGCTACGGCTCGGTGCCCGGCCAGGTCACCCTGGTGGCGGCCGATGCCGACCGCGATCCCAACCTGGCCGACTCGCCCTCGTACTTCCGCATCCAGGCCAGCCTGGAGCAGCCCTGGGTGGGCCGCACCGACAACCGCATCACCACCGGCATGCAGGCCGAACTCGACCTGCTGCTGGGCCACGAACCCTTTATCTGGTATTTGCTGCGGCCCGTGCTGCGCATCCAGAGCGAAGCCTTCCGGGAGCCCTGATGCCAGGCCGCCCGACCTCCCCTTCCATGGGCTGGCACGCCCGCTGCCACACCCGGCTGCGCCAGCTGCTGGCCGCTGCCTGCTGCCTGTCCGCACTGCAGGCGCTGCAGGCCGCTGCCGCGCCCGTGGCTGCGGCGGACAGGGACCTTGATACGGACATCGGCATGGTTGCCGCAGCCGCACCCGCACCCGCATCCACATCCGCAAACACGGCCGCAGCCGCACCGGACCCCGTGGTCCTGCGCCTGGCCCAGCACCTCACGCCCGGCACGCTGGCCAGCGACGGCGGGCAGCGCCGCCTGCTCGATGCCCTCTACGCCCTGATCGACGAATACCCCGACGTGCGCAAGGCGCGCGCCGCGCTGGAATCGGCCGGGCATGACGTGAACACCGCGCGCGGCGCGCGCTGGCCCACCTTCAAGGTCGGCACCAACACGGGCGATGCCAAGCTGCGCCGGGGCCGCGAGTCCTACACCGCCGTCAACGCCGAAGTGCGCATGGCCCTGCTGGACGGCGGCGCCATCGGCGCGGGCATCCGCTCGGCCGAATCGCAGGAAGCGGCCCAGGGCAGCGTGCTCTACGGCACGCGCCAGAACGTGCTGCTGGAGGCGCTGACCGCCCTGCTGGAGCTGCACCGCTTCGAGGACAAGGCGCGCGTGGCGGCCGAGTCGGCGCGCATCATCGGCCAGCTCGCGCGCATCGAGGAGCGCCGCGCCGAACTGGGCGCCGTGGGCCGCAACGACCTGCGCCAGGCCGCCTCGCGCCAGGCCGGCGCCCTGGCACAGCAGCACGCGCTGGAGTCGCAGCGCATGGATGCGCAGGCCCGATTCACGCGCTACTTCGGCTTCACGCCCCAGCCCGGCTGGCTGCCCCAGCTCAACGTGCCCGTGCAATGGATGCCGGCGAACGAGGACTCGGCCCTGCAGGCCTCCGAAACCGTCAGCCCCGAGCTGCAGGAGATGGAGCAGCAGATCGAGAAGGCCCGCGCCGAAGTGGACCGCAGCAAGTCCCAGCGCTTTCCCACGCTGGCCGCCGTGGTGGCCCACACGCGCGACCCCAGCGGCGTGCTCTATGCCGAGGGCACGCGCTACGGCGTGGAGCTGAGCTGGAACTTCGGCAACGGCTTCGAGCTGCGCGACCGCATCCTCAAGGCCATCAACGAACTGCAGGCCCAGGAAGCGCAGCAGGAAACCGTGCGCCGCCAGGTGCGCGAAACCGCCTCCGCCGCCTGGGGACGCACCCAGTCCGGCCGCCAGCGCGAAAGCCAGCTGGCCGACGCCGTGCGCGAGGCGCGCGCCGCCTTCGAGGGGCGCCGCCGCCTGCTCGAAGTCGGGCGCGGCAGCCTGGCCCAGGTGCTGGACGCCCAGCTGGACATGCAGCGCCTGCTGCTGGACGAGGCCGACGCCATCTACGACCAGCGCATCAACGAACTGCGCCTGGCACGCACCACCGGCCGCCTCCTGCCCCAGGACCCGCCCGATCAATGGCTGAACGCGCTGTTCACCCCGCAAAAACCGATTCCGGCAGGTGGTGGTGCGCCAGGCACTGCCCCCATGGACGAGCCCGGGAACGCGCCCGGCCCTGCGCCCTCGCGCATCCGCCCCGAACCCCAGGACGCTGCCGTGGCCACCCTGTCCGCCAGCGCCATGCCCCAACGAATACAGCTGCGCCTTGAGCAGCAGTTGCGCCCCGTTTCAGACGCTTTTCCAACCACCGCCTCGCGACAGCAGTGGTGAAGTGAGAAGCGGCAAGTGAGGTTTCCCGTGCAGCGGCCGGCTTCTGCCCATCGCCAGCCGCCGCCATCGACAACGATGGGCTTTTGCAACCGAAAGGACGATGCCATGACCGACATCATCAAGAACTTCTGGAAAGACGAAGAAGGCGCCACCGCCATCGAGTACGGCTTGATCGCCGGCCTCATCGCCGTGGGGATCGTGGTGGGCGCCACCGCGCTCGGCACCAATCTGAATGGGCTGTTCACCCGGATCGCCACCAAGCTCACCGGCTTCGTTCCCTGAGCGCCGGCTCCGGCGCGATCTGGCCGGGCTCGGGCGGGGCTTGCCTCCGCCCCCCGGCGCCAAGGCATTTTGCAAACCGAAAGGACCATGCCATGACCGAAATGATCAAGAACTTCTGGAAAGACGAGGAAGGCGCCACCGCCATCGAATACGGGCTGATTGCCGGCCTGATTGCCGTGGGCATCGTCGTGGGCGCCACCGCGCTGGGTACCGATCTGAACGGACTGTTCAGCCGGCTTGCCACCAAGCTCAACGGACTTGCCCCCTGAAGATGGAGTGGGCCTCGCTATGGCTGTGCGTCTGCATCACATGGCTCGCAACGATTGCGGTCATGGATCTGCGCATTCGGCGCGTGCGCAACTGGATGGTGCTGCTCGGCCTGGCCACAGGCGCGGCGGCGCTGGCCAGTGGGGCGCAGCCGTTCCAGGTCTCGGCCTGGAACGCGCTGGCCGGACTGCTGGCGGGGTTTGTCGTGCTGCTTCCTTTCTATGCACTGCGCTGGATGGGAGCGGGCGACGTCAAGTTCGGCGCGGTCGCAGGGCTGTGGTTCGGGCTGAGCTTCGACCTGCTGCTGATCTGGACCGGCGGCAGCCTGCTGGCCGGCCTGCACGGCCTTCTGGTGCTGTCATTGCGCCACCTGAGCCACAGCCCCACCGGCCTGTGGCTGCAGGCCCGGCTGCCCCTGGCCTGGGCGGCCCGCCTGGCACCGCTGGGCGCTGCGTCTCAGCCCGCAGGCGCCACCGATGGACCGCGCCAGCCCCAGCGCTCCATTCCCTATGCCGGCTACATGGCCATTGCGGCCATCGCCCTGGCCTGGCGCCACAGCCAGCCGCCTGCCTGAACGGGAGATGCCCATGCAGATCGCTTTCCCCTCGCCACGCACCCCACGGCCCGGCCCCGCCGCAAGCCGCCGCCGTGCGCTATCCGGACGCTTTCCTGCCCTGGCGGACCCTCTGCGCCATGGCAGGAAAGCGCCAGGGCAGCCCCCATGCCTGAACACCGTCGCCACCCACTTGCACCAGGAGCCCCAGCCATGAACCTCACCAAGATTCTTGCCGGACTGCTGGTGGGGCTGGCCATCGTGCTCGCAGGCCTTGCCTGGCTGCTGGGCAGCCAGCCCGCACGCCCCGTGGCCCAGCCCTCACCGGCCGCCTCGGCGCAGCCGGCCCCCGAGCCCGTGCCGCAGCATGCCGTCGTGGTCGTGGCCCAGGCCATTGCCGCAGGCCAGCGCATCGGCAGCGAGGATGTGAAGCTGGCCCAGTTGCCCGCCCCCGTACCCGGCAGCTTTGCCGCGACCGACGATGTACTGGGCCGCACCACGCTGATGGCGCTCACCCCGGGCACCCCGCTGTTCGAGCAGCAACTGCTCAGCGGCCTGGCCCTGCAGCTGGAGCCGGGACAGCGCGCCCTGGCGATCGCCATCCGGGAGCAGATGGCCGCGGGCCACCATGTGCGCCCCGGCGACTTCGTGGATGTCTACTTCACGCTGGACGGCAAGTCCGACCAGGCCCCCGTGGACGCGCAGACCCGGCTGCTGCTGGCGCGCAGCCGCGTGCTCGCCTACGGCTCCGGCAGCGTGGAACGCCCACCCATGCCGGCCGTCCAGCGCCAGGCGCAGCAGGACAAGGAATCGGCAGGCTCGTCGCTGCGCCGCGCCAGCGCTGCGGATCAGACGGGCCAGCGCCCTGAGAACGTGCAATCGGCCGTGCTCGCCGTGCCGCTGGACGATGTGGAGCGCCTCACGCTGGCCGAGAAATTCGGCCAGCTCACCCTGGCGCTGCGCAACCCGGACGACCTGTCCGTGCCCGATCCCAAGCTCTTCGCCGCCCTGCCCAGCGCACTGCAGCCGGTGGCGGGCCGCCTCCGGAAAGACCAGGCACTGGAGGGTGCAGACCGCGCCTTCGCCGGCCTGCGCATGCAGGACCTGGCCACCGGCGCCGACGCCAAAAACATCCGCAAGCCTGCCGCCCAGCCCATGACGGCCTTCGCACCCGCCGTGCGGCCGCCGCCGCAGCGGGCCCCGCGCGAACGCACCGTGGAGCTGCACAACGGAGCCGCGGTGCAGATGGTGAACTACTGAAAACACACAACAAGAGGGAGATGCCATGAAGTGCAAGAACATCTCGACGGCCGGAGCAACCCCGCTGCAGCGCGCGGTCTGGACGCTGTGCGGCAGCATGGCCTTGCTGGCATTGCCGCCAGCGGTGTCGGCGCCTGCGGACACCGCTGCCGTCCAAGGCATGCACAACCCCGGCGCCGGGGACATGCCCTCTGGCGATTCCCTGCAGCTGGTGGCCGGACGCCAGCACCTGATGCCGCTGGCCAGCACTCCGGGCCGCATCGCCGTGGGCGACCCCAATGTGCTGGACGTGAAACTGCTGCGCGCCACGCCGGGCTCCGGCGCCAGTGCCGGCTCCGGCTCCGGCGGCACCGAGCTGCTGCTCACGCCCAAGGCCCAGGGCAGCACCACGTTGGTGGTGTGGCCCCAGAAAGGTGGCGCGCCCCAGCGCTGGGAGGTCCAGGTCCGCGGCCAGCACCTGCTGCTGGAAAAGCGCCTGACCTCGGTTCCAGAACATGCCCAGGCCGTGGCCGAACTGCGCCAGTACGCGCCCGCCCAGACGCTGCTGGTGGACAACTCGCAGATCGACGTCAAGAGCAACACCGTCCAGGTGGACGTGCAGGTGGTGGAGTTCAAGAAATCCGCGATGAAGCGCATCGGCGTCAACATCTACAGCGGCGGGCGCAACAACCAGGGCTTCAGCTTCGGCAGCTTCAGCCCCGGCGTGGTGGGCAGCATCAGCACCAATACCAACGGCACGGGGACAGGAACGGGAACGGGCAATACCGGCTCGGGCGGCACGGGAGGCACGGGCTCGGGCGGCGTGTCCAACAACACCTCGTCGGCCATTGCCAGCGCCATGAGCCTGGTGATGACCTTCGGCAAGGCCTTCAGCGGCGCCGGCATCGTCACGCAGCTGAGCATCCTCGAAGGCAATGGCATGGCGCGCGTGCTGGCCCGGCCCACCCTGCTGGCACAGACCGGCCAGAACGCCAGCTTCCTGGCCGGCGGCGAGCTGCCGATCCCGGTGCCCGCGCGCGACGGCAACATCGCCATCCAGTACAAGGAATTCGGCATCAAGCTGCAGCTGACGCCCACCATCCTGTCGGACGATCGCATCGCCCTGAAGGTCTCGCCCGAGGCCAGCGACCTGGACTTCAACAGCGGCGTGACCATCAGCGGCGTCACCGTGCCCGCCATCCGCACGCGCCGCGCCGACACCTCGGTGGAGCTGGCCGATGGCGAGAGCTTCGTCATCGGCGGGCTGGTCAGCCGTGCCACCACCTCCAACGTCAGCAAGGTGCCGGTGCT
Organism: Delftia sp. RIT313; assembly: GCF_000632165.1. Lineage (NCBI taxonomy): Bacteria > Pseudomonadati > Pseudomonadota > Betaproteobacteria > Burkholderiales > Comamonadaceae > Delftia > Delftia sp. RIT313. The sequence goes on along the minus strand of NZ_JFYT01000068.1, from coordinate 21,750 downwards.
GGGCGATCTGCCCATCCTGGGCACCTTCTTCAAGAACCTCAACTACACGCAGGAAGAGTCCGAGCTGGTGATCATCGTCACCCCGCGCCTGGTCCACCCGCTTCCCGCCAGCACCAATCTCGAAGCCCTGCTGCCCGGTGCGCAATCCGAGCAGCGCAACGCCGGCAAGGTCTGGCTGCCCTACCTCGCCGGCGGAATGAGCACCCAGACCGCCGTACCCGGCTTCTCGTACTGACGACATGACAAGCAAGCCCACCGCAACCGATTCGTCTGTGGACGCCACAGGCTCGCCGGCCATCGGCTCACCCACCTCGCTGGAGACCCTGCTGGGGCTGCGTTCCTCGGCCTCGCTGGCCGGCAAGCCGCAGCCCGGCACCGATGCGCTCGCGCAGGACAAGTCACCGCTTGCACAGGACAAATCACCACTGGACAGGATGCCCGCGCCCGCCGCGCCCCGCCCGACGCCGCAGCCGCTCGACAACGACCTGCAGGTGGAGCTGCTCTTCATCCACGCAGGCACCCCCGAAAGCTCGCTGGCCCAGGCCTGGCTGCAGCACATGCTGGACGGCGCACGGCTGCATGTGGCGCGGTTCCAGGACAACGTCACCGAGCAGGTGCAGCGCTACATGCCGCATGCCGTGCTCGTGCATTTCGACCCGCTGTCCACCGACGAGGCGGCCCACCTGGCCTCCCAGCTGCACATCTCCCACCCTCACCTGCCCTGCCTGGCCGTGGGCCGCACCAAGTACCCGCAGTGCATGCTGGCCGCGCTGCGCGCCGGGGTGCAGGACTTCCTCGACGTGGACGGCCCCGTGCAGGCCGCGCACCAGACGGTGATCGATCTGATCAAGCGCGTGCCCCCCTCGGCCTCGGGCATGCCCAACGCGCCGCTGACCGCCATCATGTCGGCCCGCGCCGGCCTGGGCAGCAGCCTCATGGCATCGCACCTGGCCTGGTACCTGCAAAAGCGCCTGCATGGCACGACGGCCGTGCCGGGCAAGGACGCCACGCCCCGCGAGATCAGCAACGAGACGCTGGACGGCCTGCTCATCGACCTGGGCTTTCCCAGCGGCGACTGCGGGCTGTACCTGGGCACGCTGGGCGACTTCGACTTCATCGAGGCCGTCAACAACCTGCGCCGCTTCGACCGGCGCCTGGCATCGACGGGACTGGCCCGCCATGAAAGCGGCCTGCGCCTGCTCACGCTGCCGCGCCAGCCCGCCCGCCTGCGCGACGTCTCCTATGCCGATGCCGACGCGCTGCTGCTGCGCCTGCGCCAGTACTTCCGCCACATCGTGGCCGACCTGGGGGCCGTCGTGCCCACGCAGCTGGCCATGCGCGTGGCGCTGCGCGCCAGCCAGATCTGGGTGGTCTGCGACCAGAGCGTGGCCAGCGTGGTCTCCACCACCGAGCTGCTGCGCCAGCTCGACGAGCAAAAGGTCGATCGCGAGCGCGTGCAGCTCATCGTCAGCCGGCACGACAGCCAGCTGGAGCTGGAGGCCCCGCAGATCGCCAGGCAACTGCAGTTGCCGCTGCTGGCCACCATTCCCGAGCGCCGGCGCGAACTGGTCCAGGCCGTCAACCAGGGCCAGCTGCTGCCCAGCCGGCTGCAGCGCGAGCCCTATGTGCAGGCCGTGGACAAGCTCGCCACCTTGCTGATCACCACCCACCACCAGGCCCATGCGGGCGATCAGGCCGCGCCCGCCCGGGGCCTGAACCGTTTCTTCCACCGAACAAGAAGCTGAACGCACCATGACGACCACGGCTTATTCCCATCTGGCCGACGCCCAGGCCAGCGAGTTCGAGCGAAGCGCGCTGTTCCTCGACCTGAAGAACCGCACGCACGAGCATTTGCTCAGCCGCATCGAGGAGCTGGGTGCCGAGTTCGGCCGTTGGTCGCAGGCCGCCATCGCGCAGTTCGTGCTGATGGAGCTGGACAGCTTCATCCGCCTGCACTCCGTGCCCGTCAACGAGCAGGAGGCGCTGCAGGTGGCGCGCGCCCTCACGCGCGAGCTCACGGGACTGGGGCCGCTGCAGCCGCTGCTGGAAGACCCGCTGGTCGAGGACATCCTCATCAACGGCCACGGCAACATCTACGTCTCGCGCGGCGGCGTGCTGCAGCGCGAGACGCTGCACTTCAAGGACGACGAGCATGTGCTGCGCATCGTGCGCCGCATCCTGGCGCCGCTGGGCCGGCGCCTGGACGAGTCCAGCCCCATGGTCGATGCCCGCCTGCCCGATGGCGGGCGCATCAACGTCATCATCGAGCCGCTGTCCATCGACGGTCCCTCGGTCTCCATCCGCAAGTTCCGCAAGGACCCGCTGACACCGCCCGAACTGGTGCAGCTGGGCACCTTCAACCAGGACATCTGCCGCATCCTGGAGATGGCCGTGCAGGCGCGCTGCAACATCCTGGTCAGCGGCGGCACCAGCTCGGGCAAGACATCCCTGCTCAATGCGCTGGCCAGCTTCATCCCGGGCAGCGAGCGCATCGTCTCCATCGAGGACACGGCCGAGCTGGCCCTCAACCACAACCACGTGGTACGGCTGGAAAGCCGCCCCGGCGGCTTTGACGGCTCGGGCCACGTCAGCATCCGCGACCTGCTGCGCAACAGCCTGCGCATGCGGCCCGACCGCATCATCGTCGGCGAGGTGCGCGGCGGCGAGGTGCTGGAGCTACTGCAGGCCATGAACACCGGCCACGACGGCTCCATGGGCACCATCCACGCCAGCTCGCCGCGCGAATGCCTGTACCGCGCCGAAATGCTGGCCGGCTTCGCGGGCTTTCAGGGCAGCGAGGTCAGCCTGCGCCGCCAGATCGCCAATGCCGTGGACTTCATCGTGCAGATCGGCCGCCTGTCCAACGGCCGCCGCCGCCTGCTGTCGCTGACCGAGGTCACGGGCATGACGGACAACATGATCTCCATGCAGGAGCTGTACCGCTACGAGCCCCAGGTGGGCCCTGACGGGCAGGAGATCGACCAGTGGGTGTCGCTGGGCATCTCGCCGCACTCGCCCAAGCTGCTGAGCTGGTGGCGCATGCAGCAGCAGACCGGCCACGGAGGCGTGCGATGACAGGCCTGGCACCCGCCGTCCTCATCCTCGGCGCGCTGGCCTGCCTGCTGCTGGCACTGGCGCTGTGGGTGATCATGCGCGGGCGCCGCAAGGAGCATGAGCAGTCGATCAACCTGCACATGAAGCGCAGCGTGGACGGCCACCGGGAGGTGATCTCGCCCTCGCCGCCCATGGCCGAGCCCGCGTTCCGCGCCCCCGCGGCGCAGCCCGCGCCCTCACCCGCTGCCGTGCAGTGGCTGGCCCAGCGGCTGGGCGTCCAGTCCTGGGGAATCTCGTCCAACACCCTGGCCCTGTTCGCCATCACCGGCCTGGTGCTGGCCTTGCTGGCGACCAGCCAGGCAGGTGCTGCCGCGGGGCTGGTGGTGGCCGTGCTGTATGCCGTGGTGCTGGCCTTCGGCATCTGGCGGCGGCAGGCCAAGCGCCGCGAAAGACTGCTGCAGCAACTGCCCGGCTTCCTGGACAACATGGTCCGCCTGATCTCCATCGGCAACTCGCCGCACGCGGCCTTCCAGATGGCGCTGAACAACGTCCCCGATCCGCTGGGCGACGCGCTGCAGCAGGCGGCGGCCATGCTCAGCGCATCGCCCGACCTGGGGCAGGCCATGGGCCAGCTGGAGCGCAACTGGCGCCTGCCCGAATTCGGCCTGCTGGCCGCCGTGTTCCGCATGAGCGTGCGCTATGGCGGCCGCGCCGACCTGGTGCTGGAGCGTGTCTCGGCCTACATCCGCGACCGCCAGTCCGCCGAGCGCGAGCTGCATGCGCTGTCCTCCGAGATCCGCATGTCGGCCTGGGTGCTGGCCCTGCTGCCCCTGGTGGTGGGGGCGCTGATCATGGTGATCAACCGCGGCTACTTCATGCGCATGTGGAACGACGACAGCGGCCAGACCATGGTCCTGGTCGCCGCCGCCCTGGAGGCCCTGGGCGCCTTTCTTCTCTACCGGCTGGCCAAGCTGAGGTGAACCCATGACAGCACAGGCACAGGCACAGGCACAGGCACAGGTACAGGTACAGCCCCACCCATCCGTCTGCGGAAGGAGCCACCGATGACCACGCAGCAACTGTGGATCGCCAGCATCAGCCTGGGCGCGCTGGGACTGGTGCTGTGGGCCTGCGCCCTGGTGTGGAAGCTGTGGCGCTCTGCCCGCGCCTCCAGCCAGGTCGCCAAGATATTGCAGGCGCGAGATACCGCATCGACCCCGAAGGCCGCCACGAAGAGCGCCCTGCAGGCCAACGACGCGCAGCTGCTCAACCCGCTGTCCATCAACGTGCGCTCCTCCGATTCGCCACAGGCGGTGGCCGCCAACCTCCCGCCCCCGGCCTGGCTGCAATGGGGCGTGGCCAAGGCCTTGCTGGCCGATGAGGACCGCAAGCTGCTGGACCAGGCCGGCGTGGGCACGCGCAACGGCAGCATGGCCTATGTGGCCAGCCGCATGGTGCTGTGCGTCGTCCTGCCCCTGCTGGCGCTGGGTGTGCTGCGCCCCGGCGAGAACGCGGCGCTGATCTACGGCTTTCTCGGGGTGAGCCTGGGGCTCATGCTTCCCAAATGGTTTCTGCGCTCGCGGGCCAAGGGCCGGCGCGAGCAGGTGGTCGAGGAACTGCCGCTGTTCGTCGACCTGCTGCGGCTGCTGCAGGGCGTGGGCCTGAGCGTGGACCAGAGCCTGCAGATCCTGGCCTCGGAATTCAAAAGCGTGCTGCGCGTCATCAGCGGAGAACTGGCCCTGGCCAACCAGCTCTACAACACCGGGCGCACGCGCGAGCAATCCTTCCAGCGCATGGTCAACATGAGCGCCGACGACGACATGAGCGCCATCGTCAACCTGCTGGTGCAGGTGGACAAGCATGGCGGTGCCGTGCAGGAGCCGCTGCGGGAATTCAGCATCCGGCTGCGCGAAAAGCGCCAGGCCAGCTTCAAGGAAAAGATAGGTTCCATCACCGTCAAGATGACGGGCGTCATGGTCCTCACGCTGCTGCCCGCCCTGCTCGTCATCACGGCGGGCCCCGGCTTCCTGGCCGTGATCAGGGCATTGACCACCATGGGAGGACGCTAGGCATGCGACACCAGGAAAACACCCGCGCAGGGCGGACGCCAGCGCCGGCACCCCTTGCAACCCTGGCAGCCCTGGCGACTCTGGCCTTTGCCCTGGCCGGCTGCGCCAGCAAGGGACCGCAGGGCTACGGCGCCCCTTCCGCGCAGCAGGAAACCGCCGCCCAGGCCCAGCAGCAATTGCAGAACGCCCAGCAGGCCACCCAGGTGGACAACGCCCAGACCTATCTGGACCTGATCACGCAGATGCAGCAGGCGGGCCAGTGGTATGCCTCGCTGGCGCACACCGAAGCCTTCGAGCAGCAGTACGGCGTGAACCCGGAGTCGCGCCTGATGCGGGCCGACGCGCTGCGCAACACCGGCCAGGTCGAGCAGGCCCGCCAGGCCTACCTGGCGCTGCTGCAGGGCGCCACCACGGCGCGGGCGCGGCGCGGCCTGGGCCTGCTGTACGCAAGCCAGGGCCAGTATGGCCAGGCCGTGGAGCAGCTGGACAAGGCGCGCCAGCTCAACCCCATCGACGCCAACGTGCTCAGTGACCTGGCCTACGCCCACATGCTCGACGGCCGGCTGGCCGCCGCGCAGATGCCCATCATGCAGGCCTCGCAACTCGCCCCGGCCAACGCGCGGGTGCAGCTGAACATGGCGCTGTTCTGGCTGGCCAGCGGCAACCAGGCCCAGGCGTCGCAGCTGCTGCGCCAGCTGGCCCAGCCCCAGGCAAAGGGCGCCCTGCCCATGATCGACCAGACCTCGCTGCAGACCCTGCAGGCACAGCTGACCAGCGTGCGCGATGCCGTGCGCCTGCGCGGCGACAGCCTGCCCGCCGAGGTCGGTGCCGGTGCCGCTGTGTCCAGCGCCCCTGTGCTGCCTTCTGTGCTGCCCCCTGCACTACCCCCTGTGCCAACCCTGGGCACCCGCCCCGAAGCACGCGCCACCGAGGCCCTGCCCGAGACCCTGCCGGCCGGCATCACCCGGCGCATTCTTCTTTCCGAGCCGCCCGGCGCCGCAGGCGCAGCACCGGCCTCGCCACTTTGAGGAGCACGACATGCCAGACACACACCGCATGGACCCACCGCGCCGCACTGCAGTCGCCAACGCTCTGGCCCCCTGGCTGCTGGCCGCCGGCCTGGCCCTGCTTCCCACGGCCGCGCTGCATGCCCAGGCCTTCGGCGAAGTGCAGAGCCCGCCCGAGCAGGTGGATGCACGGCCGCATGTGTTCGCCGAGCCCTCCACCGACTCCATCCTGGTCGGCTACACGCTCTACACCAACCCCGATGGAACCGTGATGTACCTGCCCCGGCGCGAGATCGACATCGGCGGGGGCACCCTGCGGCTGCTGGGAATGCAGCACAGCCAGCCGGGCCAGCGTGCGCGCCCCATCGCGGGCGAGCAGGCGCGGCGCAGCTATGCGCGCTACCTCAAGAGCTTCGAGACGGAAATCCCCGCCCTGTACAAGACCGGCGTCGAAGCCGGCGGCAAGAACTGAGGCCGGCCCCGGCCACGGCTTGCAGGAACGACCATGACCCGGCGCCAACCCCGCGCTCACCGCTCCCACCGATCTGCCAGCCTGCGGCAGCGGGGGGTGTATGCGCTGGAGTGGGCCATCATCTTCCCGGTGTTCTTTGCCCTGCTGTATGCCTGCATCAGCTACGGGCTGGCGTTCCTGGTGCGCGAATCCATGCAGGCCGCCGCCGAAGACGCCGCGCGGGCCACGCTGCGCTACCAGACCAGCCGCAGCGCCCGCCTGGACGCGGCCCGCAGCCTGGTGCAGCAGCGGCTCGACTGGCTGCCCGCCGACCTTCGGCCCACGGCTGGCAGCATCGACGTTCGCATCTGCAGGCTGCAGAACAGCGAACTGTGCTCGGCCACGCTGACCTGCGGCGTGCTGGTTGCCGAACGCTGCATGGTGCGCGTGGGCTTCACCATCCCTTATGGAACCAGCCCGATAGCGCCCGCCCTGCCGGGCTTCGGCCTGGTCATGCCCACCACGTTGACGGCCAGCGCCAACATCATGGTGGACAGGGGGGGTATATGAAGCACCCCCTGAGCGGCTGCGCCGCTTCCCCCTTGAAGGGGGACGACACCCTCGCTGCGGGGCGGCGCGGCCGGCTTAGGCCCTTGCTCGGTGTCCCTGGGTTGGGGCATGCCGTGCGTGAGACGGCGCCCTATGCATCGTCCCGCACTGCAACTTGCCGCGAGAAGACAGTTCAGGACACCTCTGCTGCGCGGCGGCAGCGCGGCGTGGCGGCGGTGGAGTTCGCGCTGATCGCCGGGGTGATGGTGATGCTGCTGATGGGCATGTTCGTGTACTGGCGCGTGCTGCAGGCCCAGCAGTCGCTGGCGCGTGCCACGGGCGATGGTGCGCGCATGGTCCAGCATCTGGCGTTTGGCGGGATGGCGGGCTACAACCCGGCCAAGCCGGCCGAACGCGCCAACATCCTGCAGGCCACCAGCGATGTGGTGAACCAGAGCCTGGCGGCCAGCGGCATTCCGGCGGGCACGGCGCCCACCCAGATACAGATCGACTGGGGCACTTCCCAGGCCACGCTGAGCGTGGTGTACATGCTTCCCCCCGTGCTGGGCCAGGGCCTGCAGGTGGGCAGCCAGACCTTGGGCGAACCCACGCGCCTGGAGTCCCGCAGCCTGATCAGGCTTGCGCCCGGCAGCTAGACAGGAGGACCAGAGCATGCTCACCCACCTCCCCGCATCCGCACACCGCCCCCGAACGCGCCGGCAAGGGCGCCGACAAGGGCGCCGGCAAGGCGGCAGCCTGCTCGTGCAGTTCGCCCTGCTGGGCTCGGTGCTGTTTCTGTTGCTCGGCGTCGTGGACCTGGGCTACATGTACTACGCCAAGCGCGACCTGCAGCGCATTGCCGATCTGGCGGCCACCCAGGCGGCCCAGGCCATCAATGCCGAGCGCAGCAACCGCGCTGCCTGCGTGACGGCGGGCGAGGACAGCATCACGGCCAACTGGCCGGTTCCACTGACCCGCAACAGCAGCCAGACCGTGGTCAGCTGCGGCAACTGGAACCCGGCGGACCCGGCGCGCCAATCGAGCGGCGGCCGCTTCTTCGACGCCAGCTCCGGCCCGCTCAACGCGGCGCGCGTGACGGTGGGCGGCACCTCGCCCACCATCTTCCCCGGTCCCTGGAGCCGTGCCGTGGTGGCCGAGGCCATTGCCATGCGCAACGACTCGGTGGCGTCCTTCCAGGTGGGCTCGCAGCTGCTGCGCTTCAACAAGGACACGCCGCTGGGCGGGCTGCTGGGCCTGGTGGGGCTGGACGTGGGCATGCTGACCCTGCTGGACTCCAAGGGCCTGGCCGATGCCAAGATCAGCCCGGCCGGCCTGCTCAAGGCCCTGGGCGTGAACCTGGGCATAGAGCAGTTGCGCGCGCTGTCGCCCGAGGGCCTGGCCAACATCGCCAGCGTCACCCTGCTGAACGTGATCGACGCCTCCATCAGCGCCATCACCGACAACGCGCTGGCCGTGCAGCTCAATGCGCTCAAGACCCAGATCATCAACGCGGGCCTGAGCACCATCAAGATCCCGCTGGGCAGCCTGGACGATCAGAAGGGCCTGTTCGCCTTCCTGGGCGCCGGCCGCACCGATCCGCTGAACGCGGCCATGGACGTGCAGCTGGGCATTGGCGACCTCTTGAAGACGGCCATTGCCATCGGCGCCAACGGCCATGCGCTGCAGGCCAACCAGCTGGATGTGGCCGGGCTCATCAAGGGCCAGCTGACCATCGTGCAGCCGCCCACCATTGCCGTGGGCCCCGTCGGCACGCAGGGCTACAGCGCGCAGATCCGCCTGAACCTGAACGTGGACACGGACCAGCTGCTGGGCGGCGCACTCAAATGGCTGGTCAAGGACATCCTGGGCACCCAGGTCAAGCTGCCCATTGCCGTGGACATCACCAACGCCACGGGCACGCTGACGGCGCTGCAGTGCAGCGCCAGCCCGCAGACCATGGACCTGTCGGTCAAGTCCTCCATCCTCAACGCCTGCGTGGGCAAGATGGACCCCAACAACAAGCAAAGCTGCGAGAAGGGCCTGCAAAATGAGCAGCTCATCACCCTGCTGCACCTGCCCGTGCTGAACGGCAAGCTGTGGGTACCGGCCCTGGAGTACACGGACTCCACCACGGGCCTGGGCATGGAGCCGGGCTACGAAGATCCGGCCGACCCCAACTGGTCCAAGACCAACCGCTCCACACAGGTGAACCAGCTGGCGCTGGGCGACACGGTCAACAACATCGTCACGGGACTGCTCAACCTGCTCAGCGGCCTGTTGCAGCCACCGAACAGCACGCCCACCGACATCACCACGCGCCTGCTGGGCTCCTACCTGGACGCCTCCATGGTGAACGGGCTCTACAACGTGACCAGCCTCACCAACCTGCTGCTCAGCGGGCGCGGCGTGGCCGGCGACAAGGACTACATGCCGCCGCTGCTCACGTCCAACTTCACGTTCAACAACGCCATCGCCAAGTCCTGCCTGCTGGTGGCCTGCCCGTCCTCCACCTGGAACAGCGGCACGTTCTCGGCCGCCCTCAACTCCTACACCAGCGTGCCCGGCGGCCTGCTGGATGTGCTGGGCATCTCCACCTACGACAACGGCTACCAGAGCTGCGCGGGCCTGCTCAGCTCGCTGCTCAACTGGAATGGCTGCGTCAAGAACAACGTGACCAAGCTGCTGACCTCGCACCCGCAGTACCTGTACGCGATCAACCCGAACAGCCCCGAGATCCAGTCCCTGCTCAACCGCGACAACAACCTCACCTGCACCGGTGCCCTGTGCACCTTGCTCAAGCCGCTGGTCACCACCGTGCTCAAGCCCATCCTCAACGGCGTGGGCACGCTGCTGACCAGCGTGCTCAAGGACACGCTGGGGCTGGAGGTGGGCCGCACCGACATCAAGGCCCTGTCCATCGGCTGCGACACGGCGCAACTGGTTTTCTGAACGGCAGGCAAGGCCATCCAATCCATGAATCGACAACGAGGGAATGCAACGTGAATCTGGACGAGCTCGTCATCTATGTCTGGGAAGGCCAGGCCGACATCGCCGAGCGGGTGGAGCGCTGCGTGCTCAACCTGGGCGTGGACGTGGTGCGCGCCGACGGGCTGACCCTGCCCGCCGACACCAGCGAGCTGGGCAATGCGATTGCCGTGGTCAGCGTCTCGGTGCTGGAGGGCGCGCGCTTCACGCGCCAGGGCGTGGAGGGCACCTTCGGCATGCCCGTGCTGTGGGTCAGCGCCAAGCAGCGCGACGCCAACGCCGGCACCTATGCCATGGAGTACTCGCATGTGCTGCCCTTCGACTTCACGGGGGCCGAGCTGCGCGCCATGCTGGTGCGCATCCTGCGGCGCATGCAGAGCAACCAGCGCCAGGTGCAGCGCTCGGAGGACATCATCGCCGTGGCCGACTGCATGCAGCGCCTGCTGCGCGACGTGGACACCTTTGCCGACTGCGAGCACAGCGTGCTCATCATCGGCGAGACCGGCGTGGGCAAGGAGCGCATTGCCGAGCGGCTGCACGAGCGCAACAACCGCTACGGCCAGGGCCCCTTCGTGGTGGTCAACTGCGGCGCCATCCCGGACGGGCTGTTCGAGTCCCTGTTCTTCGGCCATGCCAAGGGCTCGTTCACGGGCGCGGTGAATGCCCACAAGGGCTATCTGGAGCAGGCCAACGGCGGCACGCTGTTCCTGGACGAGATCGCGGACCTGCCGCTGTACCAGCAGGTCAAGCTGCTGCGCGTGCTGGAAGAGCGCGCCATCACGCGGCTGGGCTCGGCCGCCGCCGTGCGGCTGGACTTCCGGCTGGTGGCGGCCACCAACAAGCCGCTGCGCGGGCTGGTGCGCGAGGGGCGCTTTCGGGCCGACCTGTTCTTCCGCCTGGCCGTGATCGAGCTGCAGATCCCCAGCCTGGAGGAGCGCGGCGAGGCCGACAAGCTGGCCATCTTCCACGCCATCCTGCGCAAGGTGGTGGGCGAGGCCACGATGAAGGAACTGGGCGAGGCGCCCTTCTTCATCCTCGACGCCGTGGCCCAGATGTACTTCCCCGGCAATGTGCGCGAGCTGCGCAACCTGGCCGAGCGCATCGGCGTGGCCGCCCGCCAGACGCGCGACTGGAACGCCGACGGCGCAACGCAGCGCATCCTGCAGCACGCCCAGGCCCTGTCGGCCACCACCTTCCCGCCGGACGCGGGCGCCGCCGAGCCCCTGCTGGCCGACCGCAGCAACTGGGACATGGACGAGCGCAACCGCATCATCGCGGCGCTCAACACCAACGACTGGAAGCGCCAGAACACGGCCCAGCACCTGGGCATCAGCCGCAAGGTGCTCTGGGAAAAGATGCGCAAGTACCAGATCAGCGACGGCGAGCCCGAAGTGCCCGTGCCGGGCTGAGCACGCCCTCCGACACATCCCCATCCCCCCACGCCATGGAGACCTCCACGAACATGCAGGACAAGCCGGTCATCATCTTCGTCAGCGCCGTCTACCCCAGCCAGTACAGCCTGCTGTGCAGCCACCTTCGCGCCAGCGGCGCGGCCGACAGCTGGTTCATGACCATGCCCGGCCATGCCGAGAACTACGCCAGCCAGTGCGACCACCTGCTGTCGTTCCGGCCCGATGGCGACATCGTCGGCCCGCAAAGCTACTACTACTCCAGCAAGGTGGAGCGCTCGGCACGCATAGGCCGCGGCCTGCTGCAGGGCCTGCAGGCCTTCGAGAAGGAAAAGGGCAAGCGCATCGACGTGGTGGTCGCCCACTCGCTGTGGGCCGCGCCCAACCTGCTGTACGGCGAGATCGATGCCGCCATCGTCAGCTACATCGAATTCCCCAGCTACCGCGTGCACGGCAACGAGCCCGACTACCCGCCCGACCTGTCCCAGCGCCTGGCCGACCGCAACATGGAAATGCTGCACTACCACCAGGTGCTGTGCAGCGACCTGACCATCACGCCCAGCGCCCATGCACGCTCGCTGTTCCCGCCGCTGCTGCAGGAGCGCGTGGCCGTGCAGTTCGAGGGCTTCGACATCCAGGCGCCCGACGAGCAGGCCGAGCCGCCGCCGCGCCAGGACACGCGCTTCACCGTGGCCTTCTCATCGCGCGACCTGTCCAGCTCCAAGGGCTTCGAGACCTTCATGCGCCTGGTCGATCGACTGGTGCGCGAGGGCGATGGCCAGCAGATGCGCTTCATCGCCCTGGGCGACCCCACGGCCGTGACCTACGGTTACGAACAGCAGTGGGTGGAGCGCCGCTACCAGGGCAAGGTGGCCAGTTTCCGCGACCATCTTCTGCAGATCCACCCGGCCGCCCAGGTGGTGGAGTTCCCGGGCAAGCTGCCGTATGACGAGTTCGCGCGCACGCTGGCCTCGGTGGACCTGTTCCTCTACCCGCTGCGCTATGGAGTGGCCAACTGGGGCCTGATGGAGATCCTGGCGCGCGGCGGCTGCGTGATCGGATCGAACTGGGGCTTTGTGCCGGAGCTGGTGCAAAACGATGTCAACGGCCTGCTGCTGCCCGACAGCGACGACGCCTGGATCGGCGCCATCCGCCAGCTGCGCGACGACCCGGCCCGGCGCCAGCGCTACGGCCGGGCCGCGCGCGAGACGGGCAAGCGCTTTCACATCTCCAACGTGGCTCCGCGCTTCATGGACCTGTTCCGCCTGGCCATGGCGCGGCGCAGGGCCGCCCCGCTGATGCTGGAGTGAGGTGCCGCCCCGGCCCGGTCAGGCGCGACCCAGGGACGGCCCAGGGCCAGGATCGGTCCAGGCCTCAGGCCCGCGCCTGCAGGAAAAATCCCGTGCCCATGCCGGTCTCGGCGGCCGACACCTCGGCTCCACCAGACACGGTGGAGGCCGCCACAAGAGCAGACATGCGCTCCATGCCGCTCCAGCTCAGGGCCATGTCCAGCTCGTCGCCGTCCTGCACCTCGGTCGCCTCCAGCACCTCCAGCACGTCTTCCACGCGCACCACCTGGTCCAGCAGGCCATGCAGCGAGGGCCGGGCGATGAAGAAGCCCTGCGCGCCATGGGCGCCCGCCAGCGCCACGGCCTCCAGGCCCTGGGCGGACTCGATGCCTTCCACGATCACGCAGGCGCCCCGGTCGGCGCACAGGCTGACCAGGCCCTGCATCATCCGGGCCGAAGGCCGGGCCTGCAGGCTCTGGTCCAGCACGGACTTGTCGATCTTGACGATGTTGGCGCGCAGCTTGCCCAGAATGTCCAGGCCGCCGCGCCGGGGCACGATGTCGTCCAGCGCCACGCGCACGCCCAGGATCTGCAGGTGCCGCACCAGGCCCAGCGCGGCCTTCTCGCAGGGGAAGGCGCCGGTCTCGGTGATCTCCAGCACCAGGCGCTGGGCGATCTCGGGCCGGTCCTCCAGGTAGTCGAACACGCCATCCCACCAAGCGTCGTCGCAGAACGAGGCGGCCGACAGATTGCAGCCCAGGCTGTGGCCAGTCTTCATCTCCAGCGCGCCTATCACCGACCACAGCACGCTGCGGTCCAGCCGCGCGGCCAGGCCCAGGCGCTCCAGCGCCTCGATGGCATGGGGCACGGCATAGTTGTCGTAGGCAGAGAACACGCTGCGGCGCAGCAGGCACTCGTGGTAGAGCGTGCGGCCCGCGCCGGCCCCACTGCCCCCGCCTGCCATGCCTGCGGGCTCCAGCAGCGTCACGGGCTGGAATGCCAGCGCCAGGTGGCCCAGCCGCAGATCGTCCAGCAGGCGGCCCGCCAACTGCATGTCGGCCTGGTAGGCCTTGATCAGCCTGGGGTGCATCCTGCGCACCGCCATGTCCTGGACGCCCGCCGTGGCGTGGCCCTTGCCGCGTATCTCGTGCAGGCCCGTCAGGGAGACGCAGCCCAGCGCCTGCACCTCGGCGCGCAGATAGGCCTGGCGCGCGCCGTCCACCACCGGGTCGCGCACCAGGGCGGACTCCAGCGCATGCATCCAGCCATGCCGGGCCTGATTGCCGGGCAGCACCGTGTCTGCCATCGTGCGGGGATCGAACCCCCGAACCAGCACCGTGTCGCCCGCACGCTCCAACGATTCGGCATCGATGCCCAGGCCCGTGAGCCGCTCCACGCAGACCCGCATGGCCTCGTCGCAGAAGCCGTTGCCGTAGACGCTGCGCCAGGTCTGCAGAGGCGACAGCCAGATGGCCAGGTCCACGGGGGTGTCGCCGGGCGGAGCTTCGATGATGTCGTCGTGCATGGTGTGCTCCTTCATTCAACGGCCTGCAATGGGTTGTGAATAGCAGTGAAATCCGATCGCCCTGCGCCCCCGGCCGGACGGCCCGCCGCCGAGCACGCCGGCATCCACGGCCGACAGTGCCAGGTCCACATGGCCGGCCACCAGGTCAAAGACCACCGAGCAGGCATCCGCCTTGCGGCTGAAATACGCCAGCGTGGCGTCCGTGCCACCTGCGAAGCTGCCCAGCAGCGCCTGCCCGTCCTGCTCCTGGAACACGGCCTGCGCGCCGCCCTGCTGAGGCACGATGACGCGGTCGCCCTGCTGCAGCACGGCGCCGGCCTGGGCCGCGATCACATCGTTGCGCCGCACGATGCGCACGCCCTCGCTCACGCGCGTCAGCATTGCCACCGGCGCCATCTGTGCATGCGCGCCTCCATCACCGGCCTCGCGCGCTGAGGCAAAGCCAGAAGCGCGCGGCACCGCCGCAGACGCAAACGAGGCGGGCACGTTCAACGGCTTGCTGCGCGCCCTGTCCGGGTGGGCGCGCAGTCGCGGCAGGGGCACGCCTGCAAACGACAACGAGACAGCGGCCATGGTTTCTCCTCCGAAAGACTGCGATCAATGGGGCGGGTGGCGCAGCGCCCGGTTTTCCAGACACTGCGACAAGCTTTTTGCATCCTGTTGCAACAAGCGTGCCATGGGCCTGGCCGTCTTCACCCAACGCAAAGCCATCTGTAACCTATTGATTTATTTGAACACCCACGCACAGCCGCCGCCATGTCACCGCGCGGCGTTACGGGCGATGTCACGTAACGCCGGCGCGCCACGGCGTTACTTTCACGGCGGCCGCGCGGGCCGACGCGGCCCTGGCTGCCAGGCGCGGCCCCCCTTTCGGTGTATGTTCCAGCGCATCACTTTCAGGAGCCGGCCCTGTCCCCGCAAAAGTCCATCCAACGGGATCTGGTGATCCTCTGGCTCACCATCTCGGCCGTCGCCCTGGTGCTGGCGTGGCTGCTGCTGCTGCTGAGCCGGCAGGGCACCGACCAGCAGGTTGCCCGCGCCCGCGACGCCGCAGGCGTCAGCTGCAGCGCACTGCAAGCCGGGGCCGCGCGCATGGGGCTGGCGGGGCTGATGGCGGACACGCCCAGCGCACAGGCCCGGTCCGCCGCGCAGGCCGTGCTGGACCTGGCGCTGCGCGACCGCCCCGGCATGGAAGGCGGCTTCTGGCGCGAGGGCCCCGGTGTCGTGGCCTATGCCTTTCCCACCTATGACGGCTCGGGCATCAAGCGTGATGCGCCCAGTGCGGAGATGGAGCGCATCGCCTCCACCGCCCAGCGCGCACGGGACAGCGCAGGCCTGGTGACCGACCTGCGCCCCGGCCTGCGCGAGGCGGTGGTCTTTGCCGCCTGCCCGGCCCAGGCCGATGCGCCCGCCCTGGTGGCCTGGACGCTGATGCGCGTTCCCCTCATCAGCGCCGACGTGGTCAACCCCCTCATCCTTGCCGTCAGCCTGCTGCTGGGCATGGTCCTGGTCTCGGGCCTGTGGCTGGGCAGAATGCTCCGGCGCTGGCAGCGGCAGTCGGCTCAGATGGAGCAGCAACTGCTCAGTGCCGAACGGCTGGCCACCCTGGGCCGGCTGTCCGCAGGCCTGGCGCACGAGATCCGCAACCCGCTGGGCACCATGCGCATGAAGGCCGAGACCGCGCTGGCAGCGCCCGCGCCACTGCGCGAAGCGCGCAGCCAGGGCGCCCTGGAGGCCGTGCTGGCCCAGACCGCGCGCCTGGAAGACCTGGTATCGAGCCTGCTGGCCTTGACCCAGCCCTTCCGGGTGCAACCGGAGCCGGTGGACCTGCAGCAGCTGCTGGACGAAAGGCTGCAGGCACATGCCGAGCTGGCCCAGGCCAGGGGCGTGCAACTGGCAACGGCGGTTTCCGCCGGCCTTGCCCGGGACCTGCAGGATGGGCGCCGCCCGCTGCTGGACCCCGTGCAGATGGCCAGGGCGCTGGACAATCTGCTGCTCAACGCACTGGCGCACACGGCGGCCGGCGGCCGGGTGGAACTGGGCGCGGACCGCAGCGGCACCACCGTTTCCCACCGCAACAGCCCGCTGCAACTGTGGGTGGCCGATGACGGCACGGGCATTGCGCCCGAGTTGCGCGACACGCTGTTCGAGCCCTTCACCACCGCGCGCCCCGGCGGCACCGGGCTGGGATTGGCGCTGGTGCGCGAAATCGTGCTGGCCCATGGCGGCCGCATCGCGCTGGGCAAGACAACACAAGGCACCCGCATAGAAATGGAATTTCCATGGCCCGCATCCTGATCGTTGACGATGACACGGCCTTCCGCGAAAGCCTGGCCGAGATGCTGGGCGACCTGGGCCACGCGGTCAGTGCGGCGCCCACGGTGGCGGCGGGGCTGCAGGTGCTGCAGGCCGGTTCGGTGGATGTGGCCATCGTCGATCTGCGCATGCCCGGCGAGGACGGGCTGGCCTTCCTGCGCAAGGCCCGCGGCCTCTCGCGGGCGCCCTGCATCATGCTGACGGCCTATGCCAGCGGCAGCAACACCATCGAGGCCATGCGCCTGGGCGCCTTCGACCACCTGACCAAGCCCATTGCCAGAACCTCGCTGGTCGAGGTGCTGGAGCGCGCCTTGCTCAGTGCCGGCCAGGCCGGCAGCCCCGAGAACGCGGCACAGCACCCGGCGCAGAACCCGGAGCAGGAAGGCGATGAAGCCGAGCTGGTCAGCGGCAGCGAGGCCATGCGGCAGGTCTTCAAGCGCATCGGCCTGGCGGCGGACAGCGACGCCACCGTGCTGGTGCTGGGCGAGACCGGCACGGGCAAAGAACTGGTGGCCCGAGCCCTGCACCGCAACAGCGCCCGGGCGGAGCGCCCCTTCGTGGCCGTCAACTGCGCGGCCATTCCCGCCGACCTGATGGAAAGCGAACTCTTCGGCCATGTGAAGGGCGCCTTCACAGGCGCCGTCAGCGACCGCGCCGGGCGCTTTCGCGAGGCGCAGGGCGGCACGCTGTTCCTCGATGAAGTGGGCGACATGCCGCTGCCCACGCAGGCCAAGATCCTCCGGGCGCTGCAGGAGCGCGAGATCACGCCAGTGGGCGCCAGCCGGGCGCTGCCGGTGAACGTGCGCATCATCGCGGCCACGCACCGCGACCTGCCCGCAGCCGTCAAGGAGGGTCGCTTTCGCGAGGATCTCTGGTACCGGCTCCAGGTCGTGCCCGTGCACCTGCCGCCGCTGCGCGAGCGCCTGGGCGACGTGCTGCTGCTGGCCGAGCATTTCCTGCGCCAAGGCGGCAGCGCCTCGCCCAAACGCCTGGGTGCCGACGCCGCGCGCCTGCTGCTGGCGCACGACTGGCCCGGCAATGTGCGCGAGCTGCGCAACGCCATGGAGCGCGCGGCCCTGCTGTGCCCCGGGCCGGTCATCGGGGCCGAGCACATCGGCCTGCAGCCTGCAGCGGCACACGGGCCCGCCATCGACTGGAACGGCCCGCTGGCCGCCGCCGTCGCCCAGCTGGAGCGCGAAATGGTCACGCGTTCCCTGGCCGCCGCCACGGGCAACCGTGCCGAGGCCGCACGCCGCCTGGGACTGTCGCGCCAGCAGCTGTACCGCAAGCTGGCGGAGTTCGGGCTGGGCTGAGGCCGCAATGGGCGCATGGGCGCATGGGCGCATGGACGCACGGACGCGCGGACGCGCGGACGGCACCGCATGTGTCCGATACGGTGACACCGGCTGTCTCCACATCGGACACCGGGCTCGCAGCGCCCGCTGCAAGCCCTTGATTTCATGAAGATTCCTGATGGCATGGCACTTGCATTGACGGATGCGTGTCCATTGCCAACCAAGGAGCCCTCATGTCCCGATTTGTTCTTACCTCCGCCGTTCTGTGGCTGGGTTCCAGCGCATTGAATGCGCATGCCGTGCCGCCCGGCGGCTTCGCCTCTTCGGCCCCTTCAGCCCCTGCAGGGCCTGGCGCGCCGCACGCACAGGCCGTGCTCGAAAGCGCCGTCGCCCGGCTGCTGACCAATCCGTATGGAGAGGTGGACGGCCTGCGCCTGACCGACGGCACGGTGGTCCGGTTCCCGCCGCATATGTCCGACGCGCTCACGGCAGCCGTGAAGGTGGGCGACACGGTGCGCATCATCGGCCGCAGCGAAGCCGGTGGTGCGGTCAAGGCAGATGCCATCGTGAACTCGGCCAGCGGCCAGACCGTGTACGACCAGCCGCCCGCCCGCGACGGCGCGCGCCCCATGCCGCCGCACCTGCGCATGGCCGGACTGCAGACGCAGCAGGCCCAGGGCCGCATCGAGGCTGTTCTCACCGGCCCGCGCGGCGATGCCAACGGCGTCATCCTGTCCGACGGCGCCATCGTGCGCTTTGCCCCCCATGCGCTGCAGCAGCCGCTGCAGCCGGGGCAGCTGTTTGCCGCCTCGGGTCTGGGCACGCGCAACGCGCACGGCACCTCGCTGGAGGCCACCAGCATGGGTGCCAGCCTGTCGGACCTGCAGCCGCTGTACGACGGCGCGCGCTGACACCACCGCCCGGTCCCCGGGGCCGGGCGGGCTCCTGTCCCTTCCTGCTGTTCTGCTTTCCCGCCTTCACCGAACCCCACCATGTCCCCCAAGATCGCCCCCGTCCTGCTGCTGCTGATCTCCAACGTCTTCATGACCTTCGCCTGGTACGGGCACCTGAAGTTCGAGAACCGGCCGCTGTACCTCGTCATCCTGGTGAGCTGGCTGATCGCGCTGGCCGAGTACTGCTTTGCCGTGCCCGCGAACCGGCTCGGCCATGAGGTCTACAGCGCGGCCGAGCTCAAGACCATCCAGGAGGTGATCACGCTGGTGGTGTTTGCCGTCTTCTCCGTGCTCTACCTGGGCGAGAAGCTCACCCTCAACCACCTGGTGGGCTTCGGCTTCATCTGCCTGGGCGCCTTCTTCGTGTTCAAGGGCCCCCTGCGCTGAAGGAAGCCTCCATGCACCGCACACACCACCATGCGCGGCGCTGGCTGCCGGGGCTCAACTTCTTCCTGGCCGATGTGCGCGACGGCCTGGGACCGTTCCTGAGCGTGTTCCTGCTCGCCCAGGGCTGGCGGCTGGACGACATCGGCTACGTCATGGCCCTGGGCGGCATCGCGGGCATGCTGGCCACCACGCCGCTGGGCGCGCTGGTCGATGCCTCGCGCCGCAAGCGCAGGCTGCTGGCAGCGGCCATCGCCCTGCTGCTGGCGGGCAACCTGGCCATCTGGATCGCACCATCGCTGGCCGTGACGGCGGCATCGCAGGTCATCACCGGCGTGGTCGCGGCCCTGATCGCACCCTGCCTGCTGGGCATCACGCTGCAGATCACCGGCCATGCGGACCTGCCCCGGCAGCTGGGCATCAACGAAGCCTGGAACCACGCAGGCAACGTGGCCACGGCCGCACTGGCGGGGGCCATGGGCCTGCGCTGGGGACTGCCTTCCGTCTTCGTGCTCATGGCCCTGATGGGCTGCGCCTCGCTGGCCTGCCTGGCGCTGATGCGGCTGGATGAAACCCCGCAAGACACGCCGCCCCCAGAGCAGACCGGGCCTTGCGCACCCGGCCTGCTGCACGTGCTCACGGGCACGCCGGCGCTGCGGGTGCTGGCCGTGGCCATGCTGCTGTTTCACCTGGGCAATGCCGCCATGCTGCCGCTGCTGGGCCAGGCCGCCGTGGCGCGCGGCCATGCCAATCCCAGCGGCTTCACGGCGCTGACCATCATCGTGGCGCAACTGGTCATGATCCCCATGGCCCTGCTCGCCGGGCGCCACGCCCAGCGCAGCGGCTACTGGCTGCTGGTCAAGGCGGCCCTGCTGTCGCTGCCGCTGCGCGGCCTGGTCGCCGCCACCTGGGATTCGGACTGGGCGCTGATTCCCGTGCAGGTGCTCGACGGCGTGGGCGCGGGGCTGCTGGGCGTTGCCCTGCCGGGCCTGGTCGCGCAGACGCTGCGCGGCACCGGCCACGTCAACGCGGGCCTGGGCGCCGTGATGACGCTGCAAGGCCTGGGCGCGGCCGCCAGCCCGGCACTGGCGGGCTGGATTGCGCAGCGCTTCGGCTTTGATGCGGCCTTTCTTTCGCTGGGCGGCATCGCGGTGCTGGCGCTGGCGCTGTGCTGGTTCGGCGCGCCTGCCGAACCAAGGGCCCCACACCTCCAGCCCAAGACCTGACATCAGGCCATGCGCGGCCCGCTTTCAGGGCATCTGGAAACATTTGGGGGCCTGGAAACATAGGAGAATTCCTAGGACCCGAATCAGAACCCGCGCCATCGCGGACTTGCCTCCCAGCGGCCAGCGCCTGCCGCCCCCGAATGACTGTCAAGAACAAGAAGCCTTCCGCGCGCAAGCGCAGTTCCTCCCCCGCCTCCAAGAAGAAAGCCTCCGGCCGCAGCGGCCTGTGGCGCTCCATGTTCGCCGCCCTTGTGGCGGCAGCGGGCACCTTCCAGATCGCCAGTTGCAGCCTGGACCCGAACTGGCACCCCAAGCTTCCCGAGCCGCCCTTCCTTTCCACCCTGCCCATCCCTGGGCTGGAGCACCTGCGCAAGCAGCCGGAGACAGGTTCGGGCACGGCCTCCGGTGGCGGCAGCCCGCCAGCCGGCAGCATGGCCACGGGCTTTTCGCACTGCCGCGACTTCTTCCCCGGTGGCGAGCCCCCTGCCCTGCAGATCCAGCCCCAGCAGCGCGAGCTGTGCTTCAGCGCCTTTGCCGTGCTGCACAGCGGCCAGACCAAGACGCCCGTCTTCGTGGTGGAGCGCCTGAACCGCAAACTGCTGGACCAGGGCCAGGGCCTCAAGCGCAGCGACAAGTTCTATGCCGATGCCCGCCTGCCCCGCGCCGAGCGCGCCGAACTGGACGACTACCGCCGCTCCGGCTACTCGCGCGGACACATGGCGCCGGCCGGCGACATGTACTCGCCCGAGGCCATGGCCCAGAGCTTCAGCCTGGCCAACATGGTTCCGCAGGACCAGACCCACAACGGCGGCGTCTGGAGCAAGGTCGAGCAGGACACGCGCCGCTACGCCCAGCGCGCCCAGGGCGATGTCTATGTGTTCACCGGGCCGGTGTTCGACGGCCAGCCCCTGACCATCGGGCCGGGCAAGGTCCATGTGCCCAGCCACATTTTCAAGCTGGTCTACGACGCGAGCACGGGGCGTGCCTGGGCGCACTGGCAGGCCAATAGCCCGGATACGCGGATGAGTGCGCCGATCAGTTATGAGGAATTCACTCGGAGGACGGGGATGCCGTTGTTGGCGGGGGTGATGAGGGGGCGCAGCTAGTCTTCTGGCGTGGGCCAGGGGGGCTGTTTCTTGCCCCTGCCGGGGGGTTGTTTTTCGAGGCCGGGTCTCGGCCCGGCGGCCGACTGCCCTTTCTTGATTCGCCAAGAAAGGTCAGATCAAAGAAGGCGACCC
>NZ_JFYT01000067.1:0-43207 GCF_000632165.1 Delftia sp. RIT313 | reverse complement strand
ACCCCACCCAGCCCTCCAGTTTCGCCCTGCGCGGCATCGCCCTGTTCGAGGGCCTGGGCAGCGCCAGCCTGGACCGCATCGCCGCCGACTGCGAATGGCGCCCGCTGCAGGCCCGCCAGCCCGTGTTCAGCCGCCGCTCCACGGGCAGCGATGTGTTCTTCCTGGTCAGCGGGCGCGTGCGCATCACCACCTATTCGCCGGGCGGGCGCGAGGTCAGCTTCCGCGACTACGGGCCCGGCGAGCACTTCGGCGACCTGGCGGCCATTGACGGCCAGGCCCGCTCCACCGATGTGGTCACCCTGGAATCCTCGCTGCTGGCCAGCCTCTCGCGCCAGGACTTCCTGGCCCTGCTGGCGCGCGAGCCCGCCATCGCCCTGCGCATGATGGAAGGCCTGGCCGGCCTGGTGCGCCGGCTGACCGACCGCGTCATGGAGCTGAGCACCCTGGGCGTGCCCACGCGCCTGCACATGGAGCTGCTGCGCCTGGCGCGGGAGGCGGGCGTATCGCCCGAGCACACGGCCCTCATCAGCCCCATGCCCTCGCACTCGGTGCTGGCCAGCAAGATCAGCACCAACCGCGAGCAGGTCACGCGCGAGCTGGGCGCCCTCACCCGGCGCGGCCTGCTGCGCAAGGAGGGGCGCCAGGCGCTGCTGGTGACCGACGTGAACGCACTGCAGGCGCTGATAGCGCAGGAAAGCTAGGCGGACTCCATTCGCCAGCCCTGCGGCGACCACACCAGGCGGTCGGTCAAACCGATGGCCTGCAGAAAATCCTCGTCATGCGAGACCACGACC
The DNA here is from genome assembly GCF_000632165.1 of Delftia sp. RIT313. Lineage (NCBI taxonomy): Bacteria > Pseudomonadati > Pseudomonadota > Betaproteobacteria > Burkholderiales > Comamonadaceae > Delftia > Delftia sp. RIT313. Next base: position 42,413 of record NZ_JFYT01000067.1, on the reverse strand, counting down.
AGCGTGCCGGCGTAGCCGCGCAGCATGGCCTCCAGCGCCTGCAGGGAAGGCAGGTCCAGGTGGTTGCAGGGCTCGTCCAGCAGGAGCAGGGGCGCGGGCGGCTCGGCATGCAGCGCGCAGGCCAGGGCAGCCTTGAGCTGCTCGCCGCCGCTGAGCCGGCCCACGGGCTGCTCCACCTGCCGGGCCGCCAGCCCGAGCCAGGCCAGGCGCGTGCGCAACACATCCACGGGGGTGCCGGGGCAGGCGTCCTGCAACTGCTCCATCACCGTGCGCCCGGGCTGCAACAGGGACAGGCGCTGGTCCAGGTAGGCACAGGCCTGCATGCGGCGCACCTCGCCCGCCTGGGGCGCAAGGCGGCCCGACAGCACATCGAGCAGGCGCGTCTTGCCGCAGCCGTTGGGACCGGTCACGGCCAGGCGCTGGCCGCCGTACAGAGACAGGTTCAGGCGCGGCCCCGTGGACAACGAAAACGGCAGCAGCACATCGTCCAGCAGCGCCACCACGTCGCAGGGAGCACCGGCCGGGGGCGGCGCCTGCATGCGGATGGCCGCCTGCAGGTCGATCTGGCGCGCCGCCTCGCGCACGCGCTGGTCCAGCGCCTCGCGCGTGTCTGCATGCTGGCGGCGCAGGCGGCCGGCCGACGCCTCGCTGCGCTCCTTTTGCCGGTCCAGCAGAATGCGCGCCTGGTTGGCCTCCTGGCCCTGGCGGCGGCCGCGCGCCTCGCGGCGCTGCTGGCGCTCCTGCTGCTCGCGCAGCTGCTGCGTTTCGCGGCGGCGCTCCAGCTTGCGCTGCTCCAGCAGTTGCACCGCCGAGGCCATCTCGCGCGCCTTGGCTTCGGCATAGAAGGCGTAGCCGCCGCCGTAGCTGCGAAGCCCCTGCGGCGACAGCTCCACGATGCGTTCCATGCCCTGCAGCAGACTGCGGTCATGGCTGACCACGACCAGGCCACCGGGCCAGCGCTGCAGTTGCGCGGCCAGGGCCTGCCGGCTTTCACGGTCCAGGTGGTTGCTGGGCTCGTCCAGCACCAGATGGTCGGCGCCCGACAGCAGCGCGCCCGCCAGGGCCACGCGCATGGCCTCGCCGCCGCTGAGGGCGTGGCCCGGCGTATCGGCACGCAGATGGCCCAGGCCCGCCAGCTCCAGTTGGGCCTGCAGGCGCTGGCGCAGATCCCAGCGGTCAGCCAGCCGCTCGAAGTCCCGGGCATCACAGCTGCCGGCCTCGATGCGCGCCAGCGCCTCCAGCGCGGGATGCAGCCCGGCCAGCGCCGCCACCGAAGGCTGGTCATGCCAGTCCGTGCGCTGGGCCAGGTACAGCACCTGCCCCGAGCGCAGGCAGCGGCCCTGCGAGGGCGCATCCAGCCCGGCCAGGATGCGCGCCAGCCGCGACTTGCCCACGCCGTTGCGCCCCACCAGGCCGGTGCGGCGGTGGTCGAGGGTTTCGGAAAGATCAGAGAAAAGGGGGCTGCCATCGGGCAGCACGCAGGAAACGCCGTCGAGCGTGATCGTGGTATTCGTCATATCGCGGTTCATGGATGCCAACGCAGTTCCTTGCCGCTTTGCATGCATTGCGCGTGCGGTGGGCAGGGTCGGGAAAAGCGGGCCGCTGGGACAGCGGCAGCATCAATGGCGCATGGGACGAATACCTCCTGCAATGGCGAACGAAACCGCCATTATAGAAATCATGGGACGGACGTGCTGGCCGTGCCGGAGGGGGCGCCACCGGCGCCACGGCGGCCGGCATGCGCACCTGCGTTTGCACGCGGCGGCTCGGGTCCGGTGGGCCCGGCCTGCCGCTTAGGGGCTGCAGGCGCCGATGGCGCGCAAGGGTTTGAAGACTGTGCCGGCGGGCGGCCCTGAAAGCACAGGGCGTTGAGCGCGATCCAGAGAGGCATGGTTCAGGTTCCGGGGTCGGCAGCAGGCGGCGGCCGGCGCGCGCTGCCGCGCGGCCCGGCGATGCGCCGCTGCCATTCAAGGACGAAGACGAAGAAGACGGGCACGAAGAACACGGCCAGCACCGTGCCGCTGACCATGCCGCCGAACACGCCCGTGCCGATGGCGTGCTGGGTCTCGGCGCTGGCGCCCGATGCCAGCATCAGCGGCACCACGCCCAGCGCAAAGGCCAGCGAGGTCATGAGGATGGGCCGCAGCCGCAGGCGTGCGGCCTTGATGGCGGCCTCGCGCAGGTCCTGGCCTTCCTCGCGCAGTTGCTTGGCGAATTCCACGATCAGGATGGCGTTCTTGGCCGACAGGCCGATGATGGTGATCAGCCCCACCTTGAAGAACACATCGTTGGGCATGCCGCGCAGCAGCACGGCCGCCACCGCGCCCAACAGGCCCAGGGGCACGACCAGCATCACCGACAGCGGGATGGACCAGCTCTCGTACAGCGCGGCCAGCACCAGGAAGACCACCAGCATGGACAGGGCCATGAGCAGCGGCGCCTGCGCGGCCGACTGGCGCTCCTGCAGCGACTGGCCGGTCCAGGCCACGGCAAAGCCGGGCGGCAGCTGGGCCGCCAGCCGCTCCATCTCGGCCATGGCCGCGCCGCTGGAGGTGCCGGGCGCAGGCGTGCCCGAGATGCGCGACGCCAGGAAGCCCTGGTAGCGCACCAGCTGCAGCGGCGTCTCCGACCACACGGGCGTGGCGAACTCGGCCAGCGGCACCATGCCGCCCGAGGCATTGCGCACGTTCAGCCGGAGCACGTCATCGACCTGCATGCGCGCGGGCGCGTCGGCCTGCACGATGACCTGCTGCATGCGCCCGGCGTTGGGGAAGTCGTTGACGTACAGCGAGCCCATGGCCGTGGACAGCGTCTCGCTGATGGCGGCAAAGCCCACGCCCAGGGCCTGGGCCTTCTGGCGGTCGATCTCCAGCCGCACGCTGGTGCCCGAGGGCAGGCTGTCCTGGTAGGCCGAGCCCAGCACGCTGCTGCTGCCGGCCAGCGCCAGCAACTGGTCGGTGGCCGACTTGAGCGCGGCATGGCCCTGGCCCGTGCGGTCCTGCAGGTACATGGTGAAGCCCGAGGAGGTGCCCAGCTCGTCGATGGCCGGGGGCTGCAGCACCATGATGGCGCCCTCGGGCGCGTGTTCCATGGCCTTTTGCGCGAGCGAGACTTCCTCGCCTGCCGTGGCGCCGTTGCGCTGGTCCCAGTCCTTGAGCGTGGTGAAGGCCATGGCCGCGTTCGGGCCCGAGCCCGCGAAGCTGAAGCCCAGCACCGAGATGCTGGAGGCGATCCCGGGGCGCTGCGCCACATGCTCCTCATAGCGCTTGACCACGTCCAGCGTGCGCTCGGCCGTGGCATCGGCCGGCAGCTGGATGGACGCCATGAAGTAGCCCTGGTCCTCCTCGGGCAGAAAGGCCGAGGGCAGCTGGCGCAGTGCAAACACCAGGATGGCCACGATGGCCGCGAACAGCAGCATCATGCGGCCCGTGCGCCGGACCAGGCCCGTGACATGGGCCTCGTAGCGGTTCGTCAGCCGCTCGAAGCCGCGGTTGAACCAGCCGAAGAAGCCTTTCTTCTCGTGGTGGCCCGCCGCCACCGGCTTGAGCAAGGTGGCGCACAGCGCCGGCGTCAGGCTCAGGGCCAGGAAGGCCGAGAACAGGATGGACACGGCCATGGACAGCGTGAACTGCTGGTAGATCACGCCCACCGAGCCGCTGGCGAACGCCATGGGAATGAACACTGCCGTCAGCACCAGGGTGATGCCGATGATGGCGCCCGTGATCTCCTTCATGGCCTTGAGCGTGGCATCGCGCGGCGACAGGCCTTCCTCGGCCATGAGGCGCTCCACGTTCTCGACCACGACGATGGCGTCGTCCACGATGATGCCGATGGCCAGCACCATGCCGAACATGGTCAGCACGTTGATGGAAAAGCCCGCCACCAGCATCACGGCGAAGGTGCCCAGCAGCGCCACGGGCGCCACGATGGCCGGGATCAGCGTGTAGCGCAGGTTCTGCAGGAACAGGTACATCACCAGGAACACCAGCACCATGGCCTCGACCAGGGTCTGCACCACCTTCTCGATGGAGATCTTGACGAAGGGCGCGGTATTGAACGAGATGGTGTGCTCCATGCCCCGCGGCAGGATGGAGGCCAGCTCGGCCATGCGCTTTTGCACGGCGGCGGCCGTGCGCACGGCATTGGCGCCCGGCGACAGCTGCACGGCGGCGCTGGTGGCGGGCTTGCCATCCTCGCGGTTGGAGAAGGCATAGGACTGCGCGCCCAGCTCCACGCGCGCCACGTCGCCCAGCACCAGGCGGGAGCCGTCGGCATGGGCGCGCAGCACGATGGCCGCGAACTGCTCGGGCGAGGTCAACTGGCCCTGCACGGTGAGCGGCGTGGTCACGCGCTGGCCCGGGGCGATGGGCGCATCGCCCACGCGGCCCGGGGCGATCTGCATGTTCTGCTGCTGGATGGCCTGGGTGAGGTCGCCCATGGACAGCCCGTAGGAGATCAGCTTGGCCGGATCGACCCAGACGCGCATGGCGCGCTCGGTGCCGAACAGCTGCACGCGGCCCACGCCCTCGATGCGCCGCAGCTCCTCGACGATATTGCGCGCCATGTAGTCATTGAGTGCCAGCTCGTCGAACTCGCCGCCCGGCGAGATCAGGCCCACCAGCAGCAGAAAGCTCGACGTGGCCGACTCCACCTGCAGGCCGTTCTGGCGCACGGCCTGCGGCAGGCGCGGCTCCACGGCCTTGATGCGGTTTTGCACATCCACCTGGGCCAGCTCGGGGTTGGTGCCGGGCTTGAAGGTGGCCTTGATCTCGGCCGAGCCCGAGGTGTCCACCGAGGACTCGAAGTACAGCAGGTGGCGGACGCTGGACAGCTCGCGCTCGATCAGCGAGACCACGGAGTCATTGAGCGTCTTGGGCGTGGCGCCCGGATAGGTGGCATACAGGCTCACCGTGGGCGGCGCCACCGTGGGATAGCGCGAGATCGGCAATTGCGGAATGGCAAGCACGCCCAGCAGCACGATGAACAACGCGATGACCCAGGCAAAGACGGGCCGGTGAATGAAGAACTGTGGCATGGACGCGAGGTCTGGTTTTCAATGCACGCCAGGGCGCGCTGCGGAAAAAATACGGCGCCTGGCGCCGACACATCTGAGGGGCCATCCGGATGCAAATCCAGATTGCCAGGAGGCATGGGGATGGAGGAAACTCCTGCCGGTGCGGCTTCGGCCTGCGGCGTGTTGCCGCCAGGGCCATTCATCCATGGAGCCGCTGCAAAGCTAACAGCTCTCCCACCCGCTCATACGGCATTGCCGCTGTGACTTCATATTCAGGGATTTGTTTCGCATGCCGGCCAATTGCGGCGGCACAGGGAAACAGCTTGCGTTCTTTCGATGGCATTTCGGCCCGGGAAATGTGGAAGAACGATGGAGATGAACACAGCCCCCGCCGCGACCCCAAAATGGCTTCTATCATTGCCCAGCCCTTGCCTTTCCAGCCATCGACATCGCTCATCCTCGTCGCCGAGGACGAGCCCGAGATCGCAGACATCCTGTGCGCCTACCTGGCCCGCAGCGACCTGCGCACCGTGCATGCCGCCGATGGCCAGCAGGCCCTTGAACTGCACCACCACTTGAAACCCGATCTCGTTCTTCTCGACGTGCAGATGCCACGCCTCGACGGCTGGCAGGTGCTGTCCGAAATCCGCCGGCGCGGCGACACGCCCGTCATCATGCTCACCGCACTCAACCAGGACGTGGACAAGCTCATCGGCCTGCGCATTGGCGCGGACGACTACGTGGGCAAGCCCTTCAACGCGGCCGAGGTCGTGGCGCGCGTGCAGGCCGTGCTGCGCCGCTGCGGCCAGGGCCGGCTCCGCGATACCAAGCTGCTGCAGGCCGGCCCGTTTCGCGTGGACCTGGACAGCCGCGAGGTCAGCGTGCAGGTGCAGGGCGCCACGCATGTGCCCGAACTCACCGTGACCGAATTCAATCTGCTGGCCAGCCTGGTGCGTTCGCCCCGGCGCGTGTTCAGCCGCGCCGAGCTGCTGCTGAGCTGCCTGCCCGAAGGCCACACGCTGGAGCGCACCGTGGACAGCCACATCAGCAAGCTGCGCAAGAAGCTCGAAGGCCTGGGCCTGCAGGGCATGCCCGACAGCGTGCGCAGCGTGGGCTACCGGCTGGGGATGGACCCATGAGCGCTGCACAGGCCGCAGGCCGGGGAGTGCCGTCATGAGCGCAGCGGCCGGGCTGCGCCGGCAGGTGGTGCTGACCATGTCGGCCGTCACGCTGGCCGTGGTGGTGCTGTGCGTGCTGGGCTCGTACGCCTTCTATGCGCTGCTGCTGACCTTTCACCCGGCCAGCGTCTCCGACGGCTGGATGCCCTCCAGCGTGGAGCTGGCCTGGGTGCTGCTGACCCTGGTGGTGGCCATGCTGATCGCCATCTTCGTGGCCACGCGGCTGTCGCGGCGCATCCTGCCCTCGCTGGACTCGGTGGCCATCAGCCTGCGCCAGCTGGCCGAGGGCGACCTGTCGGCGCGCGCCAGCACGGACGACAGCGCGCTGCACGAGGCCGCGCAGCTGGTGCACGACTTCAACAGCCTGGCCCGGCGCCTGGAAGGCATGGCGCAGGAGCGCGCCTTCTGGAGCGCGGCCATCGCCCATGAGCTGCGCACGCCCGTGACCATCCTCAGCGGGCGGCTGCAGGGGCTGTCCGACGGCGTCTTCCTGCCCAGCAAGGACATGCTGGCCAGCCTGATGACCCAGGTCGAGGGGCTGACCCGCCTGATCGACGACCTGCGCCTGCTGGGCCTGCAGGAAAACGGCCATCTGCAACTGCAGCTGCGCCAGACCTGCCTGGCCGGCGAGGTGCGCTCGGTGGCCCTGGCCGTGGGACCGGCGCTGGAGCAGGCCGGCCTGCAGCTGGCGATGGAGCTCGATGACCAGCCCGTGGTCTGCGACCCCGTGCGCATACGCCAGGCCCTGCTGGCCCTGCTGGAAAACGCCATGCAGTACGCGCAGCCTGGCCCGCTGCTGGTGGCCGCGCGCGTGCGCCACGGCCTGTGCACCGTGCGCGTGGAAGACAGCGGCCCCGGCGTGGCGGCCGACCTTGCGCCGCGCATCTTCGACGCTTTCCAGCGCGGTGAAGGCGCCCGCAGCCGAAGGAATGCCAGCGTGGGTGCAGGCAACGGCAGCGGACTGGGCCTGGCCGTGGTGCAGGCCATTGCCCAGGCCCATGGCGGGCGGGCGCAGTGCCTGCAGGGCGAGCGTGGCGGCGCGCTGTTCGAGCTGAGCTGGCCGGCCTGACCTCGTCAGAGCCGCAGATCAGCCTGCGAAATCATCGGCCCGCACATGGCGTGCGTCCCAGGCGGCGGCCAGCGCAGCGGCCCGGCCCAGGCGCACGCGGCCCGATTCAAAGTCCACGATGCCTGCCTCCTGGGCCGCCGCAGGCCGCGCAGGCCGCTCGCGCGTGCGGCCGTCGGTGAGCAGCCACAGCCAGCCCTGGCAGGAGGCGTCTGCGCCGCAATGGCGCTGCAGCAACTGGCCCGCCTGTTCCACGGCCGCCTGCAGCGGCGTGCCGCCGCCCCCGCCAATGGGAGCGATCCAGTCGTCATTCCAGGCCGCAGCCTTGCGCGGCGGCAGGCGCAATTCCACGCGCGTGCCCGCAAAGCAGATCAGCGCCACCTGCTCGCGGCGACGGTAGGCCTCTTCCATCAGCGACAGCAGCACGCCCTTGGCCCGCGCCAGTGCGCCGCTGGCGGCCATGGAGGCCGAGCAATCGAGCACAAAGCAATGCAGCCGCGTGGCCTGGGGCGGCTCACGGCGGCGCTGCAGATGTTCAGGCGCCAGTGCCTGGGCGCCGCGCGCGGCCAGCGTGCGCGGCCAGTCCCAGCTGCCGGTGGGCGGCCCGCCTTGCGCCTGGGCCAGCCGGGGCTGGCTGGCGGCCTGCTGGCCCGCCCCCGCAGCCCTTGCCTGTGGCGCGGGGCCGCGAGGGCTCAGGCTTTTTTTGTGGCGGGCGCTCCCGCCTTTGCGGCCTCGCGGGCCAGCAATGAGGGCACGGCGACACGCAGCAGGCCCACGGGCTCGGGCGGCATGGCGCCCCAGTCAGCCTCGGAGGGCGGGCTGTCGCCTGCGCCGTTGGCCGTGGATTCCGCAGGCGGCCGGCTTTGTGCCGGCGACTGCGAAGGCGGATTCGATGGCGCTTGCTGTGGGGATGGCTGCTGCGGCTGCGGCTGCGGCTGTGGCTGCGGCGCCCCCGGCTTGCGGCGGTGCACCAGCACCAGCTCGGCCACGGCCTGCACATGGTCGGGCCTGACCTCGGCATCGCCCAGCCAGGCGGCCCAGGCGCGTGCGGCGCGCAGCAGCACCAGGTCGGCGCGCAGGCCGTCCACCTGGGCGGCAATGCACAGCGCGCCTGCGGCCTGCAGCACCGCGTCGGACCAGGGCAGCGCGCCGGCCGGCTGCAGGCGCTCGCGTGCCGTGCGCAGCTGGGCAGCCAGCGCGGCCTGGGCGTCTGCATGGCGGGCGCGGAAGGCTGCGGGGTCGGCATCGAACAGCAGCCGCGCGCGCACGATGGCCTGGCGCTGGGCCGCATCCTGCACATTGGCCAGGCGCACGCACAGGCCCAGGCGGTCCAGCAGTTGCGGGCGCAGCTGGCCTTCCTCGGGGTTCATGGTGCCCACCAGCACGAAGCGCGCCGCGTGGCGGTGCGAGATGCCGTCGCGCTCGACCACGTTGACGCCGCTGGCAGCCGCATCCAGCAGCACATCGACCAGGGCATCGGGCAGCAGGTTGATCTCGTCCACATAGAGCACGCCGCCATGGGCGCGCGCCAGCAGGCCGGGCGCGAATTTGAGCGCATGGCCGGCCATGGCCTGGCCCAGGTCCAGCGAGCCGGCCAGATGCTCCAGCGAGGCGCCCAGCGGCAGCGTGACGAAGGGCGCGGCATCGATGAGCTCGGCCAGCGCGCGCGCGGCCGTGGACTTGGCCGTGCCGCGCGGCCCCTCGATCAGCACGCCGCCCAGTTGCGGGTCGATGGCGGCCAGCAGCAGCGCCTGGCACAGCAGGGGCTGGCCTGCAATGGCGGCAAAGGGAAACAGCGGCGGCAGCGCGGGCTGGGCGCCGCTGCCCAGGTCAGGGGAGGCGGTCATCCGCGCAATCCTTCGAGGTGGTTTTCATGTTCCAGCAGCAGGTCTTCCAGCTGCTGGCGATAGTCGCCGGGCTGCTCCCACAGGCCGCGCTGCATGGCTTCGAGCAGGCGCTCCAGCATGTCGCGCAGGGCCTGCGGATTGTGCTGCACGAGAAATTCGCGCGTGGCCGCATCCAGCACATAGGCGTCGGCCACCAGGGCGTACTGGTGGTCGCCCACCTGCTGCGTGGTGGCGTCGAAGCCGAAGAGATAGTCCACCGTGGCCGCCATCTCGAAGGCGCCCTTGTAGCCGTGGCGCTTGGCGCCGTCCATCCACTTGGGATTGGTGACGCGCGAGCGCACCACGCGCGCAATCTCTTCCTTGAGCGAGCGCACGCGCGGCTGGGCCGGGTTGGCGTGGTCGCCGTGGTAGAGCGCGGGCTGGCGGCCCGAGAGGTGGCGCACGGCCGAGGCCATGCCGCCCTGGAACTGGAAGTAGTCGCCCGAGTCGAGGATGTCGTGCTCGCGGCTGTCCTGGTTGTGGGCCACCACGTCGAGCTCGCCCAGGCGGCGGCGCAGCGCATCGCCTGCGGGCACGCCCTCGGCGTCCTGGCCGTAGGCGTGCTGGCTCCAGCCCAGGTAGGCCTGGGCCAGGTCGGCATCGCCCTGCCAGTCGCCGCTCTGGAACAGTCCGCCCAGGCCCGAGCCGTAATGGCCGGGCGGCGCGCCGAACACGCGCCAGCCGGCCTGCAGGCGGGCCTGCACGGCGTCCATGCCCTGCGCCTGCAGCTGCTCGGCCTCGGCCAGGATGCGCGCGCGTATGGGGTTGTCCTCGGCGTCTTCGTCCAGCGCGGCCACGGCCTGCACGGCCGCGTCGAACATCTGCACGGCGCCGGGGAAGGCATCGCGGAAGAAGCCCGAGATGCGCAGCGTCACATCCACGCGCGGCCGGCCCATGCCCACGCGCGGCACCACCTCGAAGTCCACCACGCGCTGGCTGCCTGGCGCCCATTTGGGGCGCACGCCGATCAGCGCAAAGGCCTGGGCGATGTCGTCGCCGCCCGTGCGCATGGTGGCCGTGCCCCAGACCGACAGGCCCAGGGTGCGCGGGTACTCGCCATGCTCCTGCAGATAGCGCTCCAGCAGCCTGAGCGTGGCCTGCTGGCCCAGCTCCCAGGCGGCCTGGGTGGGAATGGCGCGCGTGTCCAGCGTGTAGAAATTGCGCCCCGTGGGCAGCACGTCGGGCCGCCCGCGCGAGGGCGATCCGCTGGGCCCGGGCGGCACGAAGCGGCCCTGCAGGCCGCGCAGCAGCTGACGCAGTTCCTCGCCGCCGCAGGCATCCAGCGCGGGCGCCAGCACGGCATGCACCTGTTGCAGCGCGGCGCGTGTCTGCGGCCAGTCCCCGGCCGGGGCCTCACCTTCCAGCAACTGCTGCGCCAGCAGCTCCAGGCGCTCGCGCGTGTCGCCCTCATGGCGCCAGGGCTCGTCGCTCACGGCCTGCAGTGCGGTGGGGCGCGCGCCGGTCCAGGGGCGTGCAGGCTCCATGCGCAACGGGTCGAAACCGGGGCTGTCCAGCAGGTCGGCGGCCAGCGCCTGTATCAGGCCCTGGCCTTCGTCCGACGGAAAACGCGCCAGCGCCAGCAGCGTGTCGCGGCGCTGGCGGCCCTGCGGCGAGGCGCCGAAGACATGCAGGCCGTCGCGGATCTGGGTTTCCTTGAGCTCGCACAGGTAGGCGTCTATGCGTTCGAGCACGGCATCGTCGTCCTGCGCGGCACCGGGCGCCAGGTCCAGCTCCTGGTCCAGGTGCTGGCGGCGCACGATGTCCAGGATCTGGCGGCGCAGCAGCGCGCCGCGCCGCGCATCGACCAGCAGGGCGTCGTAGTACTCGTCCACCAGGCGCTCCAGGTCCTGCAGCGGGCCGTGGTTTTCAGCGCGCGTCAGCGGAGGCATCAGGTGGTCGATGATCACGGCCTGGCTGCGGCGCTTGGCCTGGGCGCCTTCGCCGGGATCGTTGACGATGAAGGGGTACAGGTGCGGCAGCGGGCCCAGGATGGCATCGGGCCAGCACGCGCCCGACAGCGCCAGGCTCTTGCCCGGCAGCCATTCGAGGTTGCCATGCTTGCCCACGTGGACCATGGCGTCCACGGCAAAGCGGTCGCGCAGCCAGAAGTAGAAGGCCAGGTAGCCGTGGGGCGGCACCAGCTCGGCATCGTGGTAGCTCGCATAGTCCTGCGCGCCCATGCCTTTACCGACCAATGCACGCGCCGGCTGTATGCCGACAAAGACATGGCCCAGGCGCAGGCCCGCGATCATGAATCGGCCCTGGCGCAGCAGCGGGTCGGCCTCGGGCGCGCCCCAGCGCGCCGTGATGGCGTCGGCCATGCCGTCCGGCAGCGCGGCCAGGCGCGCCAGGTATTCGTCCAGCGCATAGCTTTGCCAGGCCGGGCGCAGCGGCCATTGGGCCGGGTCGTTGGCAATGCCCTGCTGCAGGGTGTGCATCAGCGCCTCGCCATCGGCGGGCAGCTGCGCGGGGTCGCCCAGCTCATGGCCTTCGGCCGCCAGGTGCTGCAGGATGGCGATCACCGAGGCCGGCGTATCCAGCCCCACGCCGCTGCCGATGCGGCCTTCGCTGCCCGGATAGTTGGCCAGAACCAAGGCCAGGCGCTTGTCGCGCGCGGGCAGGCTGCGCAGGCGGCACCAGCGCCAGGCCAGGTCGGCCACGAAGTCCACGCGGTCGGGCTCGGGCTGGTAGGCCACCACGTCGGCCTGGGTGAAGGCGCAGCGGTGGGACAGGCCCTTGAAGCTGATGGCGCGCGTGATGATGCGGCCATCCATCTCGGGCAGCACCACCTGCATGGCGATGTCGCGCGGGCGCAGGCCCTGGCTGTCGGCCCACCAGTCCTCGCGGTTGCCGCCGCTGGCAATGACCTGCAGCACGGGCGCATCGCCGGCCAGGGCCGTGCCCGATTCCAGCGCCGAGAACGCCGTGGTGTTGAGCACCAGCTGCACGGCATGGTCTTCGCAGAGCTGGCGCAGCGTGGCCAGGCACAGCGGGTCCTTGAGCGAGTCCAGCGCCACGGGCAGCGGGTTCATGCCGCGCTGCTGCAGCGACAGGGCCATGGCGTCGAAGGCTGCCGTGTTGCCCGCCAGCAGGTGGGAGCGGTAGAACACCAGGGCCACCGTGGGCGCGCCCGGCGTCCAGGCGTGCTGCAGGTCGTCGATGCCGGCCACGTCATGGGCATGGACCTGGGCCTGGGCATGGCTCCTGGCAGCGAACAGCGCCGGGGGAACGTGGACAGCCGCCTGCGGCAGGGTGCGCGGCGGCAGCGGCGCATCGCCCCGGTCCAGCCCGTGGTAGACGGTGGCCTTGAGGAATTCGCGCGCATTGGCCGCGCCGCCCGAGCGCAGGTACTGCCACAGCTGGCGGCAGGCGGCGGCCGGCAGCGTGCTGCGCGCCAGCAGGTGCGGGTCTTCCTGCAGGTCACCCGAGAACATGGCCAGGCGCTGCCCCTTGCGGCGCGCCAGAGAGCCGATCTGCTCGATGCCGTAGGGCCAGGCCGATTCCGAGCCCAGGTGGTCCACGATGACCACGCGCGCATGGCGCAGCACCTCGTCCACATACAGGTCCAGCGAGGCCGGCTGGCGCAGGTACAGCAGATTGGCCAGCCGCACCGAGGGAAAGTCCGCCGACGCCCCGGCCAGCGCGGCCACGGCCGAGGACAGCAGGGCCAGCGTGGTGTCGGCCGAGCTCAGGATGACGATGTCGGCCGGCGTCTGGTCGAGGCGGGTGACGATGCTCTCGTCCTCGACGAAGCCGCCGGGGCGCGTGGACAGCAGGTGCATGGAACAGGTTTCAGTGCGGAATCGGAAGGTCAGGCGGCCACATTCTCCAGGCCCTTGCGCAGCGCTGCTTCGTCAAGGTCTTGCCCGATGAACACCAGCCGCGTGCCGCGTGCCTCGCCCTCGCGCCAGGCGCGGTCGAAATGGTGGTCGAAGCGGCGGCCCACGCCCTGCAGCAGCCAGCGCATGGGCTTGCCCGGGATCTCGGCAAAGCCCTTGACGCGCAGGATGCTGTGCTGCTCCACCAGCGTCTCCAGCGTGGCCAGCAGGCGGTCGCGGTCCACGGCGGGCAGGTCGATCACGTAGGAGTCGAAGTCGTCGTGGTCATGGTCCTCGTCGTGGTCATGGTGGCTCACGCGCTGGTCGATGGTGGTCTCGGCCGCCTTGGCCAGGCCAAGCACCACGTCCAGCGGCAGACGGCCCTGGGACGATTGCACGATCTTGACCTCGGGCGGCAGCTCCTCGCGCACCAGGGCGGTCACGCGCGCCAGGGCCTCGGCATCGGCCAGGTCGGTCTTGTTGAGCACCACCAGGTCGGCCGCGCCCAGCTGGTCCTCGAACAGTTCGTGCAGCGGCGATTCATGGTCCAGGTTGGGGTCGGCGCGGCGCAGCTCGTCCACGGCCTGGGGATTGGCGGCGAACTGGCCGCTGGCGGCCGCTGGCGTGTCCACCACGGTGACCACCGCGTCCACGGTGAACACGTTGGCGATCTCGGGCCACTGGAAGGCCTGGACCAGGGGCTTGGGCAGGGCCAGGCCCGAGGTCTCGATGATCACGGCGTCGATCTGGTCGCGGCGCTCGGCCAGCGCGCGCATCACGGGGAAGAACTCTTCCTGCACCGTGCAGCACATGCAGCCGTTGGCCAGCTCGTACAGCGCGCCTTCGCGCTCGTTGCCCTCATCGTCGCAGCCGATGCCGCAGCCCTTGAGGATCTCGCCGTCGATGCCCAGCTCGCCGAACTCGTTGACGATGACGGCAATGCGTCGGCCGCCCGCGTTGTCCAGGATGTGGCGCAGCAGCGTGGTCTTGCCGCTGCCCAGGAAGCCGGTGACGATGGTGGCGGGAATCTTGGCGGTTTGCATGGAAGGTTCTCCAGAAAAAAGAGGAAGTCAGACGGTGGCGAAAGACACGGCGCTGCGCAATGAAGGGAGAACCTCCTGCGCAAACAGTTCCATGCCGGCGAGGGCCTGGGCATCGCTCCACAGGCCGTTGGCGTTGAAGACGCAGCGCAGCTGGCCCATGCCCGTGCGCTCGCGCAAGGCGGTGATCTGCGCATGGCACTGTTCGGGCGTGCCATGGATGAATTGCTCGGCCAGCACGCGCCGCACATCAATGGGCAGCACCTGGTCGGCCGGCACGCCGCGCTTGCCCGCAAAGTACACGCGCCGCTGGTACAGCTGCGGCCACAGCGTGGCCAGCTGGGCCTGCACGGCGGCCTCATCGGCACCGATGCAGACATAGCGCGCCAGCGATGAGCGCGCGCGCAGCGCGGCGGCATCGCGCCCGCGCTCCAGGGCAGCGGCCTCCAGGCGCTCCAGCTGCATGCCTTCGGGCGGCTCCAGGCTCAGCAGCAGGGGCAGATTCTGATCGACGGCAAAGCCCAGGGTCTCTGCAGTGGAGCCGGCCACATACAAGGGAGGATGCGGGCGCTGCACGGTCGAAGGCAGGGCGGGCCGGTCCTCGAAGCTCCACGGCCCCTGCCCCGCCACGATGGGCCTGCCCGACAGCGCCTCCACCAGGATGCGGCAGGACTGCTCGAAGCGTTCGCGCGTGCTGTCCGCATCGATCTGCAGGGCGCGCAGCGCGGCCGGCTCCGTGCCCCGGCCAACACCCACGTCGATGCGGCCGGCGCTTTGCAGGTCCAGCTGGGCAATCTCCTCGGCCAGCATCAGCGGATGGTGCAGCGGCAGCACCAGCACCGAGGTGCCCACGCGCAGCCGCTCGGTGCGCGCCAGCACGGCGGCGGCCAGCAGCAGGGGCGAGGGATAGGGCCAGGCGGTATCGGGCACGCGGAATTCGTTGAACCACACGCCCTCGAAACCCAGGCGCTCGGCGCGCTCGAACAGCGCCAGGAATTCACGGTGCCCGCCGCGCGTGGCGTCGCGCGTCCAGCCGGCCAGATCGATGCGCATGGGTTCAGTTCTCCTGTTTCAGCCGCGCGCGCAGCAAGGTTTGCGGAGGTGCGTCGATGCGCTCGAAATCCACGCCGAACACGGCATCCAGCCCCGGCGCATGCAGCAGCTCGGCAGGGGCTCCATCGAGCGCAATGCGCCCCTGGTCCAGCACGATGACGCGCCCGAAGTGCGCCAGCGCCAGGTCCAGGTCATGCATGACCACCAGCACCAGCCGCTCGCGCCCACGCTGCGCCAGCGCCTGCACCAGGGCCAGGCGGTGGCGCACGTCCAGCGCGGCGCCGGGCTCGTCGGCCAGCAGCACGGGCGGGTCGGTGGCCAGCACGGTGGCCAGCAGGGCACGCGCCTGCTCGCCGCCGGACAGCGTGGACCAGCGCCTGCGCGTGAAATCCTGCAGCCCGGCGCCGGCAATGGCCGCCTCGACATCACCCCGGCCCGCCAGCCGCATGTGCATGAGCTCGGCCAGCGTCAGGTCCCAGTGCGGCGCAAAGCGCTGGGGCATGTAGCCCACGCGGCGTGCGCGCTCGGCCACGGGCAGGGTTGCAATGTCTTGCCCGTCCAGCAGCACGCTGCCGGATGCAGGTGCCTGCAGCCCCGCCAGCAGGGACAGCAGGCTGGACTTGCCCGCGCCATTGGGCCCCACCAGGGCCACGGCGCCGCAGGCGGGCAGCTGCAGCGAGACGGCGTCCAGCACACTGCGGCCACGGTGGCGCAGCGTGAGGGACCGGGCCTGCAGGCGCGGTGGGGCGCAAGGGATGGCACCGTTCATGCGGACCTCAGCCTGCGCGCCAGCAGCACGATGAAGAAGGGCCCGCCCGCCACGGCCGTGACCAGGCCCAGCGGGATTTCGGCCGGCGGCAGCACGCTGCGCGCAATGGCATCGGCCAGCGTGACGATGATGGCGCCCGTGAGCGCCGACGCCGGCAGGGCCGCGCGGTGCAGCGGTCCCGCCATCCAGCGCGCGATGTGCGGCGCAGCCAGCCCCACGAAGGCCACCAGCCCGCCATAGGCCACGGCCACGGCCACCACCAGCGAGCCGGCCAGCACGGCCAGCGGCGTGAAGCGCGCCACGTCCAGGCCGAAGCCCTGGGCCGCATCGGCACCCAGGCCCAGCAGGTCCAGCCCGCGCGCCAGCGCCATGGCCCCGGCCAGGCAGGCCAGGGAGGCACCGGCCAGCAGGCCCAGGCCGCTCCACGACGGCGTCTGTATGCCGCCCAGCACCCAGCTGAGCACCACCTGCAGGCTCACCGTCTCATCGGACAGCGCCAGCATCAGGAACGAGCGCAGCGCGCCCAGCACGGCCGCCAGCGCCACGCCGGCCAGCAGCATGCCGGCCGCATCGGTGGCACCGGCCACGCGCGAGACGGCCAGCACCAGCACGGTCGAGCCCCAGGCGCCGGCAAAGGCCAGCACGGGCAGCGTCCATGCCTGGGGCAGGCCGAACAATAGATGCATGGGAACCAGCAAGGCGACAGTCGCCCCCAGCGCCGCGCCGCCCGAGGCGCCCAGCAGATAGGGCTCGGCCAGCGGATTGCGGAACACGCCCTGGAAGATGGCGCCCGACAGGCCCAGCAGCGCGCCCACCAGGGCGGCTGCCAGCACGCGCGGCACGCGCCACTGCAGCAGCAGCCGGCTGCGCAGGCTGTCTTCGCCGCCCAGCGCGGCCAGCAGGTCGGCCGGGCTGGCCCACTGGTGGCCCGCGCAGGCGGCGATCAGCAAGCTGGCCAGCAGCAGCAGGACCGCACCGGCCCAGGGGCGCCACGCAGGTGGATGTGAAAGGGAATTCATGCGGCCTCCCCGGCCCAGGCCACAGGGTGCAGCCAGCGCGAGAGTTTTTCCACGCCGCCGAAGGTGCGCGGCCCGGGAATCAGGAACTCGGCACGCGCCACCGTGGTGGCCCGGCCGCCGCGCACGGCACGCAGGTCGCGCCAGCCGCGCTGGCCGATCAGGTCCTGCATGGCCTCCTGCGTGCCTGCGAACAGCAGCACGTCGGGGTCGGCGGCCAGCACGGCCTCGGGCGAGACCTGGGGCACGGTGCCCAGGCCGTCCAGCGCGAACGCAGCGCCCGCGCGCACCATGGCCTCTCCCGTATAGGTGCCCGGCCGGGCCGCCAGCAGCATGCCGTTGCCCAGCCGGCCCGTGACCATGAGCGCGCGCGGCCGGGGCTGGCCGGCCACCAGCCGGTCCACGCGCAGCAGCCGCGCTTCCTGCGCCAGGGCCAGCGCCTGGCCGCGCGCCTGCACGCCCGTGGCGCGGGCCACCAGGCGCAGGTTGTCCATCACCTCGGCCAGCGAGCGGCTGAGCAGCACCATCACCGGCACGCCGATGCGCTCCATGGGATCGACCAGCTGGTGCGCCGCCTGGCGCGCAGGCGTGACGATGACCAGGTCCGGCTGGCGCGCCACCACGGCGTCCACCGAGAACCCCAGCCGCCCGCCCACCTTGGGAATGCGCTCCACGCCCGGTGGAAAGCGCGTGAAATCCTCCACGCCCACCACGCGGTCCAGCAGGCCCAGCGCGGCCACCAGCTCGGTGTTGGAGGCAAAGATGGAGACGATGCGCTGCGGCGGCGCGGCAATCTCCACGCGCCGGCCCAGCGCATCCTGCAGCACCACCGGACCGCCTGCAGCGACGGTGTCGGCCCAGGCCGCGGGCAGGCCGCAGCCCAGGGCCGCCGCCGCGCCCTGGCGCAGCAACTGGCGGCGCGTGGTGCTGGATTGCCTCATGCCGTGGTCCTCAAAACTCCGCCTGGAGGCCGACCATGAGTTCGCGGCCCGCCATCGACGTTCCGCAGCCGCCGTTCTGGTACGCCGGGTTGGCGATGCAGGGCGCGCGGTCCAGCGCGATGAAGATGGGATGGCGGTTCAGGTCGAACAGGTTGTTGACGGCTGCGAACAGCTTGACGCCGCGCGACACGCGGTAGTCGGCACGCAGGTTCCAGATGGTGAAGGCGCCCTTGCGGTGGATGAAGGTGCTGCTGGGCTCGCCCTGCGGGATGAGCAGCGCCTCTTCCGTGTCGTACCACATGGGACCGCGCAGCAGCGTGGACAGCTGCAGGCTCCAGTCGCCCTGCAGGCGCCCGCTGCCGCGCCCGTAGCGCACGCCGGCCGAGGCCTCGTAGCGGTACATGCGCTGCACCTTGTCCGTATTGGCCGACGCTGGCGATCCCTTGTCGCGCATGCTGAAGTGGTAGTAGCCGCCAGCCCAGGCCTTGAGCTGGTGGCCCGTCAGGTTCAGCGCCCGCGCCAGGTCCATGTCGGCCTGCATTTCCAGGCCGCGCGCCACGATGTCGGCCGCGTTGTTGGCGTAGTCCGAGGTGTTGGTCGTGGCCCCGCGCGAGACGGTGATGATGCGGTCGCTGATGGTGTTCTGGAACAGGGCCGCATCCACGCGCCAGCCGGGCTGCTGCAGCGCGGCGCCAACCTCGATCTGGCGGCTGGTCTCGGGCTTGAGGTTGGGGTTGCCGAAGGTGCGGCCACCGCCGACGGCCGTGAAGTCCGAGGCCAGCTCCGTGGCCGTGGGCGCGCGGAACCCCGTGGAGGCCGCAGCGCGCAGCGTGAGCCGGTCCGTGGCCTTCCAGGTGGCGCCGGCCGACCAGGTGTGGTTGTCATAGTCGCGCGTGCTGGCCTGGGCCAGGGCGAGGTTGGGCGTATCGTCGAAACGCGTCGTGCCCCAGGTCTTGCGCAGGCCGGCACGCAGCGTGAGGCGATCGTCGAACAGGGTCTGCGCGTCCTCGAAGTACAGCGCATGCACCTGCTCGGTCTGGTTGTTGTCGTAGGGCGCAACCTGGCCCGCCGGGCCGCCCGGCATGGCCACGCGCAGGCGGTCGGAGCGCAGCTTGCTGCGCTCCCAGTCAAAGCCCATCAGCAGGTCATTGGTCTGGCTGACACGCAGGCGCGGCTGAAAGCGCAGGCCCGTGGCGTCCAGTTGGCGGTGGTTGTAGTCGCGCGCCGTGCCGGGCACGGCACTGTTGCCCGAGCGGATCACGGGCGATGCCCAGTTGAACTCATCGGTATCGACCAGGCTGTAGAGGTGGGTCGTCCAGCTCAGGCGCTGGCCGGGCAGTGCGCCCTCGTAGGTCAGGTCCAGCGAGCGGTTGCTGCGGTTGTCGCGGCTGTAGATGTTGGCGCCCGATCCGCGAAAGCCCGCGTTGTAGATGCCGTCCGTGCGCAGCTGCAGCTCCACGCGGTGCAGCTCGTGCAGCTGCCAGCCCAGGGCGCCGCTGGCGCCGCGCCGCTTCCAGCCCGTGTTCTCCATGCGCGTGCCGCCATCGCCCGACTCGTAGTCGCCGCGCCCGCCTGCGCTCACGCCGAAGTACCAGTCGAAGCGGTCATTGGCGCCGGCCGTCTGCGCATCGGTGCGCCACAGGTCCCATGAACCGGCCTGGACCTGGGCGCGCGTGCCGGGTGCGGTAGCTCCCGTCTTCATGATGATGTTGACCACCCCGCCCATGGCCTGGCTGCCGTAGATCACCGAGGACGGGCCGCGCACGATCTCGATGCGCTCCACATCCGAGGGGCTGAGCTTGGACAGGTTGGCCGTGCCCGCGCGCCGGCCGTTGACCAGCACCAGCACCTGGCTGCGGAAGTCGCGCCCCTGGCCGTCGGTGGAGGCGCCGCGCAGGTTCATCGAGGTCTGGGCAGCCGTCCATTCGCTGAGAAAGCCCACGGCGTTCTCGGCCAGCAGGTCGGTGACCGAGCGCGCGCTGGAGCGCTCTATGGCCTCGCGGTCGATGGTCTGCGTGGTGCCCGCGATGCGGCTGCGCGCCTCGGGCCGCGCGGTGGCGGTCACGAAGACGGCGTCCAGCGCATCGTCGGCGGAGTCCGTGGATCGCCCGGAAGCCGGCTCCTGCGCGGCGCCGGCCGCTGCAGCGCAGCTGGCCAACAGGACGGCGGCCGCTACGGGCCGCAGGCTGGAGACAAGAGGGAGAACAGAGAGAAGGCCGGAGGAATCGGCGGCCGAAGAAGCGAAGCGCATGCGTTGAACCCAACTGCCCCACTCACCCGCGGGGCCTATCGTCTGAACCACGCCGCACAGCGCGCACGCCGGAGCCGGCCACGGCAGCGCAGGCTGGGGCCGGACCGGACAGGCGCACTCCCGCGGCGTCCGAAAGCAATGCAGAAGGCCGGTATCCGGGCTTGCGGAACGCTGCGGCGCGCAGGGTGGGCGCGCTGCGGCAGGCATCCCCGCCTTCCCATGTCCGAGAAGGACACAGTGGCTTGCGGCGCGTGGTTTGGGGCGCGTCCGCGTGGGGAGTTGTATTCCGCTGACCGTTGCGGGGGCAGCGCAGGCATTGCGAGCGGCCACCTCGATGGCATCGCGCACCTGCTTCCCGTTGAACCCCTGGCCGGTGAACGGCATGGGGCACCTTCAGCAACAGCGCACCGCCACGGCCCAGGGGCTGCGGCGGTGCGCCAGCGGCGGATTATCGCCCAGCCCAGAAGCCCGGCACCCGGGCCAGCGCCCGCAGCGCGCGACGGCTGCTGCGCGCGCTGGTGGCCAGGCGGGCCTGCAGGTAGCCGGCCGCGAACCAGGCGCGCGGATCCGTGCCGGCCTCGTCACGAAAATGCTCCGCCGCCACGGCCATGTCGTTGTGCAGGCCCAGCGCGTCCTGGGCGGGCACCAGCGCCTCGGCAAAGCGCCGGCCCTTTTTGCCGGGCCACATTCCGGGCGCGAATTCCCGCGCAAAGTCCGCCAGGTAGCGCAGGCGCTTGAGCCGCTTGCGCACACGGTGCTGCTGCGCCAGCGGCAAGCGGTCGAAGTGCCGGCCGTCGCGCAGCACCTGGCGGTGCAGGCGCGCCAGCCGCCGTGCCAGGTACTTGCGCGTGCCTGCGGCGGACAGGTGGGCAAAACGGGCCGATGGCTCTGCCTGCGGCGCCTGCGCCAGCGCCTGGATCTCGGCCAGCGCGTGCAGGAACGGCGGCTCGCGCACGGCAGCGGCTGCATCCGCCTGCACGGCCTGCGGCGCCTGCCACTCGCACAGGGGCGCATGGGCTGCCTGCAGCAGCGGGCGCACCACATCGGCCAGCGTATCGGCATCGCGCAGCGTGCCCAGTTGCGCAAAGGCCTGGGCCAGGGGGTCATCCCATTCGGCGCGCATGCCGGGCGCCAGCCCTGTGCACTCACGCAGCACGGTGCGCAGGCGCCGCAGGGCCACGCGCAGCTGGTGAATGGTCTCGGCATCGCTGCCACCGCCCTCCAAAACCGCCAGATGCGACTGCACCTGGGCCAGGGCAGCAGCCAGCGCCGCACGCACAAAGCCGGCCGCATCGGGCCGGTCAGGGTGCTGCTTCGCAGGGGTGGACATGGTCAGGAGAGGGTGTGCGGGCGTTGCTGCGATTGTGGGCACCGCCCGGCCCCCGGGTCAATCGGCGCCCTCCCCGCTCAGGCTGTGCAGCGCGGGCCGGGCAATGCGCACATAGTCGGCCGAGTCCAGCACGATGGAGCGGTCCAGCCGGCCCGCGTTGAAGGCGATCTCGCCAAAGCGCTCTACCAGGGCCGGGTCCACCACCAGGCGCACCTGCGGGTTGAAGGAGAACGGCGGCACCGATCCCATCACGCAGCCCGTGGCGGCCTGGGCCTCCTCGGGCGAGGCCAGCGTGGCCTTGCGCACGCCCACGGCCTGGGCCAGGCGCTTGAAGTCCAGCTTGCGGTCGCCGGGCAGCACGGCGAGGAACAGCTGGGGATCGCCCGCACCGGCCGCTTCGCGGCTCTTGCAGAGCATGGCCTTGGCGCCCTGGCCGGGGGCGGTGCCACGGATTTCGGCGACGAGGTCAGAGCGGCCTTCGGCCGGATGTTCCAGCACGCGAAAACGCGCGCCCTGGGATTGCAGCAGGTCTACAAGGGTGTCGAACATGGTGGAAGCGCAGAGAAGTCGTCTGGATTTTGACATTTTGTCCAATTCAAAACAAAATGTCCAATATGACCCAACGAACCCCTGAACAGCGCCAGCTTCTGGAGCAGCTGGCCCAGATCGCCGAAGGCCTGGGCCAGACCTTTGCCCCGTTCTGCGAGGTGGTGGTGCATGACCTGCTCGACCCGTCCCACGCGGTGCTGGCCATCCACAACAACCTGTCGGGCCGCGAAGTGGGCCAGGGCGCGACGGAGCTGGGCCTGGCCCGCATCCTCGACCCCGGCTACGAGCAGGTCATCGCCAACTACCCCAACCAGTTCGCCGATGGCCGCCAGGCCAAGAGCACGTCCATCGGCATCCGCGACTCCGAGGGCCGCTACATCGCCGCCCTGTGCATGAATGTGGACCTGACGATGTTCCAGGGCTTCCAGGGCATGCTCAACCGCTTTGCCGCCGTCAGCGGCGACACCCCCGCGCGCGAAATGCTGGACCCCACGGGCGCCGGCGCAGGCGCCGACACGGTGCGTGCCCGCATCGACCAGTTCGCGGCCCGCCTGGCGACCACGCCGCGCGCCCTCAAGCCCGAGGAGCGCCGCGCCCTGGTCCGCGAGCTCAAGGGCGCCGGCCTGCTCGATGTGCGCCGCTCCATGGAGACCATTGCCGCCCACCTGGGCGTGTCGCGCGCCACGGTCTACAGCTACGCCAAATAGCTTCCGGCACCCCGCCGATCTGCAACCCCTTCTTTCCCGTACCGATGACAAGCCTTCCCACCTACGACGACGTGGCCGCAGCGGCCCAACGCATCCAGGGCCATGCCCACCGCACGCCCGTGCTCACCTCGCGCACGCTGGACGATGCGCTGGGCGCCCGTGTCTTCCTGAAGTGCGAGAACCTGCAGCGCATGGGCGCCTTCAAGTTCCGTGGTGCGTTCAATGCGCTGTCGCGCTTCAGCCCGGCGCAGCGCAAGGCCGGCGTGGTGGCGTTTTCCTCGGGCAACCACGCCCAGGCCATCGCCCTGGCAGCGCGGCTGCTGGAGATCCCCGCCACCATCGTCATGCCGCATGACGCTCCCGCCGCCAAGGTGGCGGCCACCAAGGGCTATGGCGGCCAGGTGGTGGTCTACGACCGCTATACCGAAGACCGCGAGCAGATCGGCCGCGACCTGGCCGAGCGCCACGGCCTGACCCTGATCCCGCCCTACGACCACGCCGACGTGCTGGCCGGCCAGGGCACGGCCGCCAAGGAACTGTTCGAGGAAACCGGCCCGCTGGACGCCCTCTTCGTGCCGCTGGGCGGCGGCGGCCTGCTGTCAGGCACCGCGCTGTCAACGCGCGCGCTCAGCCCCGACTGCGCGCTCTACGGCGTGGAACCCGAGGCCGGCAACGACGGCCAGCAGTCGCTGCGCGCGGGCCGCATCGTCCACATCGAAACGCCCAAGACCATTGCCGACGGCGCCCAGACCCAGCACCTGGGCGGCATCACCTTCCCCATCATCCAGCGCGACGTGACCGACATCCTCACCGCCAGCGATGCCGAGCTGGTCGACGCCATGGGCTTCCTGGCCACGCGCATGAAGCTCGTGGTCGAGCCCACCGGCTGCCTGGGCCTGGCCGCCGCGCGCCAGAAAGGCGAAGAGCTGCGCGGACGGCGCGTAGGCATCATCCTCAGCGGCGGCAATGTGGACATGCAGCGCTTTTGCAGCCTGCTGGGCGCGCCGATGTGAATTCGCCACAGGGCCCTGAAAAACGACTGGGCACGCTGTGGAGCCGGCTTCTATACTGCGGCGGCAATTGTGAATTAATGTTTCATCGTTAACAAATCCACAACCCCAGCGTGCTTGCCAGGCAGCCCCGAGGACCAGAGGATGCCGCCGCGCGCCCACCACTGCGCCCCATGAACAAGCCCACCAGCCTCCATTCCACCTGGATCATCCCGGCCCTTTCCTCCTTGCTGGTCCTGCATGCCGCAGGCGCCATGGCGGCCGACATCACGCTCACCCCCCCGGCGGGCGGCGGCTTTGTCATCAAGAACCAGGGCGGCCAGGAGCGGTTCAGGGTGCAGGACAGCGGCCAGGTCTACGTGCCCGGCCTGCCCGCCACCACGCCCGGCAACCAGCTGACCTGCCATGACGGCGCCACCGGCCAGCTGGTGCAATGCGCGGCAGGCACCGGAGTGGGTGCAACGGGAGCCACAGGCGCGACAGGCGTCACGGGCGCCACGGGTCCTGCCGGTGCCACGGGAGCCACCGGCCCCACAGGCGCAACCGGCGCCGGCGCAACGGGTGTCACCGGCGTCACTGGGCCTACGGGAGCGACAGGCATCACCGGCGCCACGGGAGTGACGGGAAGCACCGGGGCCACCGGAGCCACGGGTGTGACGGGCTCGACCGGAGCCACCGGAGCCACGGGCATCACCGGGCCTACGGGTGCCACGGGGACGACCGGTGCCACCGGCCCCACGGGAGCCACCGGCCTGCAGGGCACGGCGGGAACGGCCGGGCCGCAAGGCATACAGGGCATTACCGGGGCCACGGGCACGACAGGCGCCACTGGCAACACCGGCGCCACTGGCAGCACCGGAGCGACCGGGCCCACGGGTGCCACCGGCCCCACTGGCAGCGTAGGCTCCCTGACCGAGGCGTTCGCCAGTACGGCATGCGTTCCCAGCAACACGGTCGCCACCAGTGTCACGGCGACCTGCACGGCCGGGTCCGTTGTCTCGGGCGGATGCAACTCGGCCGACCCTACCCAGCATTCGTTGGCCGGCTCCCGGCGCCTGACCAGCAACCAATGGATCTGCACCTACAACTGCGGCAGCACAGCCAACATCACGGCCTACGCGTACTGCCAATAGGGCGGCCCGCGCAAGCCGCCGCCCTCACCCGCGCGGGCTGAAGGTGCGCGGAAACACCACGGGCGCGCTGCGGTCGGCCAGGCGGTAGCCCATGGCGGGGCGGCGTGACGTGCCCTCCACCTGGCCTGCCTCGACCAGAAAGCCGGCCGCCATCATGCGCGTGCGAAAACCGCTCTTGTCCACGGGGCGGCCCAGCACCACTTCGTAGGCCTGCTGCAGCTGCGGCAGCGTGAAAGGCTCGGGCAGCAGGAACGCGGGCAGCGAGGTGTATTCCACCTTGCCCCGCAGCCGCTCCACCGCTGCGCGCAGGATCTCGCCGTGGTCGAAGGCCAGCGCAGGCTCGCGCAGCAGTTCATCGACGGCAAACCACGACACATCGGCCGCATTCGCGCCCTTGGCCAGGATCAGGTCGTGCCCCGGGATCAGCGCGAAATACACATGCGTGGCCGACCAGCCACGCGGGTCGCGCGCCGCGCCGCCCCAGCTTCCCAGCTGCTCCAGGTAGGGGCTGTCCACACCCGTCTTGTCCAGCAGCTTGCGCCGAGCGCAGGCCAGCAGGTCCGCGTCCTGGCGCACATCCACAAAGCCGCCGGGCAGCGCCCACAGCCCCGGAAACGGCTCGCTGCCCGCCGTGGGGCGCTGCACCAGCAGCACCTGCAGGGCATCGTCTGCCACCGTGAAGATGACCACGTCCACCGTGGTGAACGGGCGCGGGAAGTCCAGCGCGCCCTGCGGGGATGGGGAATTTTTTTCAGCCATGGGATGGATTGTGCTTGACGTGCCAGATTTTAAGTTGCACTATGCAACCCATACAAGTTGCACAGAGCAACTTAAAGGAGAAGCACCATGTTCGGCATCCGTTTCATCAAGTCCCAACCCACGGTCCACCTCATGCAGTTCCGCGCCGGCAAGGTGGTGCGCGAGGGTGCGGGCCAGTCCTTCTTCTACTACGCGCCCACCACCACCCTGGTCGCGGTGCCCGTGGGCAGCCAGGACTGCCACTTCATGCTGGAGCTGGTGACGGCCGACTTCCAGAGCGTCACCGTGCAGGGCCAGGTCACCTACCGCATCAGCACACCGCGCCAGACCGCCACGCTGATGGACTTCTCCCTGGCGCGCGACGGTCAGAAATACATGTCCGAAGACCCGCAGCGCCTGGGCGACCGCGTGACCATGCAGGCCGAGGTCATCATCCAGCAGGCCGTGCAGGCGCTGGACCTCAAGCAGGCGCTGCGCTCCTCGGCGCTCATTGCGCGCACGGCCCAGCAGGAGCTGGCCGCCCAGCCCGAGATCGAGGCGCTGGGGCTGGAGATCCTGGGCGTCTCGGTCATGGCCGTCAAACCCACGCCCGACATCGCCCGCGCGCTGGAGGCCGAGGCGCGCGAATCCAACCTCAAGGCCGCGGACGACGCCGTCTATGCCCGCCGCATGGCTGCCGTGGAAAACGAGCGCGCCATCCGCCAGAACGAGCTCGATACCGATGTGGCCGTGGAAAAGAAAAAGCGCCAGATCCGCGAGGCCCAGCTGGAAGCCAAGGCCGCCCAGATGCGCAAGGAAAACGAACTGCGCGCCGAACAGATGTCTGCCGACGTGGCGCTGGAGACCAGCCGCCGCGACTTCGTCGAAGGCCAGGCCGCCAACAGCCGCACCCTGGCCGAGGCCGAGGCCTACCGCGTGGGTGCCGTCATGCAGGCCCTGGAAAAGGCCGACCCGCGCATCGTGCAATCGCTGGCCGCCGTGGGCATGCAGCCGGGCCAGCTCATCGCCCAGGCCTTTGGCGGCATTGCCGAGAAGGCCGAGCGCATCGGCCAGCTCAACGTCTCGCCCGAGCTGCTGCAGTCGCTCATGGGTGCCGGTGCAGGCCATGCAGCCGCCGTGCCCGATCCCGAACCCGCAAGGAGCCGCCGTGAACGCCAATGAACGCAAGACCGTGCTGGTGGTGCGGCGCACGCGGCTCGATGAGCTAGTGGCCAAGTACCACACGCTGTCCCAGGCGCGCTTCTACATCGAGCACCTGGGCGCCGACTTCGGCGACTACCTGCGCGAAAGCGCCGCCTACGCCGCCGCCCTGCAGGCCGTGGTGCAGGCGCTGGAGGCGCGCGGCCGCTACCAGATCGTGGACCGCGCCCTGGTGCCCAACTTCGTCTTCGGCGCCGACGACATCGTGGTGGCGCTGGGCCAGGACGGCATGGTGGCCAACACCATGAAATACCTGGACGGCCAGCCGCTCATCGGCGTCAACCCCGAGCCCGCGCGCTGGGACGGCCTGCTGCTGCCCTTCGCCCCCGCCGACCTGGCCGCCCTGCTGGGCGACGTGGCCGCCAACCGCCGCCCCACGCGCGCCGTCACCCTGGCCGAAGCGCGCCTGAGCGACGGCCAGGTGCTGCGCGCCGCCAACGACCTGTTCATCGGCCCGCGCAGCCATACCTCGGCCCTGTATGACATCACGCTGGGCGAGCGGCGCGAATCCCAGTCGTCCTCCGGCCTCATCGTCGCCACGGGGCTGGGCTCGTCCGCCTGGATCAAGAGCATCGTCACGGGATCGATGGGCATTGCCCGCGCCGTGCGCGGCGCATCCACCGACTTCGAATACCAGCCCTTCGCCTGGGATGCGCCACGCCTGGACTTCGCCGTGCGCGAGCCCTTTCCCAGCCGCTCCTCCACGGCCGAACTGGTCTACGGCCAGGTCACCGCCGGCCAGCCGCTGACCCTGCGCTCGCGCATGCCCGACCATGGCGTCATCTTCTCGGACGGCATGGAGGCCGACTACCTGCAGTTCACGGCGGGCATGCAGGCCACCATCGGCCTGTCGGACCGGCAGGGCTGCCTGGTGGTGTGAAGCCCGAAGCACGGACAATCATCAACACAACAAGAAAATCCATGGAAATGGACCGTATGAACAACAAGAACACACTGACATCGACCAGCAAATTCATGAGCCTGGTCCTGCGCCACAACCCCGGCCGCGCCGGGCTCGCCCTCGACGCCCAGGGCTGGGTCTCCATCGACGCATTGCTGCGCGGCGCCCAGGCGGCCGGCCGCAACATCTCACCCGCACTGCTGATGGAGGTGGTGCGCAGTTGCCCCAAGCAGCGCTTTGCCATCAGCGCCGACGGCCTGCGCATCCGCGCCAGCCAGGGGCATTCCGTGCAGATCGACCTGGGCCTGCAGGCCAGCGTGCCGCCGCAGCGCCTCTACCATGGCACGGCCACGCGCTTTCTGGACTCCATCCTGCGCACCGGCCTGGACCGGCGCAACCGCCACCACGTGCACCTGACCGACAACCTGGCCACGGCCCGCTCCGTGGGCCAGCGCTATGGCCGGTTGGTGCTGCTGGAGATCGATGCGGCGCGCATGCATGCCGATGCCTGCCTGTTCTACCGCTCGGACAACGGTGTCTGGCTCACGGACAGCGTGGCACCGCACTACCTGCGCGTGCTGGCCGAAGAGGAACACGATGAAACCCATCATTGCCCTTGACGCCGATGGCGTGCTGCTGGACTACAACCGCGCCTATGCCGGTGCCTGGGAGCGCGCGTTCGGCCAGCGCCCCGCCGAGGCCGACCCCCATGCCTACTGGGCCATGGACCGCTGGGCCGTGCAGGCGCTGGACGGCGAGCGCCTGCAACAGTTCAGGGCCTGCATGGACGACGACTTCTGGCGCAGCATTCCCGCGCTGGGCAATGCCTTGCAGGCCTGCCAAGACCTGCAGGGCGCCGGCTACGAACTGGTCTGCGTGACGGCCCTGGCGGCGCGCTTCGAGCAGGCCCGCCTGGGCAACCTGCGCGACCTCGGCTTTCCCATCGACCGCGTGATCGCCACGGGCCGGACCACCGGCCTGCGCAGCCCCAAGGCAGACGCCCTGCAGCGGCTCGGCCCGGTCGCCTTCGTGGACGACTATCTGCCCTACCTCCGGGACATTGGCCCGGGCATTCACGCGGCCCTGGTGTGCCGCGGCCCGAACGGCACGCCCAACACCGGGCCGGACCTGGTCCACGCCCACTCGCAGCACGCAGACCTGATGGCCTTCAGCCAGTGGTGGCTGCAGCAAGCTCCATCGCATTCCTGAAACGGCACATACGGCAACGAGACAGCCCATGACCACCACAGACCACATCGCCTCCCTGCAAGACCTCCAGCACGCCATGGCCCAGGGTCTCACCCCGCGCTTCCTGCCGTTCTGGGGCCACCAGCCTGCGGCCGATGGCTCCATCGGCAAGACCTGCATGAGCCAGTGGTTCGAGGCGGGCTTCGAGGTCGATGGCCAGCACTACCCCACGGCCGAGCATTTCATGATGGCGGGCAAGGCACGGCTGTTTGGCGACGAGGCGGCGCACGCGGCCATCGTGCACTGCCGCACGCCGGGCGAGGCCAAGAAGCTGGGGCGTGGCATCCAGGGCTTCGATGAAGCGGCCTGGGTGGCCGCGCGCATGGGCATCGTGATGCGCGCCAACCAGGCCAAGTTCTCCCAGAACCCGGCCCTGGCCGGCTATCTGCTGAACACGGGCGAGCGGGTTCTGGTGGAGGCCAGCCCCGTGGACGCCATCTGGGGCATCGGCCTGGCCGCCGACGACGTGCGCGCCACCGACCCCGCGCGCTGGCAGGGCCTGAACCTGCTGGGCTTTGCCCTCATGCAGGTGCGCGCGCGGCTGCGCAGCACCGCTCCTGACCGACCATGAGCGCGAGCACAGGCATGGCCATGGACACGCTGGACCGATACCGTGGTGCCCTGCTGGGCCTGGCCTGTGGCGACGCCGTGGGAACGACGCTGGAATTCCAGCCGCGCGGCAGCTTTGCGCTGCTGACCGACATGGTCGGCGGCGGCCCCTTCTCGCTGCCCGCAGGCAAGTGGACCGACGACACCTCCATGGCCCTGTGCCTGGCCGAAAGCCTGCTCCAGCGCAGCGGCTGCGACCCGCAGGACCAGATGACGCGCTATGCCAACTGGTACGAATGGGGGTACTGGAGTTCCACCGGCAACTGCTTTGACATCGGCATGGCCACCAGGGCGGCCATCCAGCGCTTCCTGGCCACCGGCGATCCGCTGGCCGGGTCGCCCGACCCGGACCAGGCCGGCAACGGCTCCCTGATGCGGCTGGCGCCCGTGCCCATGTTCTTCGGCCCCGACGAGGACCTGGTGCAGCGCATGGCTGAACTCAGCTCACGCACCACCCACGCGGCACCTGAATGCCTGCAGGCCTGCCGCCTGTTCGCCGTGGCGCTGTGCCGGGCGCTGCAGGGACTGCCCCGGTCGCAGGTTCTGGACCTGGGCGGCGTTCTGCAAGACTGCGCCAGCCCACGCCTGCGGGAGATTGCCCGTGGCGACTATCGCGACAAGCCGGCCGCACAGATACGCGGCAGCGGCTACGTGGTGGACAGCCTGGAGGCGGCCCTGTGGTGCTTTGCAAGGCATGACAGCTTTGAAGGCGCGGTACTGCAGGCCGCCAACCTGGGCGATGACGCCGACACCACGGCAGCCATCACCGGCCAGTTGGCCGGAGCCACCTGGGGCGCCAGCGGCATTGCAGGCCGCTGGCTGGAACGCCTGCACCTGGCCCCTGAGATCACAGCCCTGGCCGATGCGCTCTGGCAAGCCGCCAGAGGTGCCAGTGACGCTTCTCCGACCGCACCTCTCAGCAACTGAGCGGACTGGACCAGGCTTGTCTGCGCAACCTCCACGCACCCGAGCTTCGTGACACGCGGGCCTTGCTCTTTACGAATGGCGTGCATGGGCGGCTTTTGACTGAGCCACGCTCCATTATCAGAGCAGTCTGATTGCATCACCTCATATCTTCGGCGTAGAGTGCGAAATACTAAAGAGGCCACCCATCGAATGATTCGATGCTTTCATTTCCAGCCCCTCATTATTCACTCAAAAGTTCAATAAAACTATTGCGTGATATTTTCGAGAATCATACTTCAGCAATGGAGCGAATCAGTATCATGCATTCTTCTTTCATTCCCTCATTTTTCTCGCAAGTACGCCGCCTTGCATTGATCGCCCTTCCATTTCTCATCGCCTTTTCAGCGGCAACGATGAACACCAATGCCTTTGCCGGAGGCGTATTCTCCCCCACCAGCTCCAGCATTTCACTGCCCGAGGAAATAACAGTACCCGGAAATTACTCCAACGGATCTACGCTATGGAAGTCTACGGCAACCGTATTTAATCTTCGAGCAGTGCTGAACACGGCATTCGAGTACGATGTTTCCAACGCCGTTGTAGCCGCCAATGTTCAATCCGGGACCAAGACGCCCGGATACAATAATGTCTACAGCACCAATATTCCCGGCATTGGAATCCGCTGGTGGGCAACATGGCGCGGCCCCAGCGCTCCCAGTGGCAGAACCATGCCCATTACCACCGAATCAGAAAATCATTCGGGCGCGCTGGGTTATTTCTGGAATGTCAGTTCACACCCCCAGGATGTCTGGATCGAGCTGGTGAAAACCGGCAACGTTTCCGCTGGCACGCTAACGGGCTCCGGGATGAACGTCGAGATGCGATTCCAGTGCCCCAGCTGCACCGCAGGAAACGTCAACCTGTCCGGCCGCACCAGGGTGGTGGTCGGTCCCTCCTGCTCGGTGGCCGCTTCGACCATCTCCGTACCCATGGGCGCTGTGCCCATCCTGCGTTTCACGGGCCTCCAGTCCACCTCCATCCCCCAGCACTTCGACATCACGCTGGAATGCAAGGGCGGCGCGCCCGAAAGCGTTCTGCGTCCCCACATCACGCTCACCGATGCCAATGACACCAGCAATCAGAGCACCGTCCTGACCTTGAGCCAGACCGCGCCAGACGGCAAGCCGGTTGCCACCGGAATAGGCATACAGATACTGAAGGATGGCACCGCTCTCGGCTACGGCCCGGATTCCAACGTGCCTGGCAACACCAACCAATGGAGTGCGGGAACCATCGTCCAGGGCGTTGCCCAGTTCAAGATCCCGCTGACTGCCAAATACGTGCAGACCGCTGCGGCAGTCACGACGGGGCAGGCCAACGGCAGGGCCACCTTCACGCTGAACTACCAGTGAGCAGCGTCCCCGCCCTCAGGGCTTCTTGTCCAGTTGCATTTCCCAGGACTTGAGCTGCTTGGCGCGGGCGCGGGCGAAGTCGCTCCAGCAGTTGGCGCGCGCATCGTCCTTGGCAAAGCTGGCGGAATTGAATTCAGAGAGGAACTCACAGGCACTGCGTGCGTACTGCACCCAGTTCCTCTGCGCCACTTCCAGCTCTTCCGACGCCTGGGGCATGCGGGCCTTGAGCTTGAGCGACAGCGAGGCGTAGGCGGCCTTGACCATGGCCACGTTCTGCTCGTGCAGGCAGGCGCGCACCTCGGACATGTTGGTGGAGCTTTCCTCGCAATTGCCCGAGCTGGTGGGATTGGCGGCCCAGGCCACGGGGCTGGCACACAGCAGGGCGGCGCAGGCGAGAGGGGCGAGTAGGGACGCTAGGGCTTGGTGCATGGAAGAGGGCTCGCTGGGAGGTGCCGGTGGGCGCAGCACCCCGGCCGTCGCGATTACACCATCGACCCGCCCTGCCTCGGGCCCACATTCCCCTGGTGATCACCCTGATGCAGCGACGCAAAGCGCATAAACATGCTCCCAAAGCTTTGTTGCCGTGGGTCAAGGGCGGCCAGAAGATGCAGGCGTACGCATCTTTCGTTGGCCCTGTTATTCCCCGCTCCCCCGCTCCCGCCATGCACACAAGCCCCACCCTGCGCCGCCAGCCCCGCGCCACCCTTTCCGCATCCCTGACCTTCATCGCCGCCGCGCTGGCCCTGGCCTGCACCCAGGCCCGGGCCGATGCCACGCTGGACAAGATCAAGCAGCGCGGCAAGGTCACCATTGGCGTGCTGGTCAATGGCGGGCCCTTCGGCTCCATCGACCCGTCCACCCAGCAGCTCGTGGGCTGGAACCCCGAGCTGGCACGCGCCCTGGCCAAGGGCCTGGGCGTGGAGGCCGAGCTGGTCCAGGTGCAGACCGCCACGCGCGTGCAGTTTCTGCAGGCCGGCAAGGTGGATCTGCTGATCGCCTCCATGGAGCTGAACCCCGACCGTGCCGAGACCCTGGGCTACGCGCCCACGCCTTTCTACCGCGTGGGCGGCATTGCCGCCGTGCGCAAGGGCAGCGGCATCGCCAGGTGGGAAGACCTGCGCGGCAAGCCCGTGTGCGTGTCCCAGGGCAGCAGTTTTGCCAAGCCGCTGGCCAGCGAGTACGGCGCCCAGGTGCATGGCTACAAGAGCTCGTCGGACTCGCTGCTGGCGCTCAAGGGCGGCAACTGCGTGGCCGCCGTGCATGACAGCACGCTGATCTACCCGCTGCTGCGCAGCAACCCCGAATGGGCGCAGTACTCGGCCCCCATCGCCGGCGAGGTGCTGCCCGCGCCTTCCGTGGTCTGGACCCGCAAGGGCGAGGCCGACACCATCGCCGCCGTGGACAAGGTGGTGCAGGACTGGCACCGCACGGGCTGGCTGATTGCCGCCGAAAAGCGCGTGGGCATCGAGCCGGCCAACCCGCTGCTGCCCGAGCTGCAGGCCAAGTTCAAGTCCGCCAGCTGACCGCCGGCCGCCACGGCGGTCCACCCCTGCTTTTTTTCCGACCACCCAGGCCCAGGCCCCGCAGGACGGGGCCGGGCCTTCCGTTCCCTGATGGATTCACGCATGCCCCGCCTTCTTCCCCCCCTTGCCGCCGCCCTGGCCCTGCTGCTGGGCGCCGGTGCCGCCCACGCCGATGCCACGCTGGACAAGATCAAGCAACGCGGCAAGCTGTCCGTGGGCATTGATGGCGCCAGCCCGCCGTTCGGCGTGCTGGACCCCGCCACCGGCAAGACCGGCGGCTACCAGACCGAGCTGGCCGCCGACATCGCGCGCCGCCTGGGCGTGCCGCTGGAGACGGTTCCCGTGACCGCCTCCACGCGCGTGCAGTTCCTGCAAAGCGGCAAGGTGGACCTGTTGATCGCCAACATCCAATGGACGCAGGAGCGCAGCGAGATCCTCTCGTTCGCGCCCACGCCCTATGACCTGATCGGCGGCGGCGCCCTGGTGGCCAAGGCCAGCGGCATCAAGCGCTGGGAAGACCTGCGCGGCAAGGTGGCCTGCGTGTCGCAGGGCAGCAACTTCGCCAAGCCCCTGGCCGAGAGCTATGGCGCCGTGGTCAAGGGCCTGCGCGGCATTCCCGAGTCGCTGCTGGCGCTCAAGGGCGGCACCTGCGCGGCTTCGGTCCATATCCAGCCCGCGCTCTATGAAAAGCTCACCGGCCCGAATGCAGCCGAGTGGAAGGACTTCGAACTGGGCACGCAGGACCAGTTGATTCCCTCGCCCACCGTGGTGTGGACACGCCGCGGCGAGGCCGACACCCAGGCCTTCGTGGACAAGGCCATCCAGGACTGGCACCGCACGGGCTTTCTGCTCAAGGTTGCCCGCGCCAGCGGCGTGCCCGACACCTGGATCGCCGAGCGCCACGAACGCGCGCTGAAGGGCCAGTTCGACCGCGCGCCCTACGACTTCGCGGTGTATGCGGCAGCACAAGCCGATGCGCAGGCAACCCAGGCCGCCGTCAAGGGAGCCAAGCCATGAAGCCGACCCGCACCGCACTGGCGGCCCTGCTCGCCCTCACGGCCCTGGCAGCCCATGCCGACGCCACGCTGGACCGCATCAAGCAGCGCGGCAAGATCGTGGTGGGCGTGATGCTTTCGGGGCCGCCGTTCGGCACCATCGACCCCGTCACGCAAAGGCACGTGGGCTACAACGTGCAGCTGTCCGACGGCGTGGCCAAGGGCCTGGGCGTGGGAGTGGAGACCGTGCAGGTCCAGCCGTCCAACCGCGTGCAGTTCCTGCAGCAGGGCAAGGTGGACATCCTGATCGCCAACATGCAGTGGACGCAGGAGCGCAGCGAGATCCTGTCCTTCGTGCCCACGCCGTTCGAGGAAGTCGGCGGCGCCGCCATCGCCAAGAAGGGCAGCGGCGTGCGCCAGTGGGACGACCTGCGCGGCAAGCCCGTGTGCGTGTCGCAGGGCAGCAATTTCACCAAGCCGCTGGCCGATCAATACGGCGCCCAGATCAAGGCCTTCCGGGGCCAGCCCGAGTCGCTGCTGGCCCTCAAGGGCGGCAACTGCGCGGCCGCCGTGCATGTCAGCCCCACGCTGCGCGAACTCGTGGCCAGCAATGCGGACTGGAAGGACTACGAGATCGTCTCGCCCGCCGACATCATTCCCTCGCCCTCGGTGATCTGGCTGCGCAAGGGCGAGTCCGACACGCAGGCGGCCATCGACCGCATCGTGCAGGACTGGCACCGCACGGGCTGGCTGATCGAGGTGGAGCAGCGCAACGGCATGACGCCCACGCCGCTGCTGCACCAGCTGCACGACAAGTTCAGGAAGGCGCCCGCATGAGCACCAACACCCGCACCAACACCAGCACCAGCACCAGCGGCCACATCACCGGCCCCGCCGACCTCATCACCGCGCTGCGCCACGCCCTGGGCGATGCCCATGTGCTCACGGGTGCCGATGCGGCCGGCTACCTGACCGATCAGCATGGCCGCCTCACGGGCCAGGCCCTGGCCGTGGCACGGCCTGCCGACACGGCCCAGGTGGCGCAGCTGGTGCGCCTGTGCCGCGCCCACCGCACGCCCATCGTGGCCCAGGGCGGCAACACCGGGCTGATGGGCGGCGCCACGCCCGACGCCTCGGGCCACGCCGTGCTGCTGTCGCTGGCCCGCCTGAACCGCGTGCGCGCCATCGACACCGACAACGACACCCTGACCGTGGAAGCCGGCGCCGTGCTGGCCCATGTGCAGCAGGCAGCGCGCGATGCGGACCGGCTGTTCCCCCTCAGCCTGGGCTCCGAGGGCAGCTGCACCATTGGCGGCAACCTGTCCACCAACGCGGGCGGCACCCAGGTGCTGCGCTACGGCAACGCGCGCGAGCTGGTGCTGGGCCTGGAAGTGGTGACGGCCGAGGGCGACATCTGGGACGGCCTGCGCGGGCTGCGCAAGGACAACACCGGCTATGCGCTGCGCGACCTGTACGTGGGCAGCGAAGGCACGCTGGGCATCATCACGGCGGCCACGCTGCGCCTGCATCCGCTGCCCCGCGCCCAGCACACGGCCCTGCTGGCCTTTGGCTGCATACGCGATGCGGTGGCCTTCCTCAGCCAGGCGCGGGCGGGCTTCGGTGCCAGCCTGACGGCGTTCGAGCTGATGTCGGACACGGCACTGGGCCTGATAGCCCGCCATGTGCCTGAGCAGCCGATACCGCTGGCGCTCAACGCGCCCTGGTTTGCGCTGATCGAGCTGTCCGACAGCGAGGGCGAGGACCATGCGCGCCAGCGCTTCGAGTGCGTGGTGGGCCAGGCCTTCGAGGACGGCCTGGTCACCGATGCCGCCATTGCCGAGAGCCTGCAGCAAAGCCAGGCCCTGTGGCGGCTGCGCGACCAGGCCCTGGGCGAGGCCCAGCGGCGCGACGGCCGCAACATCAAGCACGACGTGTCGGTGCCCATCTCGCGCATCCCCGACTTTCTTGCGGCCACGGCCGCGCTGCTGCAGGCGCGCTTTGGCGCCGTGCGGCCCGTGGCCTTCGGGCACCTGGGCGACGGCAACCTGCACTACAACGTGTCGCACGCGCCGGACAGCACGCCCGCGCAGCTGTTTGCCCAGGAAGACGCCATCCACGAGGTGGTGCACGACAGCGTGCACGCCCACGGCGGCTCCATCAGCGCCGAGCACGGCGTGGGCCAGACCAAGCGCGACCTGCTGCCCCGCTACAAGAGCGCCGTGGAGCTGCAGCTCATGCGGCGTCTCAAGCAGGCCTTCGACCCGCTGGGCCTGCTCAATCCCGGCAAGGTGCTGCAAGCCCTGCCGGACGATTTGCCGCACGACTTGCCGCAGGTTTCTCCAACGCCAGCCGCCGCATTCCAGGAAGGCCCCACGCCATGACCACGCCCTTTCCCCTTTCGCAGCGCGTGCAGCGCGTCAGGCTCTCGCCCAATGCCGCGGCCAGCGCGCGGGCCACGGCCCTGGCCCGCCAGGGCCGCGACATCATTGCGCTGACCACGGGCGAGCCCGATTTCGATACGCCCGAGCCCATCAAGCAGGCCGCCATCGCGGCCCTGGCCCGTGGCGAAACCAAGTACACGCCCACGCCCGGCACGGCCGCGCTGCGCCAGGCCATCAGCGCCAAGTACCGGCGCGAGAACGGCCTGGACTTCGACGCCGGGCAGATCATCGTCAGCAACGGCGGCAAGCAGGTGATCTACAACGCGCTGGCGGCCACGCTGGATGCGGGCGACGAGGTCATCGTGCCCGCGCCGTACTGGCCTTCGTTTCCCGACATCGTGCGCGTGAACGACGGCACGCCGGTCATCGTGGACTGCGGCATTGAGCAGGGCTTCAAGCTCACGCCGGCCGCGCTGCAGGCCGCCATCACGCCGCGCACGCGCTGGCTGGTGCTGAACACGCCGGGCAACCCCTCGGGCGCCGTCTACAGCCGCGAGGAACTGGCCGCCCTGGCCCAGGTGCTGCGCCTTCATCCGCAGGTTCTGGTGCTGCTCGACGAGCTCTACGAGCACATCTGGTTCACGCCCCAGGCCCCCGCGCACTGGCTGGCCGTGGCCCCCGACCTGCGCGAGCGCACGCTGCTGGTCAACGGCGTCTCCAAGACCTATGCCATGACCGGCTGGCGCATCGGCTGGGGCGCAGGCCCGGCCGCGCTGGTGCAGGCCATGGTGGTGATCCAGTCGCAGGCCTCGTCAGGCCCCAATTCCGTGGCCCAGGCCGCAGCCACGGCGGCGCTGCAGTCGCCCGACCAGAGCTTTGTGCAGCAGGCCCGCAACGCCTATGCGCGGCGCGCGCAACGGGTCACCCAGGCGCTGGACCAGGTGCCGGGCCTGGCCCTGCTGCCGCCGGGCGGATCGTTCTTTGCCTTTGTGCACTGCGGCGCGCTGATAGGCCACCTGCGCCCGGACGGCCAGCCCATCGCCAGCGACACCGACCTGACCGAATGGCTGCTGGAGTCCGAAGGCGTGGCTGCCGTGGATGGCGGGGCCTACGGCCTGTCGCCGTATTTCCGCATCTCCACCGCCGCCAGCGACGAGGTGCTGGCCGAGGCCACGGCCCGCATCGCACGTGCCGTGGCCGCGTTGAAAGACCCCGCTGCGCAAGCGCAAGCGCATGCACAGCCGGCTGCCCTGGAGGCCGTGCCATGAACGACAGCCTGCTTGCCCAGGGCGTGCAAGCGCTCAAGGGCCTGGGCCTGAACTACGCCTTCGTGCTGGATGTGTCCGAGCGCCAGGCCTTTGTGCGCGGCATGTTCGTGACCGTGCAGCTGGCCCTGCTGACCATTGCCGGCAGCCTGGCGGCCGGCGTGGCGCTGGCGGCGGCCCTGACCTCGGGCCGCGCCTGGCTGGCACGGCCCGCGCGCGCCTTTGTGGAGGTCACGCGCAATACGCCCACGCTGGTGCAGCTGTACTGCGCCTTCCTGGTGCTCAACATGCTGATCACCCAGCAGCTGCGCGACTGGGGCGCGGGCAACAACCCTCTCACGCCTTTTGTCTGGGTGGTGATCGTGGTCTCGCTGCACAAGGGCGTGTTCCATGCCGAGGCGCTGCGCGCCGGCATCGAGGCCGTGCCCGCCACCACGCTGGAGGCGGCGCGCTCGCTGGGCTTTTCGCAGCGCCAGCTGCTGGTGCGCGTGCAGCTGCCGCTGGCCGTGCGCTTTGCCCTGCCCTCGCTGACCAACAACCTGGTGGACCTGGTGAAGATGACGGCCGTGGCCTCGGCCATTGCCGTGGGCGACGTGACCTACGAGTCCATCATGATCTGGTCGCAGCGCGACAACGTGCTGGAGCTGCTGCTGCTCATCCTGCTGTGGTTCGGCCTGCTGACCTGGCTGGTCAGCCTGGCGGGCCGCTGGCTGGAACAACACCTGAGGATGCCCGGCTATGGCCAATGAAGCCACCCTGAACACCGGCGCCGCGCCCCGCCCGCTGCCCGCCGCCCTGCTGCGCGCGGCGCGCAGCCCCTGGCTGATCGCGGGCGCCGCACTGCTGGCCCTGTGCGCCTGCTGGGCCGCCACGGACAGCGCCCCGCCCGCCTTCGTGCACCTGTGGAAATGGCTGCCCGCGCTGCTGCGCGGCCTCCTGGTCAACATCGAGATCAGCGTGCTGGCCGTGGCCATCGGCACCGTGGCCGGCCTGGTGCTGGGCGCCCTGTCGCTGTCGCCCACGCCGGCCGTGCGCACGGGCGTGCGCTGGTATGTGCAGCTGTTTCGCAATGCGCCCATCCTGGTGCTCATCTACTTCACCACCTATGTGTTCCCGTTCGAGCTGAAGCTGGTGGGCTGGACCTTTCCGTTCCCCGACTGGGTCAAGGTGGTGCTGGGCCTGGCCCTGCCCACCAGCGCCAACGTGGCCGAGATCTTCCGGGGCGCCATCCAGTCCATTCCCAGCGCGCAGTGGGAGGCAGCCCAGTCGCTGGCCTTTCGCCGCAGCGAGATCTTCCGCCTCATCGTGCTGCCGCAGTGCGTGCGCCGCATGCTGCCGCCGTGGATGAACCTCTACGCCAGCATCACCATGAGCACCTCGCTGGCCTCGCTGGTGGGCGTGCACGACGTGGTGGACACCGCCCAGATCGCCAGCAACACCGTGGCACGCACGGACTTCACCATCCTTGTGTATTTCACGCTGCTCGCGCTGTTTTTCGCCTATTGCTATCCGATTGCCCGCGCCACCCGCGCCCTGGAGCGACGCCATGAACGCCACTGACTCCTTTCTCTCCCAACTCGCCACGGCCGATGCCCCCGCAGGCACGGCACCCGCCCTGGTCCACCTGCAGGATGTGCACCTGTCCTTTGGCGACAACCAGGTGCTCCAAGGCATCGACGTGCAGGTGCGGCGCGGCGAGGCGGTGACCATCATCGGGCCCTCGGGCTCGGGCAAGTCCACCATCCTGCGCTGCATCACCGGCCTGCTGCGGCCCCAGCGCGGCGCCATCTCGGTGGCGGGCACGCGCGTGGACCAGCTACGCACCGAGGCCGAGCTGATCGCCCTGCGCAAGCGCGTGGGCTTCGTCTTCCAGCAGTACAACCTGTTCCCCCATCTGTCGGTGCTGGAGAACCTGGTCATCGCCCCCACGCGCGTGGTCGGCCGCGACCGCGCCACGGCCGAGCGCGAGGCCCGCGCCCTGCTGCAGAAGGTGCGCCTGGACCACAAGGAATCCGCCTACCCCGGCGAGCTGTCCGGCGGCCAGCAGCAGCGCGTGGCCATTGCGCGCGCCCTGGCCATGCGGCCCGAGCTGATCCTGTTCGACGAAGTGACCTCGGCCCTGGACCCCGAGACCGTGGGCGAGGTGCTGACCGTGATCCGCGACCTGGTCAGGGACGGCATGACCTGCGTGCTGGTCACGCACGAAATGCGCTTTGCCGAAGAGGTCAGCGACCAGGTCTATTTCACCGAGGCCGGCCGCATCGTCGAGCACGGCCCGGCCGCCCAGATCTTCGGCAGCCCGCGCAGCGAGCGCACGCGCGAATTCCTGCAGCGCGCCCTGGGCGATGGTGCACGGTCCAGGCCTGCGCCAGCCGCCCCGGCCACAACGCCGCTGCCCTTCAACAGCCTGCGCTTTGCCCTTTGACCCCCCACCTCCAGGAGCACATCCCATGACCGCAGAAACAACGACTGAAACCCCGGCCGGCACAGGCGCAGATACAGGCACCCATACAGACACCGCCGCCCGGCGCCGCCAGGCCGTGGACGCCGCCCTGGCCGACGTGCGCCAGCTGCTGCAGGCCGGCGCGCCCGACCGCAGCACCCTGTCGGCCATCACCACACGCCTGGAGCAGCTGGCCGCGCACAAGGCCTTGTTCAGCCGCGCGGACTTCCCCCCGCCCGCGCAGACCGAGGGCGTGGGCGCCTCCACGCGCTACCGCCTCAACCCGGCCGATGGCGATGCGGGCCTGGCCCTGTACCTGAACTCCATCAACCCCGGCAAGACCACGGCGCCGCACAACCACACGACCTGGGCCGTGATCGTTGCCGTCGAAG
Source organism: Delftia sp. RIT313 (assembly GCF_000632165.1). Taxonomy (NCBI): domain Bacteria; kingdom Pseudomonadati; phylum Pseudomonadota; class Betaproteobacteria; order Burkholderiales; family Comamonadaceae; genus Delftia; species Delftia sp. RIT313. Next base: position 1,618 of record NZ_JFYT01000067.1, on the reverse strand, counting down.
GCCAGGAGCTCAACCGCCTCTACGAACGCACGGACGACCGCAGCAACCCCGCACGCGCCAGCATCCACCTGGCGCGCGAATTCACCGTGCAGCCGGGCGCCTCCATCGCCTTCCTGCCCGATGACATCCACAGCATTGCCGTCGTGGGCAAGCAGCCCACGCTGCACTTCCATCTCTACGGCCAACCGCTGGAAACCCTGAGCGGCCGCGTGGCCATCGACCCCGACACCGGCGAAGTCAAGAACTACAACGCCGCCTACTTCCGTCCCAGCGAGGCCGTGGCATGAGCACGCCCCAAGACAAGCAACGGCCCCTGGGCCCGTCGACCCGCCTGCTGCACGCAGGCACGCCGCCGCTGCAGGGCGGCTCCGGCCCCGTCAACGTGCCCGTGGTGCGCACCAGCACCGTGCGCTTTGCCGACAGCGCCGCCTACGCCGACCTGCACCACCGCCGCGAGGCCGGCGAGCGCGTGGCCTCCTACGGCCGCCACGGCCTGGACACGCACCGCGCGCTGGAAGACGCCGTGGTCGCGCTGGAGGGCGGGCACCGCGCCTTTCTCACGCCCTCGGGCCTGTCCGCCATCACCCTGGTGCTCATCGCCCTGCTCTCGCCCGGCGACCATGCCCTGGTGGCCGACAGCGTCTACTCTCCCGTGCGCCGCGTGGACGCCACCTTGCTGCAGCGCCTGGGCATCACGCTGGAGTACTTCTCGCCCTCGCGCGACGATCTGGCCGGCAAGATCCGCCCCAACACCCGCCTGGTCTACCTGGAATCGCCCAGCTCCCTGCTCTACGAGGTGCTGGACCTGCCCGCCCTGGCCGCCGTGGCACGCCAGCACGGCATTGCCGTGGCTACCGACAACACCTGGAGCGGCGGCTGGTTCTACCAGCCCCTGGAGCACGGCGCCAACCTCTCCATCCAGGCCGCGACCAAGTACATTGCCGGCCACTCCGACGTGATGCAGGGCATCGTCATCACCGACGGCCCCGCGCTGTCGAAGAAGATATCCACCGCCTACGAGGCCCTGGGCCTGACCATAGGCGCCGACGACGCCTACCTGGCACTGCGCGGCCTGCGCACCCTGCCCGTGCGCCTGGCCCAGCACCAGCGCCACGCCACCGAAATCGCCCAGTGGCTGGAGCAGCAGCCCCAGGTCGGCCGCGTCTTCTACCCGGCCCTGCCCTCCGATCCCGGCCATGCGCTGTGGAAGCGTGACTTCAGCGGGGCCAGCGGGCTGGTGTCATTCGCGTTTGCCGAAGGGGTGGACGCCGGTGCCGGCGCCGTGTTCGTTGACTCGTTGCGGCAGTTTGCGCAGGGGGCTTCCTGGGGCGGGTATGAGAGCCTGGCGCTGGTGGCGCAGCCTGAGCGGTTGCGGGAGCACAGTGTGTGGACGGGGACTGCGCCTGTGGTGCGGCTGCATGTGGGGCTGGAGGATCCTTTGGATCTGATTGCGGATCTGGAGAGGGGGTTTGGGGGGGTGGTGGAGCGGTTCAGGTTGGCTGCCTGAGCTTCCTTTTTGACTCTGTCGCGCCTCTGGCGACAGAGGCCGGGTCTCGGCCCGGCAGCCGACTGCCCTTTCTTGATTCGCCAAGAAAGGTCAGATCAAAGAAGGCGACCC